>NZ_AGSX01000070.1 GCF_000235745.1 Stutzerimonas stutzeri SDM-LAC | reverse complement strand
GTATGTAAGGCCTTCTCAAGGCCTGAAAAAACAAAACCCCCGGTCGGGTGGCCGACCGGGGGTTCGAAAACTGTCTGGTGGCGACCCTGCTTGCTAGGGCGCCTGTGGGGTATCAGGCGCGCCGATGGCTAAACCAATACCCAAAGTAATAACCGTCGGTCGCAATCGTCTGCCCACGCAGCAACGCCGTGCGCATGGCGCCGGTGTTTGCAAGGATCGAGGGAATCAGGTTGAGCTGCATGCTGTTCTCCAACGGATGCCCCAACCATACTCCAGCGCACCGGCTGGTTTCAACCGCAAGCAGCAGAATCCTCCACTGCTCTGTTTGCGGGCTTGATCCCAGCCAGCCGCAATGGTGTCGCTTGGGGTTCCGTGTTCGGAGGCCAGCTTTGACTTCGCCCGGACAGTCAGCGCAAATCACATCGTCCAAAAACAAAACCCCGCATTAAGCGGGGCTCGGTCTCAAGTCACCCGGCGCCAGGCCGGGCTTGTCTGCGCAGGGCTGAAATCAGGCCTTGATGCGGGACTTGTACTCGCCAGTGCGAGTGTCGATTTCGATCGAGTCGCCGATTTCGCAGAAGGCGGAAACCTGCAGCTCGGCACCGTTCTTCAGGCGGGCGGTCTTCATGACCTTGCCGGAAGTGTCGCCACGAACGGACGGCTCGGTGTAGACGATTTCGCGAACGATGGTGGTCGGCAGTTCAACCGAGATCACCTTATCGTTGTAGAAAGTGGCTTCGCAGACGTCAGTCATGCCGTCTTCGATGAAGGTCATCACGCCTTCGAGGTCGTCTTTTTCGATTTCGTACTGGTTGAATTCTTCGTCCATGAAGACGTAAAGCGGGTCAGCGAAGTAGGAATAGGTCACTTCCTTGCGCTCGAGGATCACCGGCTCCAGCTTGTCGTCAGCCTTGTAAACGGTCTCGGTCGCCGAACCGTTGAGCAGGTTCTTCAGCTTCATCTTGACCACGGCACTGTTACGACCGGACTTGTTGAACTCGGCTTTCTGGATGATCCAGGGTGCGCCGTTGATAACGGCCACTTGGCCGGCACGGAACTCTTGTGCGGTTTTCATACGAATATCCGAATGGAATTAGAGACATAAAATCAGGCCCCGTATCATAGGGTTTGTTCCGGTCTCGTCGCAAGCCGCGCTGCTGCGACGCATGGCGCCATCGCCGCATCATGTTCACAGCCATGCCGAACGACTGGTCCCGGAGCAGCCCGGTGTCAAGCCAGAGCGGGCCCGGACCAGTCAGCGTAGAAAAGCACCAGCTTCCCAGCCAGATCGCCATTAGCGACCTGCTTGTGTGTCCAACGGTCGGCATGCGCCTGCAGCTCTGCTTCGTGCTCCAGCATCGCGGTCCAGGTGATGTCGCTGCCTATGCCATCGTTCCAGGCTCTCCAGAACTCACGTAGCGCTGCCTCAGCTGGCGTGGAAAGGTCGCGGACATACAGATCCAGATATGCGTTGAGTTTGTCCCAGTGCGCGTCTTCCTCCTGAGGATAGATATGCCAGACCAGTGGCCGCCCTGCCCACTGGGCCCGGATAAAGGACTCCTCGCCGCGCACGGCATTGAAATCGCAGCACCACAGCAGCATGTCGTACTGGTTCTGGGTCATGAACGGCAGCACTGCAATCTCCAGCGCACCACGGGAATGACGATCACCGGCTTGCAGCTGCTCGACCCCCAGCCAGGCCTCCACGTCGCCCAGGACCCGCCCCTCCGGCACCAGCAGCTGTGATGGACGCGCATCAACAGCCAGCGCGTCGAGCCATCCGTCAACGGCGCGATTTTCATAGGCGAACAGTGAGAGCAAGCGCGCGTTAGCCGGCACGGTCAGGTCGAAGCTCTGCAGAAAGGCTTCACGTAGTACCGGATTGGCTTGAAACGCCTCCCGGCGTGCCAGCAGATCGCCCTCGCGAATCAGGCCGCCGGTGCCCTGCTCGAATCCCGGAAAGAAAAAATACTTCTGCAAGCCATCGGACTGCATGGAAGGCAGCGCATGGCAGCCCACCACCCAGTCTTCTGCACTGAGGTATTCGAGGTTAAGCCAGAGGATGCGGCGCCCGCTGCAAGCCATTGCCTTTATATAGGCGTCGGGAAGCTGGCAGGCAAAAGCCTCGATCACCACGTCGGCCGGCTCGGCGCCGGGCCAACCAGGTGTCCAATGACGCACCTCGACACCTTCATGCCATTGCTGGTCGGCGACAGTACTGCTACCCGGGCAAAGCCGAGCGAAGGTATCGAGATCATCGACCCAAAGCCGCACACGCTGCCCGTGCTCGGCGACCAGCTGCCGCGCAAGGCGCCAGGTCACGCCAATGTCCCCGTAGTTGTCGACGACGACGCAAAAGATGTCCCAGCTTGTTTTGACTGCCAAACGAAACCCCCTCGAATGAACCGTTCCAGGCTGCTTGCGCCTGCAGGATGCCTGCAAAGAATGCCGGATACGGGCTTCCAATTACGGCTTACAGCGGCGCGCGCCTCCGACAATCGTTAACGCTCTCGACTACTGTCGTGTCGGCTAGCTTGCGTGCCTTTGAGCATCGCAGTCGAAGGCTGCGGTTTGCCATCCCGATAAACGGGCGTGACAGCTCGCTCGGACTCGCAGGGAGCCGATGCATGGCAAAAACGGAGGGAAGATATGATCGTCATGGAGGTGAACCCTACCAGCCACACCCCGGCACACAATGTCACCGCTGCGGCTGCTCCCTTCCGGGCCTGACCGGGTTCACGGCTGATCGTTGCGGGGGGACCGGCAGGGCCCACCATGACAAACCCGCCTGGCGGCGAGCGGCGCCATTGTACCGGCTTATCAGCAACTTACAACCACTGCCTACGAACGGCAAAAACACCGGCCGAACACTCGGCCCCGCGGCCGGGCATGACCGCCGGTCAGCGGCCGCGGCGACAGCTTGGCTGTTTTATCGCATTGCATCAAAACCCTCTAGCCAAAGACGATCGTCTGTTCGAGGATGGGGAGGCTAAGCGCTATCGCACATTTGTCATGAAATCATGCCGCACCCAATCATTTGCGCGGCTCATGGCACAGCACACGAGGTAATCATGAGCAAGGCTCCAATCGCCATCATTGGTACCGGAATCGCGGGCCTTTCCGCAGCCCGTACGCTTCACGATGCCGGGCAGCCCGTACACCTGTTCGACAAAAGCCGCGGCAGCGGTGGCCGCATGGCCAGTAAACGCAGCGATGCTGGCTCGCTCGATCTGGGCGCGCAGTACTTCACAGCGCGCGATCGCCGCTTCAGCGAAGCCGTGCGTCAATGGCACGCCGAAGGCTGGGTCGATCAGTGGTCGCCGAACCTTTTTCAAGCTCGTGAAGGACAACTGAGCCCTTCTGTCGATGAGCAACTACGCTGGGTCGGCACACCAACCATGAGCGCAATCACCCGCGGCCTGCTGGGCGAGCTGCCGGTCACCTTCAGTTGCCGCATCACCGAGGTGTTTCGCGGTGAACAGTTCTGGACCCTGGTCGACGCATCAGGCACCAGCCATGGCCCCTTCAGCCAGGTAGTGGTTGCAGTTCCGGCGCCTCAGGCCGCAGCGTTGCTACCAAGCGCCCCCAAGCTTGCTGCCGTTGCAGCAAGCGTCGCGATGGAACCGACATGGGCGGTTGCGCTGGGCTTTGCCACACCGCTGAGCACTGATGTGGAAGGCTGTTTCGTTCAGGATGATGCACTGGACTGGATCGCCCGCAATCGCAGCAAACCGGGGCGAGACGGCGAACTCGACACCTGGGTGCTGCACGGCACCAGCAACTGGAGCCGCCAGCATCTCGACCTATCAAAGGAAGCGGTGATCGAGCGCCTGCACGGCGCCTTCGCGGAGCTGATCGACTGCATAGTGCCTGCGCCCGAATTCACCCTGGCGCATCGCTGGTTGTATGCCCGACCGGCCCAGGCCCATGAATGGACAGCGCTGACCGACGCCGGACTGGGCTTGTATGCCTGCGGTGACTGGTGCTTATCTGGCCGAGTCGAAGGCGCCTGGCTCAGCGGCCAGGAAGCCGCACGCCGGTTGCTGGAAAACCTCTGATTAGAGTCGGCTCTCCTTGCGCATTGCCGGCGCGTCGGCATTGCGCGGGGTCTCTCAACGCCACGTGGCTGTACTCAACCCAGCGCGGTGTCGAGAAACATCATCACGGCGAAGCCCAGCATCAATCCGAGTGTGGCGGGTGTTTGATGACCGTTGCGGTGAGTCTCCGGGATGACCTCGTGGGAAACCACGAAGATCATGGCACCGGCCGCCAAGCCGAGGCTGACCGGATAAGCGATGGCGAAGCCGCTTGACATGCCTATGCCGACCAGCGCACCGATGGGCTCCATCAGCCCGGAAGCTGCCGCAATCAGCACGGAGGTCCGCGCAGACAAACCAGTGGTGCGCAGCGCCAGTGCCACCGCCAGCCCTTCCGGAATGTCCTGAATCGAAATTGCCGCGGTCAACGGCAGGCCGACTCCCAAGTCGCCATTGGCGAAACTTACGCCGATGGCCATGCCTTCCGGAATGTTATGCAACGCGATAGCCAGAACGAACAGCCACACCCGATTGAGTCGGGCAAATTCGGGGCCACGGGGTCCGGTGCTCTGGTGCTCATGCGGCGTGAAGTGGTCCAGCCCGAGCATCAGCAAAACGCCGAGGCCGAGCCCGACCACGACCGTCAATGCCGCAGCAGGCCCGTTGCCAAACAGCTCACGCCCGGCTTCCAGTCCCGGCAGTATCAATGAGAATGCGCTAGCTGCCAGCATCATCCCGGCCGCGAAACCCAACATACTGTCCTGCATGCGAGTGGAGACGTCCCGCAAGCCGATGGCCAGAAACGCTCCAGCAGCCGTGGCAACGAAACCGGCGCCTCCCCCCAACATGGCGTAGCGAACGTTACTGGACTCGTTATTGAACGCGTTGACTCCACCGGCCACGAGCAGCAACAGAACCGCAACCGCCGCCGCTGCAAGGCTGAAGGTGATCCAGGGACTGGCCTGCGCTTGGGCGAGCCAGACAGAGCGCAAAGTGGCAGCGGGGCTTTGAGCGGTTGACGCCATGATCAGTAAATCCTGAAAGCGGGAAGGTTGATTGTACGCGGCCCCTCCTAAGACCGAGGCTATGGCTCTGATAGTCCTGCTCTCCGAAGGGGCTCATTCTTTGAACCCAAGAGCGTGCCGATGATTCAACGCCGTTGTGGTGGCCCTGCCGAGTAGACTGTGATGCACCCATAGCGAGGGATTGGCCATAGGCTTGCCGCGCCCGATGATCGTCATGTACCGGTCAGGGAATGGCCTGTTTTGCCTACCGCCAGGTACGGGGCATCCAGACCAGGCTCAAACGCGACGAGGATTGCGAAGCGATAGCCAGCAGTTTTCCGCGGCTCACAGCGCGCTGGACAAGCCCTATCGTTGATGCTGACTTGCCTGATTGAAGAGGCAATGGACGATCAGACTCAGGGCACTGGCGAAACGCTGGCGCGCGTGCGCAGCATTTCTACCAAGGACACCTGAACTTTAAGGTGCGGGTGGCGGGGCCTGGCGTCGGAAACGTCAGGAGACGAATACTCGACAATCCAGACTATCCGCAGCGGGCGGCAATCACTGATGAATTGACCAGAAACGAAAAAAGCGACCCTGAGGTCGCTTTTCTAGCGCTTCGATATCTTTCAAAAAGACTCGAAGCAAATTTGGAGCGGGAAACGAGACTCGAACTCGCGACCCCGACCTTGGCAAGGTCGTGCTCTACCAACTGAGCTATTCCCGCGTAACTTGCAACAAAAATGGCGTCCCCTAGGGGACTCGAACCCCTGTTACCGCCGTGAAAGGGCGGTGTCCTAGGCCACTAGACGAAGGGGACGCTGCCCGGAAGCTACTGCTTTATCCGGCTTTCAGCGTTTCGCTTTAGAGCTTCACGCTGCAAGTGGCGCGCATTCTATGGACGTCGAACAGGGTCGTCAAGCACCATCTGCAAATATTTTATGAACCCAACGTCTAGCTAGCGTTGAGCTATCAGCTTGCCATCCAACGCTCTACACTCGCAAAAAATCGCTCGGTCAGAGAGGTGCGTTTCGTGTCCCCAGTTCTGATTACTGGCCTGGTCGTTGCCGGCCTTTTCATCCTGATTGCAATCGGCGTCATCAACCAGATCGTCGAGAAGAACAACTTGGAAAAGGCGCGCATCCGCGCGGAGCTCAGCGACCGCATGCGCCGCTGCGCCAATCTATCCGAGAGTTTTCCGGGCCAGATGATGACGCCAGCACTCAAGCTGCTGCTGACGCGCCTGGAGCTGGGCCTGGGCGAGAAGTTGCTGCCCCTCGACAAGAAGAACCCCACGCTCGAACCCCGGTTAGCAGCGCTGCGCGGCGCGGCTGCCAAAGGTGAAGAAATCCCCGTGGAGAACGCACCGGTCAAGGTCACCACCGAAGCCCAGGCCAAGGAGATTCGCCTGCTGATGGAAGATCTGCACGCCCAGATCGTCTGGGCCAACAAGCAGCATCAGCTGGATACCACCGCAGCCAAGCGCTGGATTCATCAGATCCAGCGGATGATGGTGATGCTGCATGTTGAATACTTCAGCAATGTTGGCCAGCAGGCACTTCAACAGGGCAGCGCGCATAAGGCACGCCTGGCTTTCGAGCGCGGCATCCAGCACATCCGCAAGCAGGCCAACCCGGCCGACTATCAAGACCAGCTGAGCAAGCTCGAAGCGAGCTACAGTCATGCCAATAAGCTCGAGCAGACACAACATCAGCCGAAGCTTGACGAGCCGAGCGAGCTGGCCGAAGGTCTGAAAAGCCTCGAAAGTGAAGACGACTGGAAGAAGAACAACATCTATTAAGGCACAGGCCGGACGAATCGAGACGGCGCCCCAATCGCCGTGTTCACTCGATCCGCTAATGTCCGGCGGCTGCCTCCCTGCCGTGGAGAATTCGTTATGCCAATAACCGTATTCGGTGCCCCTCTATCGCCTTTCGTTCGCAAGGTACGCCTCTGTCTGCAGGAAAAGGGCTTGGACTATGGGCTCGAAGTCGTCATGCCATTCACCCCACCGGAGTGGTATCTGCAGCTCAACCCACTCGGCCGCATTCCGGCCATGAAGGATGGAGAGCTCTGCCTCGCCGACTCCAGCGTGATCTGCCAGTACCTCGACGAGACTTACGACCAAACAGTACAGCTCTACGGCGATAACCCGGTCGACCGGGCCCAGATACGTTGGCTGGAAAAATATGCAGATTACGAGCTCGCACCGCTGACGACATTCGGAATTTTCCGCAACCGCGTGCTGAAGCCGAGCTCGGGTAACCCCTGTAACGAGGAAACCGTGCAGAGTGCGTTGAACGAGAAGCTGCCACCGCACTTCGACTACCTCGAGCGACAGCTGGGGGAGAACGCCTTTTTCATTGGCGAGCAGCTCTCGATCGCCGATATCGCCGTTGCGTGCCAGCTGATCAACATGGAGCACGGTGGCGAAGTGATCGACGCCGGCCGCTGGCCAGCCCTGGCCGCGCACTATTCGCGCATGAAGGCACGTGAGTCTGTGGAGAACCTGCTACCCGGCGAGCAGCGCATGACTGCCAAACTTATCGATATGGGAAAGGCAACGCCAGCCAACTGAGACTGATGCGTTGTGCAGCTGTAGGAGACGGAAACGCGCCTCGCCGCAAGACGTCTCTGCAGCTGCATCAGAACGAGGCGTCGCCCCGCGCATGCCGAAATTGGCACGGCCTGCCAATCGGTCAGAGCAAGCGAATCCCTACCCACTGCCGGGCAAACTGGTAAGCACAGCGACCGTTGCGATTGCCACGCGCCGTGGCCCAGCGCACGGCGTCTTTTTCCAGTTCATCATCCCAATTCCAGTTCAGCCCCGCCTGCGTGGCCAGCGAGCCGATCCAGTGCCGCACCACACTCAGGTAATGCGTCTGGCTGAACGGGTAGAACGACAGCCAAAGCCCAAAGCGGTCCGACAGCGCAATCTTGTCTTCGACCGCCTCATTGGGATGCAGCTCACCATTAACCATCTGCCAGTTTTCGTTGTCACTCTGACGCTCAGGCACAAGGTGGCGTCGATTCGACGTGGCATACAGCAGAACATTCTCAGGCGCGCGCTCGAGCGAGCCGTCCAGCACACTCTTCAAGATCCGATAGTCGCCCTCGCCTGCCTCGAACGAAAGGTCATCGCAGAACACCACAAAATGCTGCGGCTGCCCCGCTAGCTGGTCGACCAGCCTTGGCAGGTCAGCCAGATGGTCGCGCTCGATTTCAATCAGGCGCAATCCTTCTGCTGCATGTTCGGCCAGCAGCGCTCGGATCAACGAAGACTTGCCCGTGCCGCGGGCGCCCCAGAGCAAGGCATGGTTTGCCGGTAGGCCGGAAACGAACTGACCGGTGTTGCGTGATAACAGCTCGCATTGCCGGTCGATACCGATCAGGTCGTTCAGCTTCATGTCGAGCGACACATCCAAGGCCTGCAAATAGCCGCCCGAACCTTCACGATGCCAGCGCGCGGCCAGGCTCGTGGCCCAATCCACCGGCGCCCGCTGCGCTGGCAACAAAGGCTCCAGGCGCGTCATCAGCGCATCGGCGCGCTGCAAAAAAGCTTTCAGCTCAGCATCCATTCAACGACTCCAGAACGATCGCGCCAGCGACCTGCAAAATTCAGTAGCGGCCACGGGATCATAGGCTACAGATGAGTTTCGATATGTGCCGCCAGCGCATCCGGCGAGGTACGCGAAGCGAAACGCTCGACCGAGCGCCCCTCATTTGTGATCAAAAACTTGGTGAAATTCCACTTGATCGCCTTGCTGCCTAGAAAGCCGGGCGCGCGCTTCTTCAATTCAACAAACAGAGGATGGGCATCGCCGCCATTGACCCGGACTTTGGCGAACAGCGGAAAGCTGACTCCAAAATTCCTTTCACAGAAGGTTGCTATCTGTTCTTCATCACCTGGCTCCTGATGGCCGAACTGATCGCAGGGAAAGCCAAGAACCAACAACCCTTTTTCGCAATAGCGCTGCCATAGCGCCTCGAGCCCCTTGTATTGCGGAGTGAAGCCGCACTTGCTCGCCGTGTTGACCACCAGCAGTACTTTGGCGTCGAACTCGGCAAGCGTCTTCTGCTGGCCATTTATGGTGAGGCAGGGAATCTCGAACAGCGGATCGCGCATGGCAGTATCCTGACGACGCGTAGCGATGCCGGTCAGGCCTCGCGCGGCTTGTGGTTGAGAGAGGCCGAATTGATGCAATAGCGCAGCCCGGTCGGCGCAGGACCATCGGGGAATACATGACCCAGATGCGCATCGCAACGGGCACATTTAACTTCGATGCGGTGCATACCGTGACTGAAGTCGTCGACGCTGGCGATTGCTGTGTCGCTGACCGGCTGAAAGTAGCTCGGCCAACCGCAGCCGGAATCGAACTTGGCGTCAGAATCGAACAACGGTGCGTCGCAGCAGGCGCAATGATAAATGCCGGGTGTTTTCGTTTCGTTGTACTGACCGCTAAAGGGTCGCTCGGTCGCCCCCAGTCGACAGACCTGAAATTGTTCGTCGGATAGCTCTTCACGCCAGGTTTCCAGCGGTTTCTCTAGCTTGTCCATCGGTACACCTCGTGATCTCAAAAAAGGCGGATCTGTACCTTTTCCGGTAGTCGGGCCGCACGTATGATGCGTTGCTCTTAGACGCCTAGTCTGGCAGCGGGGCTTCAGACTGCCAAGGCGCCCGGGTTCATGCCAAACGTCGCCAGCCATCGAAAGCCGGGCGCGTCTTCACTTCGGGACACTCAGGATCATGCAGGTCAGCAAATCGAACAAGCTCGCCAATGTCTGCTACGACATCCGTGGGCCAGTGCTCAAGCACGCCAAACGCCTGGAAGAGGAAGGCCATCGCATCCTCAAGTTGAACATCGGCAACCCGGCACCGTTCGGTTTCGAAGCGCCGGAGGAAATCCTCCAGGACGTGATCCGCAACCTGCCCACTGCGCAGGGCTATAGCGATTCCAAGGGCCTGTTCAGTGCACGCAAGGCAATCATGCAGTACTACCAGCAGAAGCAGGTAGAAGGCGTGACCATCGAAGACATCTATCTCGGCAACGGCGTGTCCGAGCTGATCGTGATGTCCATGCAGGCGCTGCTCAACAACGGCGACGAAGTGCTGATTCCGGCCCCGGACTACCCCCTGTGGACGGCTGCCGTGAGCCTGGCCGGCGGCAAACCGGTGCATTACCTCTGCGACGAGCAGGCCAACTGGTGGCCGGATCTCGCCGACATCAAGGCCAAGATCACGCCGAACACCAAGGCACTGGTATTGATCAACCCGAACAATCCTACAGGTGCGGTATATCCGCGCGAAATCCTGGAGGGCATGGTCGAGCTGGCTCGTCAGCACAAGCTGGTGCTGTTCTCCGATGAGATCTACGACAAGATCCTTTATGACGATGCGGTGCACATCTGTACCGCGTCACTGGCGCCGGATGTGCTCTGCCTGACGTTCAATGGCCTGTCCAAATCCTACCGGGTGGCTGGCTTTCGCTCCGGCTGGGTCGTGATCACGGGGCCCAAGCACAAGGCACAGAGTTATATCGAAGGAATAGACATACTGGCCAACATGCGCCTGTGTGCCAATGTGCCGTCCCAGCACGCCATCCAGACTGCCTTGGGCGGTTACCAGAGCATCAACGATCTGGTGCTGCCACCGGGTCGATTGCTAGAGCAACGCAACCGGACCTGGGAACTGCTCAATGACATTCCCGGCGTCAGCTGCGTCAAACCGATGGGCGCACTTTATGCGTTTCCACGGATCGATCCGAAGATCTGCCCGATCCACAACGATGAGAAGTTCGTCCTTGATCTTCTGCTCTCGGAAAAGCTGCTGATCGTGCAGGGAACGGCGTTCAATTGGCCCTGGCCGGACCACTTCCGTGTAGTCACCCTGCCCCGCGTCGACGACCTCGAGCAGGCGATCGGCCGCATCGGCAGTTTCCTCAAGACCTACAGCCAGTAGGATCGATGGACCTGCAGATCGACGACTTCTACCGGGACGCCGCGGCGGGCCTGCTGATTCTTTATCAGGCCTTTCCGCGGAAGGTCGCGCTGTACGTCGAGGACCTCATCGGTCATGAAGAACCCGATGAGTTCGGCCTGCCCAGCAAACGCCACCAAGGTTGTCTCGGCGCTCTGATATGGCTCGCCGAGGAAGGCTATCTGCGCTTCGAGAGCACCATTCATTTCCAGGCACTGGACCAGGCGGCGCTCACCGAGAAAGCATTCATGCGGCTGACACGCAGCGTCCCGAGCGGCCTCGCCTGCCGTGAATCACTGCCGGCGAGTGTTCGTCGAGTCCGGTCCACCCTGGCGCATCAGCTACGCGAAGCATTGCGTGATGGCGATAGCGAGCGGCTGGCACGACTGACCCGCCAGCTTTTCGATAGCTCATTGGTCGAGCAACGCTGAGTCCAGCTTCTAGCCAGGCGACATAGCTTGAAATAGTCGCTCGGTTGAATCGCGACGACCCGCCCCTTATATAGCCTATCGTTCTTTACTGTTCCCTCTGGAGTCTGCCGCAACATGATGCGCATTTTCTTGTTCCTGGCCACCAACCTGGCTGTCCTGGTCGTCGCCAGCGTCACCCTCAAGCTGCTCGGGGTCGACCGCTATACCGGTCAGAACTACGGCAGCCTGCTGGCCTTCTGCGCCGTTTTTGGTTTCGCCGGCGCGCTGATTTCGCTGTTCATCTCCAAGTGGATGGCGAAGATGAGCACCCGTACCGAGATCATCAGCCAGCCGCGCACACGTCATGAGCAGTGGCTGCTGCAGACGGTCGAACAACTCTCGCGCGAAGCCGGCATCAAGATGCCGGAAGTCGGCATCTTCCCCGCTTACGAAGCCAACGCCTTCGCCACCGGCTGGAACAAGAACGATGCACTGGTTGCGGTCAGCCAGGGTTTACTCGAGCGCTTCTCGCCGGATGAGGTCAAGGCCGTACTGGCCCACGAGATCGGCCACGTGGCCAACGGCGACATGGTCACGCTCGCACTGGTCCAGGGCGTGGTGAACACCTTCGTGATGTTCTTCGCGCGGATCTTCGGCAACTTCGTTGACAAGGCCATTCTCAAGAATGAAGAAGGCCACGGCATCGGCTACTTCGTCGCGACTATCTTCGCCGAACTGGTACTGGGCCTCTTGGCCAGCATCATCGTCATGTGGTTTTCGCGCAAACGTGAATACCGCGCCGATGAAGCCGGCGCTCAGCTCGCCGGCACACAGGCCATGATCGGTGCACTGCGTCGTCTGCAGGCCGAACAAGGCGTGCCGGTGCAGATGCCCGACACCCTCAAGGCGTTCGGCATCAACGGTGCGCTGAAACATGGCATGGCCGGCCTGTTCATGACCCACCCGTCGCTCGATGATCGCATCGAAGCCCTGCGCCAGCGCGGCTGAGCGAGCGAGTCGCCCTCTTTCGGTACGAAGAATGCTCGGCCGAAAAAGGATCGAGCGCTCACAACCGCCAGATAAATGCAGCAGATGGATGGCTGAACGCTGTTCGAACTCAACAGGCACGACCACGAGCCTGCCATGAGCCGCGAGAAGCACTGGTAGTCGTTTGAAGTAATAGTCTGGCGCGGCTGTTACTTCACACGGCGCAGCGACCTACAGCGACACCGGTCCCGATGCTATAAACTTTCGACCCTTGCCGTCCGGAGCCGCTCATGCGCGAAGAACTCAACCAGGGTCTGATTGACTACCTCAAGGCCTCCCCCACCCCATTCCACGCCACCGCCAGTCTCGCCAAGACCTTGCAGGCCGCTGGCTACAAAGCGCTGGATGAACGCGAGACATGGGACACCGAACCGGGCGGCCGTTACTACGTCACCCGCAACGACTCCGCGATCGTCGCGTTCCAGCTCGGGACCCGATCCGTCATCGAAAATGGCATGCGCCTGGTCGGCGCCCATACAGACAGTCCCTGCCTACGAGTGAAGCCGCAACCTGAACTGCAACGGCAAGGCTTCTGGCAACTCGGCGTAGAAGTCTACGGTGGTGCATTGCTGGCGCCGTGGTTCGACCGCGACTTGTCCCTGGCTGGACGCGTGACCTATAGCCGCGACGGTCGGATCGAAAGCCAGCTGATCGATTTCAAGCTGCCTATCGCAGTGATTCCCAGCCTTGCCATCCATCTCAATCGAGACGCCAATCAGGGTTGGGCGATCGACCCGCAGAACGAGCTGCCACCGGTGCTGGCGCAAATCGCAAGCGAAGACAGCCCGGATTTTCGCGCGCTGCTGGCGGACCAACTGAGCCGCGAACATGGTCTGGTTGCCGACGTCGTGCTGGATTTCGAGCTGAGCTTCTACGATACCCAGGGCGCTGCCGTGATTGGCCTTAACGGCGACTTCATCGCCGGCGCCCGCCTGGATAATCTGCTGTCGTGTTTTGCCGGCGCCCAAGCCCTGTTGCGCGCCGCCCCCGAGGAGACATGCGTGCTGGTCTGCACCGACCATGAAGAAGTCGGCTCCACCTCGATGTGCGGAGCGGACGGGCCGTTTCTCGAGCAGGTACTACGCCGCGTATTGCCTGAAGGCGAGCCCTTCCAGCGCAGCATTAACCGGTCACTGATGATCTCGGCCGACAATGCGCACGCAGTGCATCCGAACTATGCCGACAAACATGACGGCAACCACGGCCCGAAACTCAATGCCGGGCCGGTGATCAAGGTCAATAGCAACCAGCGCTACGCCACGAGTAGCGAAACCGCCGGCTTTTTCCGCCATCTCTGCCTGGAAAACGAGGTGTCAGTGCAAAGTTTCGTCACCCGCAGCGACATGGGCTGCGGCTCGACCATCGGCCCAATCACCGCCAGCCAGCTCGGCGTGCGCACCGTCGATATCGGCCTGCCGACCTTTGGCATGCACTCGATCCGCGAGCTAGCCGGCAGCCAGGACCTGGCGCATCTGGTGAAGGTCCTCAGCGCTTTCTATTCGAGCGCCGAGTTACCTTGATGGCTGAGATCCAGGCGCATGCGCCTGGATTGCTCGTCCTGACTACGCTGGCACATGCAAACTAAGGATATCGGCCACGCGAGTTGCTGCAGATGCAGATCGGCACGGATCAGGCTTGCAGCAACGACCTGAATCCTGAGTTGCCGCACTTCGCAACTGCACGCTCCGCCCGCGCCACCTGTCCCTCGATGCCTTGCAATGCCTTCATGCTGCCTCCATAGTGGTTCACACCTGTGCCCGCTAAACCGTGACTCCGGCAGTGCAGGCCGCAGATCAAGTTCAGCCCAGGCTACATAGCGATACGCCATCCAAACCAAGGACTGCCTTCTCGGTCTCCTCGGTGCGGCGAATCGCTCTACCGCCTCGGTGCGATCTGGATTGCGGCGTGCCAGCCGCCAGATACATCGGGCTGTGTTCTCCCCGCCGAACGGAATCCGCTCCGGCGCCTGATTTGATGGCCTACTATGCGTTATTACTCAGCCTCGCTTCTCCCCTCCGACATGAAACGATCATTGACCGCAGGCGTGCTCGTCCTGCTGATGGGCCTTCAAGCCAGTGCGGCTCTGGCAAAACCTGCCGACCCACACACCTGGGACTACCTGCAGCCAGACCGTGACCAGGTGATCGCCAGTCTGAACGTGGTCGAGCTACTCAAGCGCCATCACTACAACAAGCCGCCGCTAAATGACGCTCGCTCGGCGAAGATCTTCGACAGCTACCTCGAAATGCTCGATCCTTCGCGCAGCTATTTCACCGCCGGCGACGTCGCCGAATTCGAAGCCTGGCGCAACCAGTTCGATGACTTCCTGAAGAACGGCAACCTTGAGCCTGGGTTCATCATTTACAAGGTGCATCTGGAGCGCCTACAGAGCCGACTGGAATACGCTCTGAATCTGCTTGAGCAAGGCGTCGACAGCTTTGACTTCACGCTTGACGAGGAGCTGCTGATCGACCGCGAGAATGCAGCGCGCCCCGCGAACGAACAGGAACTGGATGACCTCTGGCGCAAACGCGTGAAGGACGAGGTGCTGCGATTGAAGATCGCCGGCAAGGAGCCCAAAGCCATTGAGGAACTGCTCACCAAGCGCTACAAGAACCAACTGACGCGCCTTGAACAAACCCGTGGCGAAGACGTATTTCAGACCTACATCAATGCCTTTGCGCAATCCTACGACCCGCACACGCAGTACCTGTCACCTGACAACGCGGAGAACTTCGACATCAACATGAGCCTGTCCCTGGAAGGGATCGGCGCCGTGCTGCAGAGCGACAACGAGCACGTCAAGGTGGTGCGCCTGGTTCCCGCCGGTCCTGCCGAGAAGAGCAAGCAGATCGCGCCTGCCGACAAGATCATCGGCGTCGGCCAGAGCGATGAGGAGATTGTCGATGTGATCGGCTGGCGGCTCGACGAAGTCGTCAAGTTGATCCGCGGTCCGAAAGGGTCGGTCGTTCGACTTGAAGTCATCCCGGCGAGCAATGCACCGAACGACCAGAGCAGCAAAGTCGTTGCGATCACCCGTGAAGCGGTGAAGCTTGAAGAACAGGCGGCGAAGAAATCGGTGCTCAAGCTCAGCCAGGACGGTCGCGATTACAAGCTCGGAGTCATCGAAATCCCTGCGTTCTACCTTGACTTCAAGGCCCTACGTGCCGGAGACGAGGAATACAAGAGCACGACCCGCGACGTGAAAAAGCTGCTCACGGAGTTGGAACAGGAAGACGTCGATGGCGTAGTGATCGATCTACGTAACAATGGCGGTGGTTCCCTTCAGGAAGCTACCGAACTGACCGGCCTGTTCATCGATCAAGGCCCTACGGTCCTGGTCCGCAACAGCGATGGCCGTGTCGATGTCCTGGCCGATGAGCAGCAAGGCGTGTTCTATAAAGGACCGCTGGCTGTGCTGGTTAACCGACTGTCCGCATCGGCCTCGGAAATCTTTGCAGGCGCCATGCAGGATTACCACCGAGCGCTTATCGTCGGTGGACAGACGTTCGGCAAAGGCACCGTGCAAACGGTCCAGCCACTCAACCATGGTGAACTCAAGCTGACATTGGCCAAGTTCTATCGGGTCTCCGGACAAAGCACTCAGCACCAGGGCGTGATTCCAGACATTTCCTACCCGGCCGAAGTCGATACCAAGGAAATTGGCGAAAGCGCGCTGCCGGAAGCGATGCCATGGGACAGCATTCGCGCAGCGGTCAGCCCGGATATGAACCCGTTCAAGCCGTTCCTCGCTGAACTCAAGGCGCGTCACGAAAACCGAACCCATGAGGATCCCGACTTTGTATTCACCCGCGACCGTCTCGCACTGACTCAGGAGTTGACTCACGAGACGACCATCAGCCTCAACGAGGAGAAGCGCCGGGCGCAGCAGGAACGCATCGAGAAACGCCAGCTAGCCCTGGAAAACACCTTGCGCAAGGCCAAAGGTGAAGAACCACTGGCCAAGCTTGAAAAAGAGGATGAAACGACACCGCATATTGAAGATAAAAAGATCAAACCCGAGGACGATGCCTATCTCTCGGAAAGCGGCAGGATTCTGCTGGATTACCTCGGTCTGCATAAGGCCATGGCCAAGAACCAACCTGTCGAGCGCTGAGTGCAGATGTCATCAAAATGACATCGCAGTGTCGTGAAATACGAAGGGCCGCCCTTGTGCGGCCCTTCGTTTTTTTAAGGCCGCACGAGACCCTCATGATCGTTACCGAGCAGTTGAGCACACTGGATTCCATCCTGGCTCAGAGCAACATCACCAGCCTGTTCCAGCCCATCGTCTCGCTTGCCGAACGGGTCATCCTTGGCTACGAAGCCCTCACCCGCGGCCCTTCGAACACTCCGCTTCACTCCCCTATCAACCTGCTCGCGGCGGCCCGACATGCCGGCCGGCTCGATGAACTGGACCTGACCTGTCGCGAGAGCGCCTGTCGCCGCTACAGTCAGCAGCGGCTGCAGGGGAAACTGTTCCTCAACGTGTCGCCGGAAACGCTGTTGGATGCGACGCACAAGCCGGGTCGCACATTGGAGTTACTACACAAATACGGCATCTCGGCCGAGAGTGTTGTAATCGAACTTACGGAGCAAACGCCCACCGACGACTTAGAACTGCTTCGTGCCGCCTTGCATCATTATCGAGACATCGGCTTTTCCATTGCGCTGGACGACCTCGGCGCCGGCTATTCCAGCCTGCGCATGTGGTCGGAGCTGCGCCCTGACTACGTCAAGATCGATCGCTACTTCATAGACGGTATCCACCGGGACGCTGTGAAACGCGAATTCGTCGAGTCGATCATGAAGATTGCCAGAGCGTCCCGCGCTCAGGTCATCGCCGAAGGCATCGAACTGAGCGAAGAGCTCCGCGTTCTGGCAGACATGGGCATCGATCTGGTTCAGGGCTACTTGCTGGGGCGTCCGGAGGAGGAGCCGAACGCTAACGCCAACGTACGCTTGCCAGATCAATCCTCGTCTCGATCCCCCAATGTTCGGCGTGGGCGGTGTTCCATATCCGTATCAGTGTCACCGTGATTGGATTGCTCGTAAGTTTGCTGTGGTCGCTGATCATGGACGTCGCGATCCTTCTCGGACTTCTCCGGTAGTCTCTCGATTCCCTCGCCAGCGCCCATGGAGCCATTACCCAGGGAACGGTCGACCGCGCCGGTATTCTGTGCCAGCTGAGCGTGGCCAGACATCGGATCTGCGCCTGACGCCTGGCCTGTAACAGCAGCCGCAAGCGCGGCCGCAAGTGCAATAGCCAAATAGCTCCTCATAGCTTTCTCCTTTAATAAAGTCCCCCCATTCCGTTTAGGCATCTGATTGCCGCCGTCGATCCGCGCTGTCGACAGATGGCAAGCGGAACCGTCGTTTCCTTTTCGCTGTCCACTATCCAGAGAGCAGATGTGTCTGGTTAGAAAGGAATCGAACGATGATCACGCCGCCACTGGTAATTCTTCTAATAGTAGTCGGCTGGAGTGCAGCCGCCGTGGCGATGCTTTGGGGCATGCTGCGAGTCGCTCGCCATCATCACAAGCCATCCCGTGAAGCCCGACGGGATCGAAACCAGCCTCGAACCGAGTCGCACGCCGCTCATGTTTCGCTAAGCGCGTGATAAAAGATTGTCCGACTGGCAATAAAGCCGTGACAGATCAGCCGAAAGATGTAGAATGCCGCCCACAGACGCGGGATGGAGCAGTCTGGTAGCTCGTCGGGCTCATAACCCGAAGGTCGTCGGTTCAAATCCGGCTCCCGCAACCAAACACGGAAAGGCCACTCAATCGAGTGGCCTTTTTCGTTTGGGTCCTCGCATGACACCTGCTTACGCGCTCTGCTGGCTCCCAAGCTACTTGATTGCCTAAACGCCTGAAAATAAAACGCTTTATCGACATGAGAGGTTGACACAGGCACTTCAGTCTGTAGAATGCCGCCCACAGACGCGGGATGGAGCAGTCTGGTAGCTCGTCGGGCTCATAACCCGAAGGTCGTCGGTTCAAATCCGGCTCCCGCAACCAAAATAGAAAGGCCACTCAATCGAGTGGCCTTTTTTTTGGCTACTGCATTGTCTCGAAAGAGCTTTTGGACAAACTAAAACGCTTCTTTCTAAAGTTATTTGACATAAATAAAATTCCGCTCAGCACTCGTTAATTTATCGAGCCAAGGGCCGTAGACCAAACGGCTTAGTTCAGAAGATTGATCCTGCTTAAATCAGCCCTGCCCAGCGCACCCATATAAAGCTAGAAGATCCTTTGTTATCAGTGCATTGGCATAGCGGGCCGTGCTTCTGTTGAATTATTTTGTTTCGGATCTTGACTGCCGTCAGGTTCTGAATGTTAACTACATCACACAACCATACGGCTGGCATCGAACAGAAAGCCAGATAAAAAGCCTGTTGCTGCTTGTATACCGGATGGGCTTTTCCGCTGCCAATCTGTCTGCGCCAAAAAAGGTTTATTGCTTATCTCGATTTCTAGCCGAGTGCGGTAGCTCTGACTAAAGCGTCTACCCGATGGCAAATCGAGCCAACGCCGTCGCATGCAGCAACAGCCAGCTGTGGCGGTAGTGGCGGTAGTGGCGGTAGCTTTGTTTGATCGAAATGGACAGCGAAAAAACAAGCAATCTGCCTCAGACTCAGTACTCTTAAACGCAACTCTGCTCGTATACATTCAGCACTGTTAGCGAGCCATAACCACCTTCTAACAATCTAAAACGCAAACTCGATTGTATTATCCAGCTGGAGTGCATCGTGAATAGTTATTTCCGCAGCCTGGAAGCGCCGGATCTTCGGTTAATCGCTAACGAGATGAGCAATAGTGGGAGCTCCTGCATTGCCAACTTTCTATCAATCGAACAACTGAAAATGCTTCAGGAAAGCATCAGGATAGAAGCGGAAAAACACAAAGGAAGTTATTTTGCACATCATGGCGGCAGCGAGATAGAAAGCTCTCTATTGGGCGCGCTAGGTGCTTCGCCCGAATTTCGGAACTTATTGGAAAACATCTATCAGGCGGGGGCCGGAAAAGCTGCTTATAGCGATGAAATACTTAAAGTTCTGCGCTGTGTGCAGGGAGCCTCCGGTCGTCGCGAGTCGAATTGCTTTCACTACGATGCCAGCCTGGTCACGGCACTGCTGCCTATAGATATTCCTCAGGACGGCATCGATCGGGGTGATTTGCTCTTGTTTCCCAACAGGCGGCGCATCCGTTCAAACGTCCTAATCAATGTATTGGAAAAGGCGTTAGTGCAGAACGCGCTGAGTCGGAAAGTGATCAGCGCCGCCATCCGCCACGAACTTTTGCGACCCGAGAAGCTGCAACTCGTCCCCGGCAATCTCTATCTGTTCTGGGGCTACCGCACGCTCCACGCCAACGAGCCCTGTGACCCTGACCTGCGTCGCGCAACTGCCATCTTCCACTACGGCGACCCGCATGCTGGCAGTTTCGCGACCCGCATGATTCTCAAGTTGAACCAGCGCCGCGCACAACGTGCCACAGCTCTGGGCTCGCAACCTGCTGCTTGATCTCACAGACGCAATCACTCTGCGGCTGGTTTTTGACGTGACGACTGATAGGGATATCGAGATGATCAATGTCACCCGGTCATACCTTGGTAACAAAGCCAAATTCCTGCGCTACGTCGACAGCATCTATGCATCTGGTTGGCTGACCAACCATGGGCCACTGGCTACCGAGCTGGAAGACCGGTTGCGCGATTACCTGGGTGTCAGAAACATCATTCTGACCAATAACGGCACCTTGGCACTGCAGATCGCCTATCGGGCACTGAATATCAGCGGTAGCGCGATCACCACCCCGTTCAGTTTTGTCGCCACCACCAGTTCGCTGCAGTGGGAAGGCATTCGACCGATATTTGCCGATATCGACAAAGCCACCTGGAACCTGGATCCCAACGCCATCGAAGCGAGGATCGAGGCCGACACCCAAGCGATTGTCGCCACCCATGTTTTTGGCAATGCCTGCGACGTTGAGACAATCGCAAAGATCGCGCAGCGGCATCGCCTGAAAGTGATCTACGACGGCGCCCATGCGTTCAGTGTCCGCTATAGGAATCACTCCGTATTCAACTGGGGCGACATCAGCACGCTCAGCTTTCACGCCACCAAGCTGTTTCACACCATTGAAGGCGGCGCCATCGTCACTAATGACGATGCGTTGGCGACCAGGATTCGTTTGCTCTGCAACTTCGGCATTGTCGACACCGATATCATCGATGGCATCGGCATCAACGCCAAACTGAACGAGTTTGCCGCCGCGATGGGCCTGTGCATCCTCGACGACATGGCGCTGATCCTGGAGCAGCGCGAGGAAATCGCCAGCCGCTACCGACAACAGCTCGCTGACCACTTCGATCTGCAACGCCAGCAGCCGCACGCGCAATGCAACCACAGCTATTTCCCTATTGCCCTGACCGACGAACGCCAACTGCTGCGCTGCCGTTCGGCGCTTAAGGACAATGGCATCAACCCGAGGCGCTACTTCTACCCCTCGCTAGACACGCTCAGCTACGTGCAGCCACAAGTCCCGCAAATCGAATCTCGCGCCTTGAGTCGCCGGGTCTTGTGCCTGCCGATCTACCCGGGCCTGCCACGGCACGTCCAGAACACGGTTATCGAGACGCTATTGAATGAGTCATCGCAGGGCAGCCACCTACCCACCGAGCACATCTGGCCCCAGGTCGCTGCCAGTCTGTTGCCGGACGACCGTCTAAGCCCACCTGCCCCTGCGTACAAGCGCATCTACTGACTCAATCGCAACGGCTGACGACATGATGTCCAATCGAAATCTATCGATGCTTCGCAATACCGGCCTTAGCTACGCAGGCCAAGCGTACGCCATGCTCATCGGCATCCTTATCCTGCCCTTCTATCTTGGACACCTGGGCGCCGAGGCCTATGGCCTGATCGGCTTCTTCGCAGTCCTGCAGGCCTGGTTGCAGCTGCTGGACGCCGGCCTGTCGCCTTCGTTGGTTCGTCAAATTGCGCATTTTCGCGGCCGGCCGGACATCGCGGTGCAGCGCTACGAACCGGGACAACTGCTGCGCTCGTTTGAGATTATCTTTCTGCCGCTGGCAATGCTCACCGCGCTCAGCATTCACCTCTCCAGCGGCTGGATCGCTCACCAGTGGCTGCAGGCGACGGAGCTGAGCAGCGCCACCATCGTCCACTGCATCAGCCTGATGGGCTTGATGATCAGCCTCAAGCTCTACGCCACTTTGTACAAAAGTGGCCTGCAAGGGCTCGAGCTACATGCTTGGTTGAACAGCGCCAATGTCACCATCGCCACGCTGCGCTATTTCGGCGGACTGTTTCTGGTGGCCAACATCAGCCAAAGCCCTGAAGATTTCTTTATATTCCAAGCCGCTGTCGGCCTGCTCGAAACCCTTATCTTCGCCGTCAAGGCGTACAGTTTGATGCCCAACCCGAAGCTGCTGACCGGGTTCAACTGGGCGGTGGTCAAGCCGGTTCTGCCGTTCGCCGCCGGCATTTCGCTCACCTCGGTGCTCTGGATCGTCCTGACACAGCTGGACAAGGTGCTGCTCTCCAATGTGCTACCGCTTAACGAATACGGCTATTTCTCGCTGGTCGCGCTGATGTCCACCGGGATCGTGACGCTGACCAATCCGCTGGTGCAGACACTGCTACCACGCATGACGATGCTTGTCGCCGAGAACCGCATCGCCGACATGCAGGCGCTCTACCTGAGCGCGACCCGGTTCGTCTGCAGCCTATTGTTCCCTTTGGCGGGCGTGATCGCCTTTCACTCTGCCGAGCTGGTTTTCGCCTGGACCGGGGATGCAACAGCCGCGCAATGGAGCCGTCTGGTCCTGCCGTGGTACGTCATCGGCAGCGCAATCATGGCCGTGACCGCCTTCCAGTTCTATTTGCAATACGCCTATGGGCAGCTGCATCTGCACGTGTGGTTCAGCCTGATCAGCGCCGCGTTGAGCATTCCCGTGGTGATCTACGCAACCCTTGAACACGGCGTCTACGGCGCAGCGCTGGCCTGGTTCGGATTGCGCATGCTGACCTTTCTGGTCTGGCCGGCGATGGTGCACAAGCGCTTCGGTGCCCGGCTTCAGCGCCCCTGGCTACAGGACCTGTTACGTATCACGGCCATGACCGGCCTGGGGTTGCTGATCGGCGAACCGGTGTTCGCCGCCATCGCCAGTGACAACCGATTCGACATTCTTCTAGGGCTCGCCATCAGCGGACTGATCTGCCTGACACTGGTGACCCTTACCTCCAAGCCGGTGGTAATGCGGCTTTACCTAATGATGACCAGGTCGAGCGTTTGATGAATACCCAATCGAGAACCGAACAGGACGTCATGGCGGCGTGGGGTAACCAGCGGTCTCCCGTGCTGAGCATCATCTGCCTAACCTACAACCATGCGGCGTTCATAGAGGAAACGCTGGACGGCTTCATTCGGCAGGAAACCGACTTCCCGTTCGAGGTGGTCGTCCATGATGACGCATCGACCGACAGCACAGCGGCAATCATCCGCGGGTATGCCGCGCGTTACCCGAGCCTGATCAAGCCGATCTATCAGCAGGAAAATCAATATCAACTTGGGGTGCCGTTCAGCACTCGGTTGTTCGCTCAGGCTCGCGGCAGGTACATCGCCTATTGCGAAGGCGATGATTACTGGACGGATCCGCGCAAGCTGCAGATCCAGGTCGATTTCCTGGAGAAGCATCGCGGCTACGTGATGACTTACCACGATGCATTCATGTTCAACAGCCAGGGCGTTGTCCGCAGCCCTCACCTGACAGGCAAACATCGAAAGGACGCGAGCGCTTTACAGCTGAAACAGGCACGCCCGGTCTCCACACTGACCGTCTGCTTTCGCAACCTGCTGAAGGAGCTGCCACCCGAGCTGCATGGCGTCGAAGTGCTGGACATCTGCTGGTGGTCATTGCTGGGCGCCCACGGCAAAGGCAAGTTCATCGAAGAGATCAAGCCTGCAGCCTATCGCGTGCACGAAGGCGGAATCTTCTCCATGCGCAGCAGCAAACAGCGCATCCAGATGACGATGCACGCCTATTACAGCCTCGCTCGCTACTACCAGCGCATCGGCGACCAGCCGCTGTATGAGTACTTCATGATTCAGGTGTTCGCCCAGGTACTCGCCTCGATCTCGCCACTCAGCAAAATCCAGGCGCTTGGCCAGGTGTTCCAGAACATCAGCATCAACCTCTTACGCAGGCTGACCCCGGGTGTCTGACCAGTTCCTGGCCGTCACGCCCACGGCTGTACCGATGGCGCAACACTCAAGGAAGGAACCCACAATGACCGCCATGGCTCGCTCCTCGCTGGACTACGAAGGAGACAACCGGATCGATCTGGCCCGCATTCTGCGCGTGGCGTTCGACCATAAGCGTCTGATTTTCACCATAACCGCCCTCTTCGCTCTGCTCGGCGTCGCCTACACAATCATCGCCACACCGATCTACGAAGCCACCGCGATGATCCAGATCGAGCCGAAGAAGGCGGGCATCACCGGCATTCCAGAGGCCGTACCCCGGCCGAACTCGGTATCCCAGGCGATCACCGAGATAGAACTGATCAAATCCCGTGCAGTACTGGGCAGCACCGTCAACGACCTGAAGCTGTACATCAACGCACGGCCCAAGTACGTCCCGCTGCTGGGCAGCTACCTGGCCCGCCAGCACGACCCTGAAGAAGATGGCGAGCTCGCCGCACCGCTGCTGGGATTGGACAGTTACGCCTGGGGCGGAGAAAAGCTGAGTATCTTCCAGCTGGACGTGCCGGAAGCGTACCTGGGTGAGAAGTTGCTATTGCGTGCAGGCGCAGCCGGCTCATTCAGTCTGTACGACGCCGATGAAAAACTGCTGCTCAGCGGCAAAACCAACCAAGCCGTGCAACACGACGGATTTCGTCTGCAAATCGCCGAACTCAAGGCCCGTCCCGGCACCGAGTTCATTGTCGTGCGCAGCCGTCCACAGACCACCGCGCTGGACTACCAGAAGCGACTGAAAGTGGGCGAAGCCGGGAAGGACTCCGGGATCATCTATCTCACGCTGGAAGACCCGGACTCGGAGAAAGCCAATCGGGTGCTCGACAAGATCAGCCGTCTGTACGTGCGACAGAACATCGAACGCAGCTCCGCCGAGGCGGCGCAACGTCTGGAGTTCCTGAGATCGCAGGTTCCCCTGGTGCGCAAGGAACTGGAAAAGGCCGAAGCCGCCCTCAATGACTATCAGACAAGCGCCCAGTCGGTGGACATCAGCATCGAGACCAAGGGCGTACTCGACCAGATCGTCGCGCTGGAATCACAGATCTCCGAGCACAACCTCAAGCGCACTGAATACAACCAGCTCTACACGCCGGAACACCCGACCTACCAGACGCTGCTGAAGAAGATCGGCCAGTTACAGGCGCAGAAAGCCGCGCTAATGGGGAAAATCGACACCCTGCCGATGACGCAGCAGGAACTGTTGCGCCTGAACCGCGACATGCAGGTCACCACGCGTACCTACACACTGCTACTGGACAAGGCGCAGGAGCAGGACATTCTGCGCGCGGGCACCATAGGCAACGTGCGCATCATCGACAGCGCCTATGCGGTAGTGGAAAAACCGGCCAAGCCCATCAAGCCACTGGTGGTACTGGTTGCGATCTTCGTCGGACTGCTGGTGTCGGCGATGGTGATCCTGCTGCGGCAGGTGTTCTACCGCGGCATCGAAAGCCCCGAGACCATCGAACACCTGGGTACACCCGTGTACGCCGCACTGCCTTTCTCGCCGAAGCAGGAGCACCTGTACCGGTTGAGGAAGATTCACGACGGCAGAAGCAAGCTGTTGGGGCGTGCCGATCCCGCCGATCTGGCAATCGAATCGCTCCGCAGCCTGCGCACCAGCCTCAAGTTCGCCATGCTCGAGGCACGCAATCAGGTGCTGGTGATCACCAGCCCGACGCCCTCGGTGGGTAAATCGTTCGTCGCCAGCAACCTCGCTTCGGTCATCGCTCAGGCTGGCCAGCGCGTGCTGCTGATCGACGCCGACATGCGCCGTGGCTATCTGGCCGGCATGTTCGGCATGGCGCCGCGCAACGGTTTGTCAGATGCCCTGGCCAGCGGCTTGCAGCTCGCCGCCGTCGTCAGCAAGACCGACCAGGCCAACCTGCATTTCATCGCCAGCGGGCATTGCGCGCCCAACCCTTCGGAACTGTTGATGCACGAGAATTTCGCTCGCCTGCTCAGGGAAGCCGAGCGTGAATACGACTTCGTGATCGTCGATACACCGCCGGTATTGGCGGTAACCGATGCCGTGCTGGTCGCACAACAAGCCGGCACCTGTCTGCTGGTGGCCCGTTATGGGCTGAGCACTGCCGGCCAGATCGAAGCCTCCAAACGGCGCCTGGCGCAGAACGGCGTACTGCTCAAGGGCGCCATTCTCAATGGCGTCAAACGCAGGGCCTCAAGCTCCGCCTACGAGACCGGTGCCTACGGTTACTACAGCTATTCTCAGAAAGCCTGACACACGCGAGGGATAAGCCCGTGCTCAGAACCGTCTCGATGATGCAGCCCTATCTGTTCCCCTACCTTGGCTATTTCCAGCTGATCGCACGCAGCGATGTCTTTGTTCTGGGCGACGACCTTCAGTACGTCAAGAGTTCATGGATCAACCGCAACCGGATACTGGCGGCCGGGCAACCCAAACTCATCACCTTTCCATTGCGCAAGGCCAACCAGTTCTCGCCGATCAACCAGCGCTGGTTGTGCGACGAGTTCGCGCGGGAAGCGCAGAAGCTGCTTAAAACCCTGGAGTTGGTCTACTCCCGCGCGCCATACAAAGCCGAAGTGATGATGCTGGTGCGCCAAATTCTGGTGCACCCGGAACGCAACCTGGCGCGCTTTATCGAGAACGCGATCCGTCAGATCTGCGCCTATCTCAACATCGCGACGCCGATCCGCATCGGCTCTGAATTGGGCCTGCCGGCGCGCATGGACAAGCAGGAACGCGTCGTCACCATCGCCCACAAGATGAACGCCGAGCTGTACATCAACCCAATCGGCGGCACGGAGCTCTACAGCCACGCGTTTTTCAGATCACAGGGGCTGGCGCTGCGTTTCCTGAAGATGGATGACTTGAGCTATCCACAGTTCAACCATCCGTTCGTGCCCTCGCTGTCGATCATCGACGTGTTGATGTTCAACAGCCAAAGGGACGCGCAGGTGCTGCTTCAACGCTTTTCTCTGGTCAAGGGCATAGAGCAGTCCGCCACTCTGCAAGGCGCATGATCTCGACAGGACGGATATCGACAATTCTCACTATGGAAGGCGGTTCAAATGACCTCGCTCAGCAGCAACTCGCACTGGTACCTGATCCAGACCAAACCCCGCCAGGAAAGCCGCGCCGAAGACAATCTCCGGCGTCAGCACTTCGAGTGCTACCGGCCCATAAAGCCTTGCACAGGGAACGGAAAAACGGCCGAAGCGCTCTTCCCGGGTTACCTGTTCATCCGACTCGATCGGCAGCTGGATAACTGGTACCCGATTCGCTCCACGCGCGGCGTCGCCCGCGTAGTGTCATTCGGCAGCGAGCCGACACCCGTCAGAGACGAGCTCATCGAGCAGTTGCGTCAACGTCTGGCCAGCGAGCCTCAGACGCCTCAGTTCGAGCCCGGCGAAAGGGTTCAGGTGCGTGGCGGCAGCTTCATCGATCTCGAGGCTATTTTCGTCAGTGCCGACGGTGAGAAGCGTTCGGTGATCCTGCTGAACCTGCTTCAGCGTGAACAAAAGGTTCGTGTGCCCACCCGCTACCTCTGCAGCATCCCTGCACAGGCAGCCTTCTCCCTGGCCTGCCGAGCGGATTGACGATCATCGAGGGGCGCAGCATGAAGGTTCTTTTTCTACACAGTTTGTATGCGCCCCACATTGGCGGCGGCGCCGAGATAGTTGTCCGACAGTTAGCCGAAGGGCTCCAGCGCCGTGGCTGCGATGTCGTCGTGCTGGCAACTGGGCCCGAGGCGGGACTTCACGATGAGGAGCTCGACGGCGTGCGGATCTACCGCGCCGGGCTGGATAACTTCTACTGGCATTTCACTCAGTCCCGTCCCAGTCGACTATTGCGGCTGGGTTGGCATTATCGAGACCGCTACAACCGCCCCATGCGCCGGCATGTGCGTCAGGTCATCGAACGCGAGCGACCCGACGTGGTGCTCTGCAACAACCTCACAGGCTGGTCGATATCCGCATGGGACGAAATCAGCGCGGCCGGACTGCCCATCGTTCAGGTGCTGCACGATCTTTATTTGCTCTGCCCCAAAGACACCATGTTCAGCAAGGGCCGTAGCTGCGAGCATCAGTGCGGCACGTGTTCAGCCTTTCGCCATTCGCATGCAGCGGCGTCGGCACAGGTCGCGGCAGTGATCGGCGTCAGCCGTTTCGTTCTCGACCGGCTGATCGCCCAAGGCTACTTCGGCCGGGCCAGCCAGCATGTCGTGCACAACAGCATCGACGCCGGCAGCGGCCATTCAGCCAAGCCACGTCCGCGCCACAGCGGCCTGCTGCGCTTCGGTTACATCGGCACGCTGTCTGAAAACAAGGGCGTGAGCTGGCTGATCGAGCAGTTCCAGGCGCTCTCCATCAATGCCACGCTCGAGATCGCTGGTCGCGGCAAACTGGATGACGAGGCGAAGCTTAAGGCGCTGGCCGACCCCGCGAAAGTGAGGTTTCTTGGCTACCAGCCCGCGGAACGATTCATGCAGGCAATCGACGTTCTTGTCATTCCGTCGATCTGGGCCGAGCCCTTCGGGCTGGTGGCTGTTGAGGCCTGCGCACAGTACTTGCCGATCATCGCCACGAACATGGGCGGCCTGCCGGAGATCATTCAGGACAACCTGAATGGCTTGCTCTGCACGCCGAGCGATCCCGACTCCCTCGGCAGGGCCATGCTCAGACTCTATCTGGACAGCGGCCTGCGCCATCGATTGTCCAGCCAGGCACGCGATAGCGTCGCCGCCTTTCTAGATACAGAACGAATGCTCGATCAGTACCAGTCGATCCTGTGTTCCACACTGCACGGCCGGAGCGCCCGCAATGAACCCGAGTTCGCTGACCATTTCGCACCGCAGGTCGAGACCGCTGGCGATTGACAAACCCACCGTGCTGACGCTGATCGCGGCCTCGCTGCTGGTCAGCGAAACCTTCGCCGGCGCACTTCGCTATTACCTGGATGTTGCCGGTGTGTCCGTCCTGCTCTACCTGCCAAAGCTGGCCTGCATCGCAGCGGTTGCACTGGAAATGCCCAGGGCACGCAGTCAGCCGGGCGTTTGGCTGGTGCTGTTTGCAGTAATGGTCTCAAGCCTGTTTGGGCTGATGCACGGTGCCACGCTGGGCAATGTCGGTTTCAGCCTGTTCATCTACATCCCGTTGTTGTTCGGCTTGTTCTGCGGCGGCTATCTGGAGCAAAGGACCGGCCTGCTCGGCTGGGTAATCGGCTTTTGCCTGGTTGCGTCATTGCTGGGTATTGCGCTGGACATGTTCACCAGCGTGCCGTGGAAGGGCTACAGCTACATGATGGGCGACGTCGAGCTGACCGCTAACAAATCCTGGGCCTTCGGCAGTACCGACCGACTTGCCGGGTTCGCGCGGATGTCGACCAACCTGGCCGTGATGATTGCCCTGTACAGCCTGTTCCTGGCGGCGTTTCTGCGGTCGCGGTTGCTACGGATGCTGCTGTACCCGCTGGCCTTTGGCGCGATATTTCTCACAACCAACAAGTCCACTGCCGCCGCATACCTGCTGACCCTGCTCATGCTGTTTCTGGCCGGCTATCGCCTGCCCAGCGCCACGGCATTTTTTCTCGCAGTGCTGACCGGAATGGCGTTGCCGATCGCCAGCCTGTTGTTGAACATCCCGCAAAGCGAGGCGTATAGCGCCAGCCTGCTGGCGTCCTTCAATGATCGGCTGATCCACAGCTGGCCAAATTTCATCGATGTCATCGTTAACGAAGGCTGGGGCTGGTGGGGCGCTGGCTTCGGCGCAGTAGGCAGCAGCGCGGCGGCCTTCCCATTAGCCTGGCTGGAGCTGTTGAGCATCGCCGACAACACGGCACTGTATCTCTGGGGAATGCTCGGCGTATTCGGTGTACTGCTGTATCTGCTGCTGTTTCCGTTGCTCCTGCGCCTGCATGACCGTGGCCCGCGCATTCGCGACGCGCTACTGGGGATCGTTTTCTGCACCATCCTGATCGGCTGGGCAACCGACGTACTGGAAGTCACCACGGCTACGCTTTTCCTCGGCATGGCCATTGCCCATGCCCTGACGCCGCAGGAGCGCCACAACCCGGCTGCAACGGTATCAACGCATTACGGCCTTGAGCTTGATCAGCGAAAACCCAGGGACGACCGGCCATGAAACACCGACACCCATTGCACTGCCTGGCGCTTTCCGCAGCTCTGGCTGCTCTTGCTGCGCCAGCACCGGCACAACCGGCAGAAGACTCATTCATAGTGGGGGTCTGTTCGCATGACCTGCACCTAAGCGACACCACCAGCAAGGGTGTGCAGCTTTTACGACAAGCAGGCATCGAGTCGGTACGCACCGATGCGCACTGGGCATTCCTCGAGCGCAAGCGCGATCAGCTCAAGGTGGAACGGCATTGGCCAGCCTACCTTGCTGGCAACGAAGCGCAGGGGATCGAAAGCATGTTCATCCTCGGCTACGGCAATCGCTTTCACGGCGACGGCGAAAAGCCACGCAGCGAGCCGGTGCGCACCGCGTTCAATCGCTACGTGGCCTTCACGGCTCAGCAATTCCGCGGTCGTATCAAGCACTACGAGATCTGGAACGAATGGGACGTCGAAAACCCCACCGATCCGCAGTTCACGCAAGACTATGCCCGGCTGATCACCGATGCGGCCGGTATCATCCGCCAGCATGACCCGGCCGCCAAAGTCCTGGCCGGTGCAGTGACCACCAAGGGTATCGAGTCCGGATTCGCGCTGCGCCTGGTCGAGGCCGGGATCATGCAATCGGTCGATGGCCTCTCTTTGCACCCGTACGTCCACTGCCGAAATCGAGGAAAGAACACACCGGAAGCCTGGATCGAATGGCTCGCCGGGGTCGATATGGAACTTTCGCGCGCCGCCAATCGACCGGTGCCGCTTTACCTGACCGAAATGGCCTGGCCTGCATACCAAGGTGCCTGCGGGATCGATGAAAACCTTCAGGCGGCCTATCTGGCGCGGAGCTTTTTCCTCGCCAAAACACTACCCAACGTACGTGGCTACTGGTGGTACGACTTCCGCAACGATGGCACGGACAAGCGCGAGCGGGAACACAACTTTGGCCTGCTCAGGCAGAACTACTCGCCGAAACCTGCGTACCGGGTCCTCGAAGCGATCAGCCCGATCATCAAGGATTACCAGTTCCTCGGGCGGGTCGAGGAATCCCGAAACAGCATTCTGCTGCGGTTCGGCAACAGCGAAGAGCAGCTTCTGGTGGCCTGGAGCGCTACAGACCAGACCCGCCCCGTCACCATCACCTCGGCGGGCAGGGCAGCCGGCAACCTGAAACTGCTGGATACCGCTCAGCCCGACAAGGGCTGGAGCACCGCCAACGCCTGGCAATGCCCGACTAACGCAGACGACTGCGCCGTCCGCATCGAACTCAACGGATTTCCGAAAATCCTCAGCCTCGGGCCCGCTTCGGCCGAAGCCGCACCCTCGCAATCCATCTCGACTCGTTGAACAGAAAGGAACTCAAGATGATCGTGATCAATGCCCGCTTCCTGACCCAGGACATGCGGGGCGTACAGCGGTTCGCGGAACAGATTTGTCTGCAGCTTAAAGACCTGCGCAACGACCTGGTCTTCGTTGCGCCTGAAGACATACGCCTGCATGAAAGCGCAGAACGCTTGCACGTCCGGCGCATTGGCCGACACCGAGGGCACCTCTGGGAGCAGCTGGACCTGCCGCTGTGGCTCGCACGCAATGGTTCTCCTCCCCTGGTCTCGTTGTGCAACACCGCTCCCCTGTTCTACGGCAACCAGATCGCGACGCACCATGACATCACTTACATCAGGCACCCGGAGAGCTATTCCAGGACATTCAGAGCCATGTACCGAAACTTGACCCCGCTGTTACTTGGACAAACCAAGGCGTTGATCACCGTCAGCGAATTTTCCAGAAAGGAGATAGCCGGCCATTACGGGTATCCGGCAAACAATATCTGCGTTGTACCAAACGCGGTGGATGCACGCTTCCAGCCCTTTTGCGCAGAGCAATGCCCACGCGAGGCGGCGCCTTACCTCCTGGCTGTGTCCTCGCCCAGCGCGCACAAGAATTTCGCCCGGATGGTCGCAGCCTTCCTGAGCATGGAAGGTATCGATGAGGTCGAGCTGCGCATCATTGGTGACTCCAACCGGATCTTCTCGGGAAGCCTCCACGATGTGGCCGGTAGTCGACGCATTCGCACGCTGGGCAGGCTGACGGACGAGGAACTGGTAGAGGCCTACCAAGGTGCGGCTGCCTTCGTATTTCCTTCGCTATATGAAGGGTTCGGCATCCCTCCACTCGAAGCGCAGGCCTGTGGTTGCCCGGTTATCGCCGCGCGTGCCGCATCCATTCCCGAGGTTCTCGGCGACAGCGCACTGTACTTCGATCCCCTGAAGGTAAAGGACATCGCCCAGAGCATGCAGCGGGTTCTGCGGGACGAAGCCTTGCGTCAGGACCTGCGCCGCAGGGGCAAGGCAAACGTCGCGCGATATTGCTGGAACACCTCGGCTCGTCAGGTCTCCAGACTTATCGACCAAGCATTCACCGGCGTGCGAAATGCCGACGTCACAGACATTTCTCCGCTGCCAATCAGCCAACCAAAGCACTAGCCAGGATGCGGGTCCGTTCCCAGCCGTCCCGATATCCCCGCCCCGCTGGCGGCTGAAGCATCACGCCAGTAGCTGTAACTGCGATTCCCGTCACTGCAACCGGGGTGACGCCTGCCACTCCCCTACCTAGAAAAGGCCTTCGCAATGAAAATCGCCATAATTCATGACTGGCTAGTGACCTACGCCGGTGCCGAAAGGGTCCTTGCCGGCTTGCTGGATGTCTGGCCAGAAGCCGACCTGTATTCCGTGATCGATTTCCTCTCCGATGAGGACCGCGCCAACCTCGGCGGCAAGCGCGCCACCACGACTTTCATCCAGCAATTGCCGAAGGCGAAGACGCACTACCAGAAGTATCTGCCGCTGATGCCGCTGGCCATCGAGCAGCTGGACATGTCGGGTTATGACCTGGTGATTTCCAGCAGCCATGCCGTCGCCAAGGGCGTGTTGACCGGCCCCAATCAGCTGCATATCAGCTACGTGCACTCGCCGATCCGCTATGCCTGGGATCTGCAACATCAATACCTGCACGAGGCGAGCCTCGATCATGGATTCAAGGCGAAACTGGCGCGCATGCTGCTGCACTACATGCGCATGTGGGATCAGCGCACCGCCAGCGGCGTGGACGATTTCGTTGCCAACTCTCACTTCATCGGTCGGCGTATCAACAAGAGCTACCGCCGCGAATCAACGGTGATCTATCCACCGGTGGACACGCAGCAGTTCACACTCCGCACGGCGAAGGAGGATTACTACCTGACCGCCTCACGAATGGTGCCTTACAAGCGCATCCCGATGATCGTCGACGCGTTTTCGCGCATGCCCGACAAGCGGCTAGTCGTGATTGGCAGTGGGCCGGAAATGGAAAAGGCCGAGGAGCTCGCCACGTCGAACGTGACGCTCATGGGTTACCAGAGCTTCGCCGTCCTGCTGCACCACATGCAGCGCGCCCGCGCCTTCGTGTTTGCAGCCGAAGAAGACTTCGGCATCGCGCCCATCGAGGCCCAGGCGTGCGGCACGCCCGTCATCGCTTACGGTAAAGGGGGTGTGCTGGAAACCGTACGGGGAATCGACCATCCCGAGCCGACGGGCGTGTTCTACAACGAGCAGACGCCCGAGTCCTTGATGGCCGCCGTCGAGCGCTTCGAGACGCAAGCGCATCAGATCCTTCCTGAGACCTGCCGCACAAGCGCAGAGCGATTTTCAACCGAACGATTCAGGCAGGAGATCAAGGCATTCGTCGATACTAGGGTTCGAGAGGTTTCGTTGCTCCAAGGGCAGGACGCGCTATTGGATCTGCCGACCATCACCCCTCTAAACGTGGCTCAGGTTTACCCGACGGCAATACCCATGAAACATGCCTGACCGAGTCCTCACTCCCCATTGCGAGGCTTCAAGGATGAACACAACCACCGCAGCACACTGCTTCCAGACCATTTCGGCATTAAGCCTCGCGCTGTTGATCGGCGGAACGGCGGGCGCCCACCAAAGGTTGATATCGTCAAGCGAAGACGGGCATCTGCACGAATACGACCACGCCGTGCAGAGCAAAACCGGCTGTGCAAATGGCTGGCGGGCAACGCTGTTCAATCTCGGAGCCCATTCGCACGGCCCGCAATGTGCAGGCGCTTCCAGCGCCGATACTTCCGTGCCCGCACCGATCCGCCTGGCTAAGCCGCTTTCCGGCAACCCGTACCGCTCGGGCGAATCCATTCGCTATTCGTTCTAACCTTATGCTCTCTCGGAGTCGCTATGGATAGTGCAGACCAAACCCAGCAAACCCTGGTATATGCCGACGGATATTCCTACACAGAGTTTTTCCAGGCACCCGAGCTGCCCGGTACGCCCGACGGAAACAGGTTGATAAGTGTCTTCCATGCATTGTTTACCCCAGACCGCCAACCTGTATTCACCGCAGTCGAGCCGTCCACGGAAAAGCTGCCAAACGCCAACACAACAGCCGACCAGCTCGCCTGACTAGAACACCAACGTCCTAGCGATCCTGTTACTCGCCCTGACGCAGCGCCGCAACGGCCTTGCACAGAGCGCCACGCACCCGGTAGCGGATCGCTCACGTTCCACGCCGAGACAACCATGACATCGAAAACCACATTGGTTACCGTGACCTACGGCGACCGGCTGCCCTTTGTGCAGCAATTGATCGAGCGCGCCCTGAGCTTTACTGCAGTCAGTGATGTGGTGGTGGTGAGCAATGCATCGCTGGCCTCTCTCGATCGGCTGATTCAGCGCTGGCCGGGTCAGGTTCGTGTGATTGAACTGGCCGAAAACACGGGCTCAGCCAATGGCTATGCCGTGGGTATTGAAGCCGCGCTGGCGTCCGAGGCTGATTACATCTGGCTGATGGATGACGACAACCTACCGACCACCGCCGCTGTGTCGATCCTGCACCGCCAGCTCGCGCGTTTGACCGGCCTGCTCGGTTCGGACCGAGTCGCGGTGCTGGGCTACCGAGCGACTCAACAGGCCGACATCGCACAAGGCGTACCTGCGCGATACATCCGGCAGCTGCGTTCCAGCTATTTCGGGTTTCACGTCGCCCAATTGCCGTACAAGATCTGGCGCCGACTGCCTCGGGGCAAGCGCGCCAGCAATCCGCCGACCAGCATCAGCCTGCCATTCGCGCCCTATGGCGGCATGCTCGCGCATCGCAGCCTGTATGCCCACATAGGCCTGCCGCTCAGGGAGCTTGTCCTTTATGTGGATGACACCGAGTACACCCGGCGCATTACGGCCAGCGGTGGGCGGCTGTTTCTCTTTACCGACGCCGTGATCGAGGAACTGGAGCATTCCTGGAACACCAAACAGCGCACGCGGAACATCTATGAGACCTTTCTACTCGGCGAGTCAGACTTCCGCGCCTATTACACCGCACGCAATCAGGCCTGGTTCGACAAGAACGTTTGGGCCGCCTCCCCCTGGGTCCATCGCATCAACCGGGCGATGTTTCTCATGCTGCTGCGTCTCGTCGCCCGGCTACGCAACAGCCGCGGGCGTCTGGCGCTCATCGAACAAGCTATCCAGGACGGCGAAACCGGGGCGTTGGGCATGAGCAAGACCTTCCCATTGCGCTGACCGCTTGCAGCGCGCAAGCGTTCTGGCCGTTATATGGAAATGTGCATGGATATCGCATCGGTGCAACGCGACGAAAACAACTTCGACTTTCTACGCTTTCTCGCTGCGTCCGCGGTGGTGCTTGGCCATTGCTACTGGCTCTCTGGACTGGGCGCTCAAGAACCGGTGCGGCTGTTCACCGGATCCATGGATACTGCTGACATCGCCGTAAACCTGTTCTTCGTCATGAGCGGTTTTCTGATCGCTGCATCCTGGATCCACAGCCATAGCAGCTTGGACTTCGCCGGCAAACGAGCGCTGCGTATCTTTCCGGCGCTGGTGGTATCGACGCTGTTTACTGCTTTCATTATCGGCCCGCTGGCCACGGAGCTATCGCTCAGCGAGTACTTGCTCAACAGCCAGACCGTCCGCTATCTGTCCAATGCGGCACTGTTCACCCAGTTCCGCCTGCCTGGCGTATTCACCGAAAACCCGTTCCCAGGCACCGTCAACGGATCGGTCTGGACGCTGCCTTACGAAGCGCTGATGTACGCGATGCTGTTGATGCTGGGTCTGCTCAAGCTGTTCGGACGCATCGCGGTAGTGGCGGTGCCGATCATGCTTATGCTCATCCATTTCCACCTGGCGCCCAACCTTGGATTAGAGAGCGACATCCTGCGCAAGGTCACCCGCCTGGGCATGTTTTTCTTTCTCGGCTCGGCGCTCTATCTGTACCGCAAGACGTTGCCCTGGAACTGGAAGATCGCGCTTGTACTGCTTTCACTTTCGCTGCTCAGTGCCAGGACCGAATGGTGGTTCTTCGTTCATGTTCTGACATTACCCTACCTGACCATTTACCTGGCACACCTGAAGATTCCACGGCTGTCAGGCTTCGGCCGATACGGTGATTTTTCATACGGCATCTACATCTTCAGTTTTCCGGTGCAGCAACTGTTGATGCATTGGCTGGATCCAAAGCTGTCCTTGCCGGCATTCATGGCAATCAGTCTGGCCGCGAGCATCGGCATCGCCGCACTGTCCTGGCACCTGATCGAGGCGCCGGCGTTGCGCCTCAAGCGCTTCTTGCCCGGCCGTCGGCAAGGTATTAACAGTACGGGCGTGAACCCGGCGTCCTGAGCGCGATGCCCAGCAGGGCTTAGCGAGCCGGCTTCGAAGGCGCGCCGCCCTCCTCGACGAGGCGGTGAATGGTGGCCACCAGCGTCTCGAGCTTGGTGCCCTTCGGCAGGAAATGATCAACCAGATCGCTAACCGACAACTGCTGGGGCAATGCAGCGCTCATCATCAGAATCGGCACGTCGTCGAACGCGGAGTCCTTGCGTATCGCGCAAACCATCTCGTAGCCATTGAGCTCCGGCATCATGTAGTCGGTGATGATCAGCGCTGGCTTTTCCTCCTTGAGCTTGAGCAAGCCCAGGGCACCATTCGCCGCCTCGACGACTCGGTAGCCTTCGTCCTCGAGAATCATCACCATCAGTTTGCTGAGGCCGAGTTCATCCTCGACCAGCAACACGAGCGGTTCGAGTATTTGCGACTGCTCGTCACGCATCCCGCGCTCCCGCTGAGGATTGACGGTGAGCCTGTCCCGTCACGACCCCCTCGGTACGCGCCATCCGCTCTCCGAGCTTGAACCCTCTCTCACCCAGATAGAACTCATACACATAGGGATCGAAGCCGCTTTCACGCATCTTCAGGATCGCCAGCGTACGGTAGAGCCTAGATTCGAGTTCCGCATATCTCAGCAGAATGATGTTCTCGGCAATCGCCGAGACCGCGGCAAACTGCAGCCCATTCTCCCCGCCGACAATCTCGGCCAACTCAGCGGTGAAGATTGTTGTCACACCCTCGCAGCGCAGGATAGCGGTGAGCGTGCTGACAAAACGCCCCAGCCGCTGCTCGTTCACTGCCGCCTGCTTGAACGCGTCGATACCATCGATGAACAGCCGTTTGACGCCCCGTCGGCGAACCTCTGCGATTATTTCTTCGGCGAGCTGATCCTGTAACAGCTCCGTTGGGGAGTGATGAACCACCTCTACCACGCCGCTGTCGATCAGCGCGCCTAGCTCAAGCCCCAGCGCTTTCGCACGGCGCCGCAGCCTGTGGGCGTCCTCGTAGAAGCCAAAGATGAGACCGGGTTCGGCTTCGCTGCTATCGCAGATGAAGCTCAAACCCAAAGTGGTCTTGCCGACACCGGTCGGCCCTACCAGCAAGGTCGTCGAGGAGAACGGGATACCGCCCTGTATAACTGCGTCGAGCCCGGAGACGCCGATGCTCAAGCGCTCGTCGCGCATAGGCGCGGACTCCAGCTCGCCGGTGACCGCTTCGAGCCGTGGAAATACCCGAAAACCCTCGCTGCTAATCGAACTCATGTGCCGACCGGAGATGAAGTCGCTGCCACGGAACTTGCGCACCTGCAGATAGCGGTAGGTGCGGAACTGATCCTCGTCGCTGCCCAGGTGCAACCAACCATCAACCATGGTGAACTCGGGACTGCCGGAATCGCGCTTGCTGTTGGTCAGTAACAGAATGGTGCAGCCAACCACGTCGGCGTAAATCGACAGGTCATTGATGAACTCACGAAAGGCACGCTCCGAGGCGGCATTCTCTTCCAGCGCGAACAGGCCATCGATCACGATCAGCGAGGCCTGTTGCCGCTTTCCATTGCGCGTGAGGTAACGCAGGATGCCTTCCAAACCGTCGGTTCGGAGAATGTCGAACGCACTTTCATAGACCACCGACGTGCCGGCGTATTGGTTGTCCATGAATTGCATATTCTGCAAATGGCGAAGCAGACGATGGTGGGTTTCGGCCAGCAAGGTCACGTACAAGGAGCGCTCGCCACGAGCTGCCCAGCTGTAACAGATCTGATTGGCCAGAATGGTCTTCCCCTCGCCCGGCCCACCCTGAACGATATACACCGCCCGCGGTAGCAGCCCGCCTTTGAGGACGGCGTCCAGTCCCGGCACGCCAGTCGGAACATGGGTCGGCGCGGTTGGCGAGTAGATAGAGTTGTCGGTCACAGCAGCTTTCCGTTTCGATCAGTGAATGCATGGTAGCAAAGGGGCCCGGGCCAATTTACCCCCCGGTGCATATTGGTCACCTGCCACATCCGATTGTTCACGTTTGATGCGGTAGCGACAGGGAACCTGCCAGTCGTCTTGCTTGCCTGATCCGGAGGCCGTGTTAGGGTCTTGCGAGCGACTACACCCAGGCCGAATGCCGCCGGGCTGTCATCAGCTCATTGCCATCAGTGCTGGAGGCGCAACGGCAAACTCCCTACCATCATGTCGCAAGGCCGCAACCGAACCACCTGGATTTATGCAAACCACCCACCTACCTCGTTTGGACTTGCGCCGACTGATCATTCTGTTGGCGATGCTGAGTGGCTTGGTAATCCTCGGTATCAGCTTTTACGCCAGCTATAAGGTTCAGCGTGATTCGCTGATTGGCAGCACGCTCGCTGCCAATCGCGCATACGCCTCGAAATTGGCAGACGGGACTGAAGAGTTCTTTCGTACTGCTCAGCAGCAACTGGCTGTGAGCGCCGAGAGCATTGCCGCCCGGTTCCATGACATTGATGTACTGAATGCTGAAGCCAGACGGCTTCAGCGACAGACCGACAGCTTCAATGCTGTGGTCATTACCAGTGCCCAAGGCGTGGTAATGACTACCGTGCCAAATACGGGACTGGTCGGCAAGAAGCTGGATTCACCGGGCGCTCGCCAAGCCCTGGCGGAACGCAAACCCTTGATCAGCAGCCCGTACATCTCGGCGCTTGATACCTTGGTCGTCCTGATATCCCAACCCATCGTGGCCAGTGACGGTACCTACCTCGGCTATATCGGTGGGGTGATCTATCTGCGCGAGCGCAATATCCTGCATAGCATGTTGGGCGAGCATTTCTATGAGGACGGGTCCTACCTGTATGCGGTCGACCAGTCGCGCCGACTCCTGTATCACCCAAAGCCTAAACGGCTGGGTACGGTGGTAGCAGAAAACGAAGTCATCGACAGGGTGCTACACGGTGAATCAGGCAGCCTACGGGTGATCAACAGCCAAGGTGTGGACATGCTGGCTGGCTACGCAGCCTCACCTGCGGCAGGCTGGGGCATCGTGGCGCAGCGGCCAACAGCCGACACCTTGCAGCCGCTCGACAATCTGATGCTCAAGGTTGTCCGCCAGACTGCGCCTCTGGCTCTGCTGACATTACTGTGCATCTGGGGTCTGGCGACACTGATCACGCGGCCACTGTCGCAACTGGCCCAGCGCGCCAGCGAAATGGATGCGCCCAATAGCGCGGAGCGCATCCAGCGTATCCGGTCTTGGTACTTCGAAGCAGCGCAGCTCAAGCGCGCCTTGCAGCTGGGTATCAGCCTGCTGCACCAGCGCATCGGCAAACTCAACCTCGACGCCCAAACCGATCCGCTGACCGGCCTGTATAACCGTCGCGGCCTGACGCTCGCCCTCGAAATGCTCGGCAGTGAAGGCCGATCCTTTGCGGTCATCGCGCTGGACATCGACCATTTCAAACGCATCAACGACACCCACGGTCATGACACGGGCGATACCGTCATCCGTCAGATGGCCGGGTTGATGAGAACCTGCTCACGGGATGCCGACATTCTCTGTCGCAGCGGCGGCGAGGAATTCTTGATGCTGCTGCCCAATACCACGCTCGATGCGGCGCATCTGGTTGCCGAGCGCCTGCGTACCGGCATCGAGCAGGAGCATATTCCGGTGGTCGGCCACATCACCGTTTCGCTGGGGGTTGCAGTCTGGCCGATGCACGCCAGCGCCATCGAACGTGTGCTCAAGCTGGCCGATGCAGCGCTGTACCGGGCCAAGCAGCAAGGGCGCAATCGGTCCGAGATCGCGGAACCCGATCAGTACTCATCAGCTGATCTAAAACCAGGCGCCTGAGCTCCGCAAGCATCCGTTCTCGGTGTCCCAGTCAGTCCGACTAGACCGGGCGACGGTAGACATGGCTAAAAAATATCCAGCTCTGTATACTCGCGCGCCATTTTCATGCGCGGTTTTCGAGGTTCAAAGTCGATGAGCAAAACGCCAACAGTCGGGTTCGTCAGCCTGGGTTGCCCCAAGGCCACGGTCGACTCTGAACGCATCCTCACCCAGCTGCGCATGGAGGGTTACCAGATCGTACCGTCCTACGACGACGCCGACGTGGTAGTCGTCAACACCTGTGGCTTCATCGACAGCGCCAAGGCCGAATCGCTGGACGCCATCGGCGAGGCCATCGCCGAGAACGGCAAGGTGATCGTCACCGGCTGCATGGGTGTCGCCGAGGACAATATTCGTAGCGTCCACCCCAGCGTCCTGGCCGTCACCGGCCCGCAGCAGTACGAACAGGTGGTCAACGCCGTTCACCAAGTCGTGCCACCGAATATCGATCACGATCCCTTCGTCGATCTGGTCCCGCCGCAAGGCATCAAGCTGACCCCGCGCCATTACGCCTATCTGAAGATTTCCGAAGGCTGCAACCATACCTGCAGCTTCTGCATCATCCCGTCCATGCGCGGCAAGCTGGTCAGCCGCCCGGTGGGCGATGTACTGAGCGAAGCCGAGCGGCTGGTCAAAGCAGGCGTGAAAGAGATTCTGGTGATCTCCCAGGACACCAGTGCCTACGGCGTCGACGTCAAGTACAAGACCGATTTCTGGAATGGCCAGCCGATCAAGACACGCATGCTGGAGCTGTGTCAGGCCCTGTCGAGCATGGGCGTGTGGGTGCGTCTGCACTACGTCTACCCGTACCCGAACGTCGATGACGTCATCCCGCTGATGGCTGCCGGCAAGATCCTGCCGTACCTGGACATCCCCTTCCAGCACGCCAGCCCGAAAGTGCTCAAGGCCATGAAGCGTCCGGCCTTCGAGGACAAGACCCTGGCGCGCATCAAGAAGTGGCGCGAGATCTGCCCGGAACTGACCATCCGCTCGACCTTCATCGTGGGCTTTCCTGGCGAGACCGAGGAAGACTTCCAGTACCTGCTCGACTGGCTGACCGAAGCCCAGCTCGACCGCGTGGGCTGCTTCCAGTATTCGCCTGTCGAGGGTGCCCCTGCGGAAGCCATGGACCTCGAACCGGTACCGGACGACGTCAAGCAAGACCGCTGGGACCGTTTCATGGCCCATCAACAAGCCATCAGCGCGGCGCGCCTGGAGCGCAAGATTGGTCAGGAGCTGGACGTGCTCATTGACGAGGTGGACGAAGACGGCGCCATTGGTCGCTCATGGGCTGATGCTCCCGAGATCGACGGCATGGTCTACGTCGACAGCGAGCGCCCGTTGCAGGCAGGCGAAAAGGTTCGCGTGCGTGTCACCCACGCTGACGAATACGACCTGTGGGCCGAAGTGATCTGATTAACCTCGACCGAACGCGTTAAGCCCCGTAGCCACGGGGCTTTTTTCTGTCCAGCAGAGCAGCCTCGCCCACTGCATCAGGTGGCTCACCCAAATTCGATTCATGACTCGCCTTACCAGATTCAGCTGACCGTTCAGCCAAGAAAAAAAGCACACATAACGCAACAGGAGCGCTACATGAAATCCATTCTCTCCACTGCCGCAGTGGCAAGCAGCATGATGCTCGCAGGCCAGGCTATCGCCGCACCGATGCTCTGGCAGGACAACAGCCTGACGTATTTGTACGGGAACGACTTCAAGGTCGACCCTGATACCCAGCACACCCTGACCTTCGAACACGCCAGCGGCTGGACCTACGGCGACGTATTCCTGTTCGTTGACTACAAGTGGAACGAAAGCCAGGACGACAGCGAAGCAGCACGCACCTATTACGGCGAGTTCAGCCCGCGCCTGTCGCTCGGCAAAACCAGCGGAATCGACTTCTCGTATGGCCCGATCAAGGATGTACTGGTCGCCTTTACCTACGAGCGCGGCGAGGATGAAGTGCAGAACTACCTGCTCGGCCCAGCCGTCGACCTGGCGGTCCCAGGTTTCGACCGCCTGGCCATCAACACCTATTACCGCAAGCCCGACGGCATTCGTGAAAAGGCGTCCGGCCAATGGCAGATCACGCCGACCTGGGCCATCACCATTCCGGTCGGCAACTCGGACATTCTCTTCGACGGCTTCATCGACTGGGTCGTGAATGACGCAGGTAACAAGGGTTCCGCCGACTACCAGTCGAAGAACCTGCATATCAACCCGCAGGTCAAGTACGACCTCGGCAAGGCCGTGTACCAGCAGGCCGGCCAGCTCTATGTCGGTATCGAATATGACTACTGGTCCGACAAGTACGGTATCGAAAGTACGCGCGCATTCGACACCGATCAGAGCGCCTGGAACGCCATCGTGAAGGTGCACTTCTAACCTGCACGGCCGCTCGCTACGGCGTGCGGCCACCTTTCCCGACCAGCGTAGGCTAGCATTCAACAAGCGCATCGGGCCTGATGCCGCCGACACAGGAAAGGGATCTATGACCAACTTCGACGCTACGCTGACCCCGGCGCCCATCGCTGGCAAACGCGCCGGCCAGATTCGTCAGAAGAACGAAGAGCTGATCCTGTCGGCAGCCGCCGAGGAATTCGCCCGTCACGGCTACAAAGGCACGAGCATGAACGCCATTGCCATGCGCGCCGGATTGCCAAAAGCCAACCTGCACTACTACTTCGCCAACAAGCTCGGCCTGTATGTCGAAGTGATGCGACATATTCTCGAACTCTGGGACAACGCCTTCGATCACCTCACCGTCGATGATGACCCTGCCGTTGCGCTGGCCAGCTACATCCGCACCAAGATGGCCTTTTCGCGTAAGCAACCGCAGGCCTCAAAGATCTTCGCCATGGAGATAATCAGTGGTTGCGAGTGTCTTTCGTCGCACTTCAACGAGGACTATCGCGAGTGGTTTCGCGGTCGTACCGCGGTGCTGCAGGCCTGGATCGATGCCGGCAAGATGGAGCCGATCGACCCCATGCATCTGGTCTTTCTGATCTGGAGCAGCACCCAGCACTACGCCGACTTCTCGGATCAGATCCGACGTATCACCGGCCAACGTCGCGTCACCAAGGATGATTTCGAGCGGGGCACCGAGACGCTCATTCAAGTCATCCTAAAAGGGTGCGGCTTGAGCCCGCCACGCTAATCCGCACCGCTCTGCCCGAGCGGTCATCTGTGTGTCCTGACGGCTGTGCATCCTTCGCCCGCGAGTCCCGCCCGCCGTATCAATGTCGCCTCCTTCTGCTGTTGGCCGGCCCTATCGAATGGTATTCGGCGCCAGCCAGGGGTAGACCGAGGTAGTCGGCCAACTGTTGGAAGTCAAAGGCTCGGCACTGCACGAGCATCTGGTAAACGGCACCTGACCAGTATCAGGCAAGCCCTCGGCAGGATCGATCTAACGCCAGGCGTGCGTTCTGCCTAGCATCGAAATCACGGCGCATGGGCGTCGATTCGAATGACCTGACGGAGGCTCCGACCATGTCGAACATCAACGGAAAAATCATCCTCATCACCGGCGCCAGCAGCGGTATCGGCGACGCCACGGCACGCTTGCTGGCTGCAAAGGGCGCAACGGTCGTGCTCGGCGCACGTCGCCTGGAACGTCTGGAAAGCCTTGCCGCCAGCATCACAGAATCAGGAGGTGTCGCAGCCTGCCGCACGCTGGACGTCACCCGCCGCGAAGATACCCAGGCCTTCATCGATTTCGCCGAACAGCGCTTCGGCCGCGTCGACGTGCTGATCAACAACGCTGGCGTGATGCCGCTGTCACGCCTCGATGCCCTGAAAGTCGACGAGTGGGACCGGATGATCGATGTGAACATCCGTGGCGTGTTGCATGGCATCGCCGCCGCGCTGCCGCTGATGCAGCGCCAGCGCTCCGGTCAGTTCATCAACATCGCCTCCATCGGCGCGTACGCCGTCAGCCCCACTGCCGCGGTCTACTGCGCCACCAAGTACGCGGTTCGCGCCATTTCCGAAGGGCTACGCCAGGAGGTCGGCGGCGACATTCGCGTCACTGTGGTTTCGCCTGGCGTCACCGAATCGGAACTGGCCGAGAGCATCTCCGATGAGGGTGCGCGGGTGGCCATGGACGATTTCCGTCGCATCGCCATTCCAGCCCAAGCCATTGCACGCGCCATCGCCTATGCCGTCGAACAGCCCGCCGATGTGGATGTGAGCGAGTTGGTAGTCCGTCCGGCCGCAAGCCCCTACTAACGGCGCCAGCGTGGCGCTGCCTACGGCGGCCCGCCGTGGATTGCTCGACGCGCTGGTGTCGCCGGGACTGCCATGGAAGGCCGGTCGCAAACCTCAATGAAGAAGCGCAGGGCACTCGCTCTGCCCCGCTCACAGCTGTCGCGAAGGGCCAAGCCCCAGCCGTCGTAACACCGCCTTTTCAACCTCCAGAATGACCAGGACCGCCACGCCGGCTACTACCACCCACATACCGGTGGACAGCGATAGCGCCTCGGAGGCGAACAGCGACTGCATGAATGGCGCGTAGGTCAACAGCAGCTGCAAGGCGAACACGCCAAACACCGCGACCAGCACCCGCGGCGTGCCCATCACACCCTGCACGGTGAAGGATGGCGCCTTCAGGTAGCGCACGCTGAACAGATAGAACACTTCCATGCAGACCAACGCGTTAACCGCCACGGTACGCGCCGCTTCGACCGTCGCGCCCTGCGAGAGCATCCACTGGTACATGCCGAAGATGCCGACCAGGAACAACGCGGAAACGAAGAAGATTCGCCAGATGACGAATCGCGACAGCATCGGTTCGTCGGGCCATCGAGGCGGGCGCTGCATCACGTCCGCCTCGGTCGGCTCAAAGGCCAGCACCATCACCAGCGCTACCGAGCTGACCATGTTGACGCACAGCACCTGTACCGGCGTGATCGGCAGTGCGATGCCAAGCTATGCTTGACCACTACTTTCAGATGCGAGGATCGCTCATGAACAAAACGGTACTCATCATTGGTGCATCGCGCGGCCTCGGGCTGGGCCTGGCGAAGCAGTTTTCCAGCCAAGGCTGGCAAGTGATTGCCACGGTACGCACCCCGCAGCAGGCCGACGCGCTCGCCGGAATTCCCCATGTGCGTGTCGAAACGCTCGATATGGCCGATGCAGCAAGCGTCGATGGGCTGGCCGAGCGCCTTGGCAATGTCAAGCTGGAGGTATTGTTCGTCAGCGCTGGCGTCGCCGGTCCGCAGGGCAAGCCGGCCAACCAGGCAACTGAAACGGAAGTCGGTCATCTGTTCTATACCAACGCGGTTGCGCCACTGCGCCTGGCCGAACGGCTGCTGCCGCTGGTCGATGCCAGGCAAGGCGTGGTCGTGTTCATGAGTTCTATCCTCGGCAGCGTCGAAACCGGTCCGGGCATGGGCATGTCGCTCTACGGTGCAAGCAAGGCCGCGCTCAATCACCTGACTCGGACTTTCGTAGCGGAGCTGGGCGAGACCGGGCTGACCGTGCTGTCCATGCATCCCGGTTGGGTCAAGACCGACATGGGCGGCGAGCAGGCACTGCTGGACATCGAGACCAGTGCACGCGGCATGGTCGAGCAGGTCACCAAGGCGCTGGGCAGTGGCGGCCATCGGTACCTGGATTATCAGGGCGATCCGCTGCCCTGGTGATCCTGGCGCCGCTTCATCACTTTACGAAGCATGGAGGCGCGCTGCGCAACGAACTCTGATATCTGAATCGCAGACGGTGCATTGCCGAGCTGGCTGCTCTGGAGAATCGGTGGCCGGTGAAAGCTGTGTGACACAGAAAGAAGAAGTTGGCAAACCAAACAGGCGACCTGATTGCTCGGCCGCCTGCAACGCCCCCTATATCAGTCATCCTCGCTGTGGTGCCTTGCGCACAGGGGAGCCCTTGGCGACGTAGTAAGCCGCTGTGCTGCGCGGCAATGGCTGCCGCCCACGAATCCGGTCGGCAATTTTCTCGGCGATCATGATGGTGGTTGCATTGAGGTTGCCGGTGATGATCTGCGGCATGATCGACGCGTCCACCACACGCAGGCCTTCCACGCCGTGCACGCGCCCCTGACCGTCGACCACCGCCATATCGTCCGCGCCCATCTTGCAGGAGCAGGATGGGTGATAGGCCGTCTCCGCATGCTCACGGACGAAAGCGTCCAGATCCGCATCGCTCTGGGCCTCGATGCCAGGGCTCAGCTCCTTGCCGCGGAAGGGGTCGAGTGCGGGCTGACCAATGATCTCGCGGGTCAGGCGGATGCCATCGCGGAACTCCTGCCAGTCCTGCTCATGGGCCATGTAGTTGAAGAGGATACTTGGATCGACATGGGGATCGGTCGAACGAATCTGGATCCGCCCCCGGCTCGGTGAGCGCATCGAACCCACATGGGCCTGAAAGCTATGGCCGTCGTGGGCATTACTGCCGTTGTAGCTGACAGCCACCGGCAGGAAGTGAAACTGGATGTTTGGCCACTCGAACGCCTCGCGACTGCGAATGAAGCCGCCGGCTTCGAACTGGTTGCTGGCACCGATCCCGGAACCGGCGAACAGCCACTGCGCGCCAATCGCCGGTTGGTTCCACCACTTCAACGCGGGATACAGCGAAACCGGCTGTTTGCACTCGTACTGCAAGTACATTTCCAGGTGATCCTGCAGATTCTGGCCGACGCCAGGCAAGTCGTGCACCACCTCGATACCGAGCCCCTTGAGCAACGGCGCCGGCCCGACGCCGGAGCGCTGCAGCACCTGGGGCGAAGCAATGGCCCCGCCGCACAGCAACACTTCACGCCGAGCCCGAGCGACGGTGGCTTGTTCGCGACCACGCAAGTACTTCACGCCAACAGCGCGCTTGTTCTCGAACAGCACGCGATCGGTTACAGCATGGGTGATGATGGTCAGGTTCGGGCGATCCTTGGCCTGATCCAGGTAGCCACGCGCCGTGCTGGCGCGACGGCCATTGGGCGTAACGGTGCGGTCCATCGGCCCGAAGCCTTCCTGCTGATAACCGTTGAGGTCTTCGGTCTTCGGATAACCAGCCTGCACACCCGCCTCGACCATCGCGTGAAACAGGATGTTGTTGCCGGGTTTGGGCGTGGTGACGCTGACCGGGCCGTCGCCACCGTGGTAGTCGTTGGGGCCGATATCGCGGGTTTCTGCCTTGCGGAAGTACGGCAGGCAGTCCAGATAGGACCAGTCCTCCAGACCCGGCATGGTCGCCCAGTTGTCGTAGTCCATGGCGTTGCCACGGATGTAGCACATGCCGTTGATCAACGATGATCCGCCCAATCCCTTACCGCGCCCACAGTCCATGCGGCGGTTGTTCATGTGGGGTTCAGGATCCGTCTTGTAGGCCCAGTTGTAGCGCGTGCCTTGTAGCGGATAAGCGAGTGCAGCGGGCATCTGGGTGCGGAAGTCGAGGCGGTAATCAGGCCCGCCCGCCTCCAGCAGCAGGACGCTGACATCTGTGTCCTCGGTCAGGCGTGCCGCCAGGGTATTCCCGGCAGAGCCAGCGCCAATGATGATGTAATCGTAGTCCATGAATCCTCCTGTCGCGTCGGCGAGCGCTGCCCTGTGCTCCCTCGGCCTGCTCGCTTAGAAAACCGACGCGAACTCGCCCAGTTCCACCTGCACGGACTTCAACCGTGTGTAATGCGCCAGCGACGAGATACCGTTTTCGCGGCCTATCCCAGACTGCTTGTAACCGCCGACGGGCATCTGCGCGGCTGACTCACCCCAGGTGTTGATCCAGCAGATCCCGGCTTCCATCTGATGGATGATCCGATGCGCGCGCGCCAGATCACGGGTGACCACACCGGCGGCCAGACCGTAGTCGCTGTCGTTGGCACGACGCACGGCTTCGTCTTCGTCGTCGTAAGTCAGAAGACTCAGCACCGGGCCGAAGATCTCTTCGCGGGCGATGATCATGTCGTCGGTGCAGTCGCTGAAGATGGTCGGCTCGATGTAGGCGCCACGGCCGAAATCGCCGCTGGTGACGCGTTCACCACCACAGAGCAGGCGCGCACCTTGCGACTTGCCCTTGGCGATATAGCCGAGCACGTTCTGCATGTGGGCGAAGCTGACCATGGGGCCGAATGTGGTTTGCTCGTCCTGCGGGTCGCCCATGCGGATTCGCTTTACCCGCTCGAGCAGCTTCGCTTCGAACTCGCTCAACAACGCGCGCGGCACAAAAACGCGGGTGCCGTTGGTGCAGACCTGACCGGAGCTGAAGAAGTTGGCCATGACGGCGATATCGGCGGCGCGATCCAGATCGGCATCGTCACAGACGATCAATGGCGACTTGCCACCCAACTCCATCGTCACGTCTTTAAGCGAAGAGCTGGCAGCGCTGGCCATCACCTTCTTGCCGGTCGCGACACCGCCGGTAAAGGACACCTTGGCGATGCGCGGATGCTCGGTAAGCAAGGCGCCGATCTCGGCACCGGTACCGGTCAGCACGTTGAACACACCCGCAGGTAATCCGGCTTCGGTGAAGATTTCAGCGAGTTTCAGCGCGCTCAGCGAAGTCACTTCGCTCGGCTTGAAGATCATCGCGTTGCCAGCAGCCAGGGCCGGTGCGGCCTTCCACAGCGCGATCTGGATCGGGTAGTTCCAGGCGCCAATTCCGGCCACCACACCCAGCGGCTCACGCCGGGTGTAGACAAAGCTGGTGTCGCGCAGCGGGATCTGTTCGCCTTCGATGGCCGGCGCCAGGCCTGCGTAGTACTCGAGCACATCGGCGCCAGTGACGATGTCGACACTGCGGGTCTCCATCAAGGGTTTACCGGTGTCGAGGGTCTCCAGCAGCGCCAGCTCATCGTTGCGCTCACGCAGAATGTCGACCGCCTTGCGCAGCACACGCGAGCGCTCCATGCCGGTCAGTGCAGCCCAGATCTTCTGGCCTTTTTCTGCGCTGACAACTGCTCGTTCCAGGTCGGCACTCGATGCCTGGGCCACTTCGGCGAGCACTTCGCCGTTGGCCGGGTTGATGCTCTCGAAGACCTGCCCACCGCTGGCGTCGATGTAGCCGCCATCGATATAGAGTTGTTGCCGTGGATAACGGGCCATGATTTACCTCTTCGAATGTCTGGGTGGCAACGGCCGGATAAGCCGCCGCCACGTTTCAGGCGCCACGACGAACCTGTAGGTTCGCCGTGATCGCAGTCAGGTGGCGCTTGCGGTGCCTGGTTCGGACGAGCCGTCCGCCAGACTGCCCTTCTCGCGCTGCAGGTGCAGGAACTGCATGTGGTGTTCGTAGTGATCGAGGATGTCCTCGATCAGCTGACGCTTCGAATAGCCCATCAGGTCATACCCCAGACTGCCCTGTCGCAGGTGGACCTCAAGCCGATAGTAGTGCGCACTGCTACTCGATGTGCGCACCGCAAACGATGGCATCGCGCTGCGAACCGGCCAGATCTGGTAGGTGAAGTCCATTTCACTGCCCAGATTCACGTTGAGAATCAGGTGCTCGTTGCCTGCCCCGCCTTCGATGATTTCCACCGGCACGCCTTTTTCGCCGAGCGCCTTCTGGATCTCTTCCATGGCTGGCCGGCATGTCTCTTTGAGGTAGCGGCGAATCTGCGACAGGCTCGGGAAGCTCATCGCGCGCGACAGCCGCTGGCTCCAGTTCATGTGGGCATGTTCAAGCGTTGCACGGCCGGAAAGCTGGCCGGAGAGACTCTTTTGATAACTGTCCGCCATCACGCCTTCGACGTGCAGCGCCTTGAACAGGCCAACCATCATGAACAGAAGCACAATGGAGAACGGCAGGCCCATGATCACCACGGTCCCTTGCAATGCGCTCAGCCCGCCGGCAATCAGCAGCGCCAGAGTCAGCACGCCGATGATCCCAGCCCAGAGTACACGCATCCAGACGGGCGCATCGCTATTGGCGTCCCTGAGAATCGAGGTGAAGTTGGATAGCACCAGCGAGCCCGAGTCACCCGAGGTCACGAAGAACACAATAGCCAGAATGGTGGCGACCGTGGTCGTCAGGCCTGCCCAGGGCAGGCTCTGCAGGAAGAGGTAGATCGAGGATCCAGGATTGCTGACAGCCTGTGCGCCAAACTCGACCGCACCGTTCATGACCATGTCGATGGCGCTGTTACCCATGATCGACATCCACGCCATCATGAAAGCCAACGGCAGTAGCAGCGTGCCAATCACGAACTCACGGATGGTGCGGCCTCGGGAAATACGCGCCAGGAACAGGCCAACAAACGGCCCCCATGCGATCCACCAGGCCCAGAAAAATACCGTCCAGGCATTCAGCCAGTCGGTCGGCTGGTCGTACGCGTAGGTATCGAACGACAGGCTGATGAAGTTGGCAAAATAATCGCCAACATTCATCACCAGCGCGTTGAGCAGGAAGGTGGTCTTGCCGGCGAACAACACGAACAGCAGCAGCAATACCGCGAGCAGCATGTTGAACTCGGAGAGCCGCCGGATGCCCCGCTCCACCCCGGTTGCCGCAGATATCGCGGAGAACACGACGATCAACACGACCAGCACCGACTGGGTCAGCGTGTTCTCAGGCACCCCGAAAATGTAATTCAGGCCGAAATTGAGCTGGATGATGCCGATGCCCAGGCTCGTGGCGATACCGAACACCGTACCCAACACGGCAGCCGTGTCGACCGTATGCCCGATGGGCCCGTAGATGCCTTTGCCGAAGATCGGGTACAGCGATGAGCGGATCGAAAGCGGAAGCCCCTGGCGAAAGCTGAAGTAGGCCAGCGACATGCCTACCAGCGTATAGACGCCCCAGCCAGACAGCCCCCAGTGCAGGAAGGTCAACTCCATGGCATGTCGCGCTGCCTGCGTGGTGCCGCCTACGCCAACCGGTGGTTCCAGATACTGGGTGATTGGCTCAGCGATGCAGAAAAACAGCAAGTCGATGCCGATACCGGCGGAGAACAACATCGCCGCCCAGGTCACGACATTGAATTCCGGTTTCGAATGATCGGGGCCTAGCCTGATCTTGCCGTAGCGCGTGGTGGCGATGACCACCACAAACAGCAAATACACCAGCACGGCCAGGAAATAGAACCAGCCAAAGGTGTTCGAGATCCAGCCCAGGACGGTATTGATGACCGTCAGGGAAGGCTCCGTGAAGAACATCGTCCAGATCGCAAACAGTACGATGGCAACCGCCGAACTGTAAAAAACGACCGGATTGATGCGATCCCGTGTTGAGTCGGTGTGATTGGGTGAGAGCTCAGCCTCGTTCATCAGTTCTATCTCCGGAACTTGTTCTGGCTTTTAGGACATCGCGTTGCGACGAAATGCAGCGGTCACGTTTCGTGACTGCCAAAGTGGCTGCACTGCTGCTGCCTTATGCGGGCTACGTCAGGGGCGACGCGCCAAAAACTGCCGTAAAGCTCTAACGAGCGCGGCGTTAGGAAAGGGTGACGCGCACAGCCGTAAAACAAACCTAGCCTATGTTCGAAAAATGGGCGGCTATCCTACACGAATTATTGCAACTCCGCATGGAAGCACCTTCCCTCAACATGGAGCATCACTTAGCTGTGCGCAGCTTCAGATGGCCATGTAGCCGTTGCAGATCACCGCGCAGGCCTCGGCACGGGCGCGATCCGCAGTCGTAACGGGTAAGATGGCGCTCTTCACGCCTGGCTAATCAGCATGTCCTACTCCGTTTCCCCTGTCGGCTTCGTCCGCTCCTGTTTCAAGGAGAAGTTCGCCATTCCGCGCCAGCCGCAACTGGCGCCGGCTGCTCGAGGCGTGCTGGAACTGGTCGCACCGTTCGACCAGCCCCACGCGCTGGAGGGGTTGGAACAAGTGAGCCATGTCTGGCTACTGTTTCTGTTTCATCAGACGTTGGAGGCCGAACCCCGCCTGCGAGTCCGCCCGCCGCGTCTGGGCGGCAATCGTATGGTTGGGGTTTTCGCGACACGCGCGACACACCGGCCCAATGGCATCGGGCAGTCTGTGGTAAAGCTCGACCGAATCGAACCAGGCCGGCTTTATCTGTCGGGGATCGATCTGCTCGATGGGACGCCAGTACTGGACATCAAGCCTTATGTTCCCTACGCCGATGCAATCCCGGATGCGCGCAACGGCTTGGCCGAGGACGCGCCCAATCTCATCAGCGTACGCTGGACCGAGAACAGCCTGCAGCAGGCACTGAACGAAGCGTCGCGGCTGGGCGAGCCGCTGCAAGCCTTGATCGAGCAATGCCTGGCACAGGACCCGAGGCCGGCCTACCAGATGCCGGCAGCGGAGCGCCGTTACGGTACCCGGCTCTGGGATGTCGAGGTTCGATGGCATTACCCCGATCCGTCGACCATCACCGTATTGGAAGTGACTCGAGCAGCCGACTAGGCTCGCTTAGACCTTCGCAAGACCGCTCGGGAATATCCTGCGTACCGGCTCGAATTGTCGCCGCGTAGCCCAACGCATACGACAGCGCCGCGGCTGGTGTTGCGCAACAGCACCACAGCCGCTTGTCCACGGGTCACTGCTTATTTAGGCGCCGGCGTGAGCAGCAATCGCTGAGTACCGTAGACCTTGTCCAGGTTCTCGGATTTGAACGGGAAGCTCATGTAGCCGCCCTTCAACCAGGCCTCGATGCCGTCTGCGTAGTGGGGGCTGGCCGGATTACCCGACTGACCGCTGCTGTTGAGCCCGATCATCGGCTCATCGCGACCGAAGTCGACGATGATCCGCATCGCCGGGATCAGCCAGGTATCAAAATTGTCGCCCCAGCGGTAAGCCGACACGTTCAAGGTGCTGTGATCGCCACCGGCCGCGACCGGGCCACGATCCAGATAGCTGCTGATTGCATTGATGCCGGCGCGCTGACTTGTCGACATGTAAGGCGCCAGCTGCGTAGTGCCTGACTGCCAGGTGTATGTGTGCAGCTGCCCCCATTTCCAGGCACGTCGGTCAGTGCCCAGGCCGGCTTCCATGCGACTGACCGAGGCGGCAAGCGAACGCGCGAGAATCGCCGGCTTGTCTTCTTTACCCGGCGTGCCGACATCATCCCAGAACGGGCTGTCGTCGCGCGCCAGAAGATGATCGGCTTGCGCCGAATAGGAGGCGTTTGCGACCTCCACCAGCGCCTTCCATGCCGCGCTGCTTTCAGGCCCTAGCTCGTCGAGAAAGGTCTGGCGTGCCGCTTCCATCAGGAAGGCTTCATACAGCGCGGCGTCCGCAGAGCCGGCGGCGAGCTTGCCATCGAAGCGCAAAATGGTCGAAAGCGCTTCACGCGCCCGGCGCCGCTCAGGCTCGGCAAGCGCATCGACGGCGGCTTTCAGCGGCTCCGCCATACCCGGCGCCTGCAGCATCGTCTGCAGCTTGGCAGCAAACGTCGTGGTCTGGTCGTACTGCATCGCAATAACGCTACGTGTGTCCTGTTTGCCTTGACCCAGCAGCTCGGCCATGCGCTCGGCACGCTCGGGGTAGTACCAGGAATTGGACAGTTGCATGCCGTAGCCTTTGGGCACGGTGCGGTGGTTGGCGGTCCCCAGCCAGCCCTGCAACGGGTCCTGATCGTAGGGGTGCAACATGGGGTCGGCGTAACCATCCCAGTCATAGCGCCCTTCCCAACCGGGCGACGGAACCAGGCCCAGGCCCTCACGACGGTTGGGGTAGCGCCCGGTTACCTGCCAGCCGGTACTCTGTTCATCGGCAAACACGATGTTCAGAGCCATAGCGCGGATGTCACGAGTCGCCTCGAATGCCTGATCCACGGACTTGGCACGGGTCAGGTCAAAAAATGCATCGAGCGTCTGATCAGACTCGAACTGATTGGTTTTCAGGGCAAGCCCGTAGCCGCTGCTCAACTGCAGCGGCTGCAGAGGATGCTTGCGCTCGCCTAGAACGCTGTTCAGCAGCGGGCCGTTGCGTGTCTCGTAGATCGTTTCGCGAACTGGGCGGTCGCCCTTGATAAAGAAGGTTTCATGTCGTTCACGAGCCGGCACCCACTTGCCATCGGCCAGGTAGAACAACTGGCTGCCCTCGCGCCGCACCTGCTCGAGGAATAGGTCCTGGGTATCGCCCATGACCATGGTCATGCCCCAACCCAACTTGCCGTTGAAACCTGCGACCACGGAAGGCACGCCGGCAATCGTCACGCCCGCAGCCTGGAATTTCGGCGAGCGAATCTGCACGTAGTTCCAGTACGAAGGCATCGACAGCGGCAGGTGCGTGTCATTTGCCAGGATCGGCTTGCCGCTACGGGTATTGCTACCGGAGATGGCCCAGTTATTCGAAGCAGCGACGCCCAGCATGTTCAATGAAGCAACCTGAGCGGCAGCGCTATCGAGCGCTGCAAGCCCCGCAATATCGCCGCTCAGCTTCAGCCCTTCGAGTTTCCCGGCCTCCTCGAACGGCAACGCCTCGTCGGGGTAGGTCGGCAGCAACCAGGCGACCTTGTCCGCACCGACTTTCTGCGCCATGACCAGCGATGCAATTTCCTCCTGGAGATTGACCGCCAGGCCGAAATTCAACAAACAGAACACCAGCGCTGAATCTTCGGCCTTCCAGTATTCAGGTGTATAGCCCGCGGCGGCCAGATCCATCGGCAACTTGTTGCGATGGCGGAAGATGTACGCGTTGACGCCTCTGGCATACACCTCGAAGAAGCGCTTCATTCGCGGCGAGCTTTGCTGATACAGCACCGCAGCGCTCTGCCGAAGATTCACGGCACGCATGAAGCGGTCCACCTCAAGCACACCGGGCCCCGCCATTTCAGCCAAGCGCCCTTGCGCCATGAGTCGCATGCTGACCATCTGACTCAGGCGGTCGGTGGCGTGTACATAACCCAACCCGAACAGCGCGTCATGAAAGTTCGCCGTTTCGATCAGCGGCATACCCAGCGCATTGCGACGGATGCTCACACTCTTGTCCAGACCGGTAATCGCCTGGACGCCGTGAGCAGGCGGCAGGCTGTCGCTGTAACGACTGTCCAGATAAGCCTGGCAGCCGCCAAGGGCACCCCCTACAAACACGGCGCTCAAGGTCAGGCGAACCAGAGAAAACGGCAGACGCAGTGGCATCAACGGCTCCTTGCAGGCAGGGCAGTATGAATATGAAAAGGATGTGATCTGCCGTCGCGCTCAGGCGGCTTGGTGATTCTTTGGCAGCGCTTCATCGAGCAGCCAGCGGGCGGAGCGGCGAGCCTCGGCCTTGTGCTGCAGTTCGAGCGCACTGAAGCGGGCTTCATGATGGCGACGCTCGGAGCGATCCAGCGCTTTCCAGGCTTCATGCCTCGGCACCTGCGCGGTCTCCTCGAAGAGGACCTGGAAAACCTGGCAGCGCGGGTCCTGGCCTAGCGTGGTGTCGTAATTGTCCAGCAGTACCTTGATCCGGATCGCACCTTCGATCAGCGGAACCTGCTCGTCGAGCAGGCTACCGGCGAGCACCCGCAGATCCGCGGCTAGCGCTGCGTGCTGCTGCAACTGCACATCGGCAAGCTGTTGCTCCCTGCGCCACACCTTGCGCCATAGGTGCAGGGCATATCCGGCCAGGACGACAACCAGCAGCAGCGCAGCTATAAGCAACAGTGTGGCGAAGGGCGTCATGCGCGGATCAGGCTCCGTGGCACTTCTTGAACTTCTTTTCGCTACCGCACGGGCAGGGATCGTTCCGACCAACATCCTTCAGCGGATTGCGCACCGGATCGTGGCTATGGTTGCAATGCGGGCCGTGGACATGACCGTGGTCGTGGTCCGCGTGGTCGTGATCGTGGTTGCAATCGGGACCGTGCACGTGGGCTTCGTGGTTCATCGGTGCTGCTACTCCGGGATAAAGTTGCCAGGGATTATCTCGCCATTGGTGGAGATGTGCACGCGCCGCCCGAGCATGAGGCCGGTTTTCAACTCGCCATCCAGACGATAGGCGATGGGACGGTCCGGCTTCTCAAGCAAACGCACAATGTATTTCATGTGCCGCCAGAGATTGGTATGGATCGGCACCTCGTAATACTCGAAGCCGTTTCCAGGAACGGTTGTCCAGCCGCTGGACTCACCGCTCGCCAGCTCGATGTCGTTGAGATGCACCGTATAGACCAGGCCGCGAACCGGCAGGCTCTGCTCGTTGGGGTTGTCGATCCGAAAGCGCAACATGAACTGCTGTTCGAGCAGTCTGGCTTTGATGATTTCAACGTTCTTGAGTTGAACGCGGGGATCGCGGAAATCACTGCTGAACCAGGTTGAACAGCCTGCAAGGCCGGCCAGCAGACTCAACAACATCACCGTTCTGGATATTCTTTTTATGGGTGCGTGGCAAAGCATTCCGTTACTCCAAAGGACGGCCAAGTGTAGCAAGCAGCGGATCGCCCGCAATGGTGTTTGGCGAAATTAGCAGCCACGTGCTACGTCTTTGCAACCGTTCTGGCAGGCGTATCCGCCCGTCGTGCCTTTGCCGCCATCGCGCCACTCGCTTGCCCAGACAATAGGCACCGTCCTTACTCTCAACCAACCAGCGCGCGTGCTAGCACCGCACGCACCTTGACGATTCCTTCAGCCAGCACTGCCTCGATTTGCGCCATGGTGATGACCCCGCTCGTCTTGCCCGCGGCCGGATTGACGACAAGCGCCAGACAGGCATATGGGATTTCCAGCTCACGCGCCAGGACGGCCTCTGGCATACCGGTCATCCCGACGATATCGCAACCATCGCGCTCCATCTTGGAGATTTCGGCAACCGTTTCCAGCCGCGGCCCCTGAGTGCAGCCATACACGCCGTGGCTACTGAATAGGTAACCCTCAGCTGCCAAACCGCCGATCAGGCGCTGACGCAAGAGTTCGTCATAGGGGTAGCTGAAATCGACATGGGTGACATGCTCGATGTCGCCCTCGAAGAATGTGTGCTCGCGGCCATAGGTGTAATCGATGAGCTGGTGCGGCACACATAGATGGCCGGCACCCATGGCCGGATGAATGCCACCAACAGCGTTCACAGCGATGACTGACTCTGCGCCAGCGCGCTTCAGTGCCCACAAGTTGGCGCGATAGTTCACCTGATGCGGCGGAACCCGGTGAGGATACCCGTGGCGGGCGAGGAACAGCACTTCGTGACCGGCATAGTCGCCGCGCAGAATATCGGCCGTCGGCCGCCCGTACGGCGTCTCCATGGACACCGCTTCATGCAGGGTCAGCCCAGGCAGCTCGGTAAGCCCGGTGCCGCCGATAATGGCGTGGACAGTCATCTATGTTCCTTTGGTCAAACGATCAGCTCGGCTGCTTTCAGCGCAGCGATGGAGGCGCGCCAGCGTGGGTCCTGCTTGTACGCCGAAGAGTCGGACGCGCGGCTGCGCATGCTGCCCAAAGCCGGTGATGGCCGCACTCCGAGACGCTGCAGGGCAGACAACGCCAGCTCAGCGGCCGCTCGATCGTTGCACACCAGGCCCATGTCGCAACCCGCTGACAGCGCCGCCTCGATGCGGCTTGCAGCATCACCTGCCACATGCGCACCAGCCATCGACAGGTCATCGCTGAAGATCACTCCGCGGAAACCCAGCTCCTTGCGCAGGATGTCCTGTAACCAGCGCAGGGAAAAACCGGCCGGCTTGTCATCCACCTGCGGATAGATCACATGCGCCGGCATCACGGCGTCAAGCTGATTCGCCAGCCTGTAGAAAGGAACAAGATCCTGACCACGAAGCTCATCCAGCCCGCGCTCGTCGACCGGTATCGCCACATGGGAATCTGCTTCTGCCCAGCCATGGCCGGGAAAGTGCTTCCCTGTGGCGGCCATTCCGGCGCCATGCATGCCTTTGATGAAGGCACCCGCCAGCTCACTGGCGCGTTGCGGATCGCCCTCGAATGCACGTGTGCCCACCACTGCACTGCGCTGATGATCGAGATCCAGCACTGGCGCGAAACTGAAATCGAGTCCAGCGGCGAGCACCTCGGTCGCCATGATCCAGCCGCAGGCTTCAGCCAATTCCAGCGCATTGGCATGCGAGGCAAACTCTCGCATCGCTGGCAGGCGGACAAAATCACGCCGCAGCCGCTGGACACGCCCGCCCTCTTGATCAACTGCTAGCAAAAGATCAGGCCGCACCGCCCGAATGGCGCGGCAAAGCGCCTCAACCTGCCGCGAATTTTCGATATTGCGGGCAAACAGAATCAGCCCACCTACTTCCGGCTGGCGTAATAGCTGGCGATCCTCGGCGGTCAGCCAAGTACCAGCCACGTCCAGCATCAAAGAGCCTTGCATGTCAGTCGGCGAATCCTTGAATAAGTGTTGCGCTCGACCAGCCCGGACATGCTGCTTCGCCGATGTGCACGGCACAACCAGCGGGCACGCGAGGGAAAAGTTCGAGCAGATCGGCATTGCGCATCCTGATGCAGCCATGCGAGAGCGGTACGCCCATGGGCTCACAATCAGGCGTGCCGTGCATATAGATGTAACGACGAAAGGTGTCCACCGCGCCCATTCGGTTGTACCCAGGCTCGCAGCCGCTGAGCCAGAGAATGCGAGTCAGTATCCAGTCACGGCCAGGAAAACGCTCGTGCATGTCTGAGTTCCAAAGCTCACCGGTCCAGCGGCGCCCACGCAAGACGGCACCCGAAGGCAGGCCCTCACCAATACGCGCACGCACCCGGTGGCGGCCTCGCGGCGTACAACCAGAGCCATTACGCTCGCCTACGCCATTAAGCGCAGTCGACACTGGCAACCGGAGCCGCAGGCGGGAACCGGTAAAACCGTAGAGCATCTGGTCAGCGATCGAAACGTGGAGGAAATCGAGGTCAGTCATGGGCGGCTAGCTTAGCTGATCGCGCCCTGAGGATGCACCCTAGCCCTTGGCCGGCATCGCCAGCGCGTTACGCCGGGCAATCGGATGGGCGTGGGCCAGTCCGGGATCAGCCACACCTGAATCGGCTCGCATTCCCGCAGCAAGGAACGGCACCATCATGCGCATGACCTGCTCGATAGAAGTCCGGGCGCCAAAATCGTTCTCGGCGATCGCCCGAAGCGCCTTGATCCCCGACATGCTGAACGCGGCTGCCCCGAGCATGAAATGTACCCGCCAGAACAATTCAATTGGCGGGATCGATGGAGCGGCCTCGTGGACTCGATGCATATAGCGGCGGAACACCTTGCCGTACATGTCTTCCAGGTAACGACGCAGATGGCCCTGGCTCTGGCTGAACGAAAGCCCGAGCAGGCGCATAAAAATGGACAGGTCATCGCCACTGCGTGGCGTCACCGCCAGTGCCTGCTCAACCAGAATCTCGAGCAGCTCCTCGAGACTTTCCTTCCTGTCGGACTGCGCTTCTCGCCTGTCGAGCTCACGCTCGAGGCTCACGCAGAACGGACCCAGAAAGCGCGAGAAAACAGCCTGAATAAGCGCTTTTTTCGAGCCGAAGTGATAATTCACTGCGGCCAGGTTGACGCCCGCTTTGCTGGTGATCAGACGCAGCGAGGTCTCGGCGAACCCTTTCTCAGCGAATAGCTGCTCCGCCGCATCCAGAATACGCTCGACTGTTTCAGACTGCGCCATGCCGCCTCCCCTGACAAACATCTGTTTGAAACTTACGTTTCAACCTACACCAAGTCAACCGACATGGCGCCGAAACACACTGCCGAACATTCAAAGCGCGCCCGATGCCTTACTGAAGCTCCACCAAACAACGATTGCCAAGCATCCGGCACTGTATATAATTCCAGTCACTGTATAAAAGAACAGAGACCCATTCGATGATCAAACTGACCCCTCGCCAGTCGGAAATTCTCGCGTTCATCAAGCGCTGCCTTGAAGACAACGGCTATCCGCCGACCCGTGCCGAGATTGCTCACGAACTAGGTTTCAAATCACCCAATGCGGCAGAGGAACACCTCAAGGCTTTGGCTCGCAAAGGAGCCATCGAGATGACGCCCGGCGCCTCTCGCGGGATACGTATTCCGGGTTTCGAGCCGGCTGTTGAGGATAACGGTTTACCGGTAATCGGCCGGGTTGCTGCCGGTGCGCCAATCCTGGCGCAGCAGCATGTGGAAGAATCTTGCCAGATCAATCCTTCATTTTTCCAGCCAAAGGCCGATTATCTTCTGCGCGTGCACGGTATGAGCATGAAGGATATCGGCCTCTTCGATGGCGACTTGCTCGCGGTCCATACCACGCGTGAAGCGCGCAATGGACAGGTAGTCGTGGCCCGCATCGATGACGAAGTAACCGTTAAGCGCTTCAAACGTGAAGGCAGCAAGGTCTGGCTCCTCGCCGAAAATTCCGAGTTTGCGCCTATTGAAGTTGATCTCGAACAGCAAGAGTTGGTTATCGAAGGTTTGAGCGTCGGCGTAATACGCCGCTAAGGAGAGGTTCATGCAGTACCATCCGCACCCCACCGCCGGCAAACCCCCGCAGCTTTCCTTATTCGAAGGGCTGATCGCGCATCGCCTGACACCGTTCGGCGAGGTATCTCACACACCACAGCCTGCCGACGACTGCCTGAGCGAAATGATGCTGACCGGTAGCGGGGATCACTGCCGCCAGTTGCTCGCTCCCATACTGCGCGATCTCAGTGAGGCAGCAGATACGCGCTGGCTCACCTTAATTGCTCCACCTGTATCGATTTCACAGAGTTGGCTGCGAGAAACCGGGCTGAATCGTGACCGTATCCTGTTGCTCCAAGCCCGCGAAAGTCAGACTGCCCTTGAACTGGGATGCAAGGCATTGGTGTCAGGCTGTAGCCACACGGTTATTACCTGGTTCCCACGACTCGACAAGGCGGGCCGACTGAAGCTTCGTGTAGCGGCCGCTCAGGGTAATGCACAAAGTTTGAATATACGTCTGGGTAACTGATACGCCCCAGCTATCGGCATAAGGATGTGCCGAAACCCGCCAGGTGCCGCAAAGGCAACTAGGCATTCCAAGTCTCAATGCAGCACGCGCGGCCCCTCTTCCTCCCGCTCGAAGTCACCTTCCGATACCCGACCCGCCATCTGCACGCCAATGTTGAACATTGCCTTGGCAATCTCGACATGCTGACCTTGCAGGAACGCCTTGGCATCATCGGAAAAATCCAGCGTGACCAATACGCCTTCGTCTTCGGCGCGACGCAGCACAATGCTGCCGTCGGGTAGCTCGACGATCTCCAGAAAAGACGTTGGCATGGGCATGCTCCCCTTGAAAATTGCGCATTGTAACAGCCGACCAGCCTGCCGGCAGCCTTTGGGGCTAGCTGCCAAGACGCAATACTGAATCACCGCACAGTCTCGCGCAGGCAGGAAGCAGATGCGCAGTAACGCGGCGGCACAGTAGGATGGAGGCCAATCCTGGATCGGATCCTAGAATGACGCTAAGAACCCTGCTGCTGACCGCGCTGGCGATGCTTGCCTTCGCCGGTAACTCTCTGCTTTGCCGTGCAGCACTACGTGACAGTCAGATCGATCCGGCCAGCTTCACAGCTCTGCGCCTTTTTGCCGGAGCACTGGCATTGTGGCTATTGGTATATATGCGCAAACGGCCTTCTTCGTCCTCAGGCAGTTGGCGCGGCGCCCTTGCACTATTCGCCTATGCAGTCTCGTTTTCCTATGCCTATCTCAACCTTGATGCGGGTGCTGGTGCGCTGCTGCTGTTCGGGGCCGTGCAGTTGAGCATGATCGCCTGGGGAATGCTCCACGGTGAACGCCTGCATCGGGGACAGACTGTCGGAATGCTCTTGGCGGGAGCTGGCTTGGTGGCACTTCTGCTGCCCGGAACGAGTGCACCCCCGCTATCGGCTTCGCTACTGATGGTGCTGGCAGGTGCGGCATGGGGAGCCTATTCATTACTGGGCAAGGGGGTGGCGGATTCGCTGGCCGCAACCGCCGGCAACTTCATTCGCACCCTGCCAATCGTCATCTTGCTATGCCTGCTAGCGATGAACAGCCTGGAGTGGGACAGCGCCGGAGTGATCTATGCGCTGCTGTCCGGCGGTTTGACCTCTGGCATCGGCTATGCCATCTGGTATGCAGCACTCCCCGGCCTCGGAGCTATCCAGGCCGCCAGCGTGCAGCTGAGCGTGCCGCTGCTTACAGCGCTGGCGGGGAGCCTGTTGCTAGGGGAGCCCCTGACCGGAAAGTTGCTGGTCGCCGGCCTTGCGATTCTCGGCGGCATTGCTCTGGCCCTAGGGTTCAAGCAACGCAGCTGATGCAATCGCAGGCTTCATTCCGTTGCACGCTCATTCCGCTTACCACTCGGTAAGCGATTCGCGAAAGCGTAAGGCCAGCTCTTTCAAACTGCGTCGCCAGGACTCCAGCTCTTCCCGCGCCAATGCTGGCACCTGTTCTTCCACACTGACCGCCTCGATCAACGGCATCGTTGGATCGGTCTTGATCTTGGCAGGTGCACGAGGCGGCTCGAACAGTTCCGAGTGCGCTTTCAGCAGTTGCGCCAACCATGTTTCGGAATGCTCGGCCAGCTCGATCAGCTCGGCGAGTTCCGGGCTCGATGATCGGCCCTGTGCTGAAGGCACCAGCAGCAATTCTGGACGCGGTGCGCTGGCTCCAGATAGACGATAGTAACCGGCGATCTCGTGACACAGCCCCAGCAACGCGCCGTACAGATGAAAAAGGCTCGCTTCGCGCTCGGCCTGGATAAGGCCAGGCGCATTCATCGCGCCGTCCTCCTCGACCCGCCGCCAGTTTTCGAGTGCGATTCCGGCGAAGTAGATTTTCTGGTTGGTGCGGGTGTACAGCTCATGAGCCATGGCGACGGTCTCCCAGGAGTTGAAACGCTACGAGTCGAAGCCCGTGAAAAACCGGGTTCCGACTCGCGGCTGCCAGTTACTTGCCGGTGCTCTTGTCCTCTACCTTCCACTTGCCGCCATCAAAGAACGCCTTCCAGCCGGTCGGCTTTCCATTGACCTCGGTTTGAACGTACTGCTCCTTGGTCTTGCGACTGAAGCGGATCACCGCCGCGCGCCCTTCTGAGTCCTTCTGAGGCGCCGTCAACAGAAAGTGATACTTAGGGTCGATCTCATCCTTGTGGGGGATCAGCTCCAAGACCAGTGGTGCGCGGGTCTCGCGGTTCTTTGGGAACTGGCTGGCGGCCAGGAACAAACCGGACGCGCCGTCACGCAACACGTAGGTGTCGTCGACCTTTTCACATTTAAGCTCAGGCATCTTCACCGCATCCATTTTCGGCGGGGCGGCCTCACCGCTTCTGAGCAATTTACGCGTGTTCTTGCATTCGGTATTGGTGCAGCCGAAGAACTTGCCGAAGCGGCCCGTTTTGAGCTGCATTTCACTGCCGCACTTGTCGCATTCCAGGCTCGGTCCCTCATAGCCCTTGATGCGGTACTGGCCTTCTTCGATTTCGTAACCCGTGCAATCAGGGTTATTGCCGCAAATGTGCAGTTTGTGGGTTTCGTCGAGAAGGTAGGCATCCATCGCCGTGCTGCAGATCGGGCAACGATGTTTGCCCAGTAGCACTCGGGACTCGGACTCACCTTCATCATCAGCGGCAATTTCATCGCCAGGGATGAGGTTGACTGTCGACTTGCAACGCTCTTTGGGCGGCAGGCTGTAGCCAGAGCAACCGAGAAAGACACCGGTGGACGCGGTGCGGATCATCATCGGCCGACCGCAAACCTTGCATGGAATGTCGGTCAGCGTCGGCTGGTTGGCACGCATGCCGTTTTCGCTAGCCTCCGCTAGCTCAAGCTTTTTACGGAAGTCACCGTAAAACTCATCGAGCACATGCTTCCACTCACGCTCGCCCTGAGCAACGTCGTCGAGGTTTTCCTCCATGCCGGCGGTAAAACCGTAGTCCATCAGATCATTGAAGCTTTCTGACAGGCGCTCAGTGACGATGTCGCCCATCTTCTCGGAATAGAAGCGGCGGTTGTGCAGCGAGACGTAGCCACGATCCTGGATGGTCGAGATGATCGCCGCGTAGGTCGACGGACGGCCGATGCCGCGCTTTTCCATCTCCTTGACCAGGCTCGCTTCAGAGTAACGCGCCGGTGGCTTGGTGAAGTGCTGGCTCGGATCGAGCTTGATCAGCTTCATCCCATCGCCCTTGTTCATCTCCGGCAGCACGTCGTCTTCGCCGCTCTTGCTTTGCTGCGGCATGACCTTGGTGTAACCGTCAAACTTGAGAATGCGGCCCTTTGCCCGCAACTCGAAGTTGCCAGCAGTGACTGTCACACTCGTCGACAGATACTGGGCAGGTGGCATCTGGCACGCAACGAACTGACGCCAGATCAGGTCATAGAGACGCTCGGCGTCGCGCTCCATACCGGTCAGCTGTGCAGGGCGAAGATTGACGTCCGATGGACGAATCGCCTCGTGCGCCTCCTGAGCACCCTCCTTGCTGGAATAAAAGTTGGGCTTTTCAGGCAGGTACTTGCCGCCGAACTCGTCTTCGATGAAGCCACGAACCATGGTCAGCGCATCTGCCGACAGATTCGTCGAGTCGGTACGCATGTAGGTGATGTAACCAGCCTCATAGAGCCGCTGGGCCATCATCATGGTTTTCTTCACGCCGAACCCTAAACGGTTGCTCGCCGCCTGCTGCAGGGTCGAGGTGATGAACGGCGCAGACGGCTTGCTGCTGGTCGGCTTGTCCTCACGCTTGCTGACGCTGTAGCTGGAGTCCTTGAGCTGCTCGAGCGCGGCCATGGCATGCGCTTCGTTGAGCGGCTTGAAGGCTTCGCCGTTCTCACGGGAGACCTCGAAGCGGACCTTGGCATTACCGCTCGTGCCGAGGTCGGCGTGTACTTCCCAATACTCTTCGGGAACGAACGCTCGAATCTCGCGTTCACGCTCCACCACCAGCTTCACGGCAACCGATTGAACTCGGCCAGCGGAAAGCCCGCGGGCAATCTTTGACCAGAGCAGCGGTGAGACCATGTAACCCACAACCCGGTCGAGGAAACGCCGCGCTTGCTGAGCATTGACGCGATTGATGTCCAGGTCGCCCGGTTTGGAAAATGCCTCTTGAATCGCCTTCTTGGTGATTTCGTTAAACACCACGCGCTTGTAGCGGCCATCATCACCGCCGATGGACTCGCGCAAATGCCAAGCGATGGCTTCCCCCTCTCTATCCAAGTCGGTCGCGAGATAGATGGTGTCGGCTTCCTTGGCCAGCCGACGAAGCTCATCGATGACCTTTTCTTTGCCCGGCAGGATTTCGTACTTCGCCTTCCAGCCATGCTCCGGATCGATGCCCATACGGGTAAACAGCTGACGCTTGGCTTTTTCTTTCGGTGACAAGGCAGGCGCTTCGGCAGCGGCCGCCTTGCCGCGCTTGACCGGCTCCTTGTTGGCAGAACCGCTGGTAGGAAGGTCGCGGATGTGGCCGATACTCGACTTCACCACGTACTGGTTACCCAAATACTTGTTGATTGTCTTGGCCTTGGCCGGTGATTCCACGATGACCAGCGATTTACCCATGGAGAGGAGAGTTCCTGAATCGAGAGGTGAACTGAGATTGTTGAACCGGAAGCGGCCCGACGTCGGAACGTCACCCGGCTTGCCAGCAAAGAAGCGAAGCAGCGTAACCAGCCTGCAAGAGCAGTCAATTGCTCCGGAAAACGTCCGCACCCATGGCCTAAATCCATTGGCAGCCTGGCTGCCCGGCAGGGTTTATCGTCCTGAACCGAGGGGAAATAAACTTCACTCGGTCTGAAAGCACCGCTATATATAGTGGCGATGGAGCCGAGGTCAAGCGCAGGGGTTAAGCCAGCTCGTGCACAGAGTGCCTAAAAACGAGTCGGCTCGGCTTCGATCAGGGCAAAACGGGGAAGCGTTTCGCCGTCGACCTCTACCGTTTCGGTAAACATCGAGAGCGGACGAACCCATAGCCCGAAATCGCCGTATAGCGCCTGGTAGAAGACCACTGACTCTTCCGTTTCGGAATGTCGAGCAACTGCGTATACGCGATACTCGGGGCCTTTGTAATGGCGGTAACGGCCTGGCGTGACTTGCATCTCGACTGCCTCTGAAAAAATCACTCATCAAAAATGAAAACCGGGGCACAAGGCCCCGGTTTCCGTGCCGGCAAATAGCTTAGACGCGTTCGAACACCGTGGTGATGCCCTGACCGAGGCCGATGCACATTGTGGACACGCCCAGCGTACCGCTGTTCTGCTTCATCACATTCAACAGAGTGCCGGAAATACGCGCACCTGAGCAACCGAACGGGTGACCCAACGCAATGGCGCCACCATGAAGGTTGACCTTCTGCTCCATCTTGTCGAGTAGCTTGAGGTCCTTCAGAACTGGCAACGCCTGAGCGGCAAAGGCTTCGTTGAGCTCGACGAAGTCGATGTCGTCCATCGTCAGACCGGCACGCTTGAGCGCTTTCTGAGTCGCCGGCACCGGACCGTAACCCATGATTGCCGGATCGACACCGGCAAGCGCCATCGAGCGAATCACCGCCATCGGCTGAATACCCAGATCCTGCGCACGCTGTGCCGACATGACGATCATGCAGGAAGCACCATCAGTGATCTGCGATGAGGTACCTGCAGTCACGGTGCCGCCCTTCGGGTTGAAAGCAGGCTTCAGCGCCGCCAGGCTTTCCAGGGTGGTTTCCGGACGAATGGTTTCGTCGTAGTCGAAGACCTTGAGGAAACCGTTCTCGTCGTAGCCTTCCATCGGGATGATCTCATCCTTGAACAGGCCTTCGACGGTCGCTTTGTGGGCCAGACGATGCGAACGCTCACCAAAAGCGTCCTGCTGCTCGCGGGTGATGCCATGCATCTTGCCCAGCATTTCAGCGGTCAGACCCATCATGCCGGACGCCTTGGCAGCGTGCAGCGACAGCTGCGGGTTCGGGTCGACGCCATGCATCATGCCGACGTGGCCCATGTGCTCGACACCACCCACGACGAAAACATCACCGTTACCGGTCATGATCGCCTGAGCGGCGGTGTGCAAAGCGCTCATGGACGAACCGCACAAGCGGCTGACAGTCTGCGCGGCGCTGGTATGCGGGATACGGGTCAGCAACGAAGCCATACGGGCGATATTCCAGCCCTGTTCCAGGGTCTGGTTGACGCAGCCCCAGATCACATCCTCAACCTCAGCCGGGTCGACCTTGGAATTGCGTGCCAACAAGCCATCGATCAGGTGCGCAGACATGGTCTCGGCGCGGGTATTGCGGTGCATGCCGCCCTTGGAACGACCCATCGGGGTACGGCCGAAGTCGACAATAACGACGTCTCTCGGATTAAGGCTCATATGTCTCTATTCCTCAATTAGGAAAGCCCAGTGAAAGCGGCTGCGCCAGGCAGGGTTTCGCTACCCTGCCTTCGCTCGCTACGCTTTCAAAGGCCTTTTAGCCGTAGAAGCGCTGGCCGTTAGCGGCCATCTCACGCAGCTTCGCAGTCGGGTGGTACAGCGGGCCCAGGTCGGCATACTTGTCGGCAAGCGCCACGAACTCGGCGACACCGATCGAATCGATGTAGCGCAGCGCACCACCGCGGAAGGGTGGGAAGCCGATGCCGTAGATCAAGCCCATATCGGCCTCAGCAGCGGTTTCGACGATGTTGTCTTCCAGGCAGCGGACCGTTTCCAGGCACAGCGGAATCATCATGTAGTTGATGATGTCCTCGTCGGAGAGCTCACGCGTCTCGCTGACGACCGGCTTGAGCAGCTCGTAGGACTGCGGGTCGACCACCTTCTTCGGCTTGCCCTTCTTGTCCATCTCGTAGGCATAGAAGCCTTTGCCATTCTTCTGGCCGAGACGGTTGGCGTCGTACATCACATCCACAGCCGTACGGGTCTCATCCTTCATACGATCCGGGAAGCCTTCAGCCATCACGTCACGGCCGTGGTGGCCGGTGTCCATGCCGACGACGTCCATCAGATAGGCCGGGCCCATCGGCCAGCCGAACTTCTCCATCACCTTGTCAGCGCGGACGAAGTCCACACCATGGGCGATGGCGCGAGCGAAGCCGCCGAAGTACGGGAACAGCACGCGGTTGACCAGGAAGCCCGGGCAATCGTTGACCACGACCGGGCTCTTGCCCATTTTTTTGGCGTAAGCAACGGTGGTGGCGATCGCGGTTTCGCTGGTCTTCTCACCACGGATGACTTCCACCAGCGGCATCATGTGCACCGGGTTGAAGAAGTGCATGCCGCAGAAGTTTTCCGGACGCTTGAGCGCCTGGGCCAGCAGGCTGATGGAAATGGTCGAAGTGTTCGAGGCGATAATGGCATCGTCACGCACGAGGCCTTCCACTTCGGCCAGCACCGACTGCTTGATCTTCGGGTTTTCGACAACGGCTTCGACCACGATGTCGACGTGACCGAAGTCGCCGTAGGACATGGTTGGGCGAATCGCATTAAGCGCTTCAGCCATCTTGGCTGGCGTCAGGCGACCTTTCTCGACACGCTTGCCGAGCAGCTTGGAGGCCTCGTTCAAGCCCATCTGAATGCCTTCTTCGCGGATATCCTTCATCAGGATCGGCGTGCCTTTGACAGCCGACTGATAGGCGATACCGCCACCCATGATGCCGGCGCCGAGAACGGCAGCCAGTTTTACATCGCGGGCCTGCTTGTCATACGCCTTGGCCTTCTTCTTCAGCTCCTGATCGCTCAGGAACAGACCGACCAGGCTCTGCGCAACAGAGGTCTTGGCCAGTTTGACGAAGCCAGCGGCCTCGACTTCGATCGCCTTGTCGCGGCCGAAATTGGCGGCTTTTTGGATGGTCTTGATCGCTTCGACCGGGGCCGGGTAGTTCGGGCCCGCTTGACCGGCCACAAAGCCCTTGGAGGTTTCGAAAGCCATCATTTGCTCAATGGCGTTGAGCTTTAGCTTGTCCAGCTTCGGCTGACGCTTGGCCTTGTAGTCCAGCTCGCCAGCGATGGCGCGCTTGACCAGATCCAGCGCGGCGGCCTGAAGCTGCTGGGGAGCAACGACGGCATCTACGGCGCGAACCTTGAGCGCATCTTCAGCACGGTTTTCCTTACCGGAGGCAATCCACTCGACAGCGTTATCAACCCCAATCAGACGCGGCAGGCGAACGGTACCGCCGAAACCTGGGTAGATGCCCAGCTTCACTTCTGGAAGGCCAACCTTGGCAGCAGTGGACATGACGCGGTAGTCAGCGGCCATGCACATCTCGAAACCACCGCCCAGTGCGATGCCGTTGATGGCAGCGACAGTCGGGACACCGAGGTCTTCGAAATCGCTGAAAATCTTGTTTGCTTCGAGGTTACCGGCGACCAGCTCCTCATCGGGCATCTTGAAGTTATCGACGAATTCGGTGATGTCCGCACCGACAATGAACACATCCTTGCCGCTGGTAACAATGACGCCCTTGACCGAAGCGTCCGCCTTGATGGCGTCGACTGCCTGGCGCAAGTCGTTGAGGGTGAGGCGATTGAACTTGTTGACGGACTCACCCTTGAGGTCGAAATTCAATTCGACGATGCCGCTCTCAAGAGCCTTAACCGTGATGGCTTTACCTTCGTAAATCATCAACTGATCTCCACGGTATGGAAGCTGAACGTTACGTGTCGCACGTCATCGGCCCGAAGACCGTCACTGCTAGACAGTGAAACGACACCCACCGACACGATAAACCGGGCTGACGGCATTTGCGTGGCAAACGCTCGATTCATACGCCCGTTTGATTTGGGTGAGCACACCTTCTTTGAAAAAGATCCGAATGTCAATCGACTGGCCAAACCATAAAGGTGCTTCATCCACTTCAAGACCCCAGAGCCTAGCCAAGGCCATCCACGTCGGCGATGGACAAACGCATCTTTCCTCACATGGCGGGGCATTCATACAGCTGATCACCAGTTGCTGTTCCTGATGGACCACATCCCCCGACCAGCGTCACAACCAGCTTGTCTTGCTTGTACACTCAGCGCCTACATCCAAATCTCGTTCAGCTGCGCCAGTTCGCAGCCGCGCTCCAGGAGTTACGCATGTCTGCCCCCATTTCCCGCGTCGATACAGGCCAGGACCCATACAAGTGGCTGGAGAATCGCGACGCACCCGAGGTGCTCGATTATCTGAGGGCAGAAAATGCCTATCTGGAAGAACAGCTGACTGACCAAGCCCAACTGCGCGAGTCACTGTTTCTCGAAATCAAAGGCCGCATTCGTGAGACCGACCTTTCGCTGCCCTCCCCCTGGGGACCATGGCTCTATTACCAGCGCACCACGGCTGGCGATGAGTATCCGCGCCACTACCGCTGCGCGCGCCCGGCCGAGGGCTCGTTCGCCGTGGATGAAGGTAGCGAGCAACTCTTGCTCGACCCCAACGAGCTGGCGGCGGGAGGCTTCCTGTCGCTGGGTGCATTCAGCGTCAGCCAGGACCACAGCAAGCTGGCGTACAGCCTCGACACCCAGGGCGACGAGATCTACCAGCTGTTCGTCAAGGATTTGTGCAGCGGCGAAGTGACTGCACTGCCCTTCGAAGACTGCGACGGCAGCATGACCTGGGCCAACGATAACCAAACCCTGTTCTTCGGTGAGCTGGACGACACCCACCGCCCCCACAAAATTTACCGTCATCGGCTGGACAACAACGAGCGCACCGAGGTCTACCACGACCCGGACGGACGCTATTTCGTGCACTGCTACCGCGCAAGCTCCGAGCGGCAGCTCGTAATCCTCTCCAACAGCAAAACCACCAGCGAAGCCTGGGTGCTGTCAGCGGATGAGCCCGAAGGCGACTGGGTGTGTCTCGCTCCGCGTCAGGAAGATCATGAGTACTACCCAGACCATGGCGTGCTCGACGGCGAATGGCGCTGGCTGATTCGCAGCAACCAGGCGGGTATCAACTTCGCGCTGTACCATGCACCGGAGCGCGCACCACAACGTGAACACTGGCAGGGACTGATCGAGCATCGCGATTCGGTGATGCTCGAGTATGTCAGCCTGAACTCAGGCGCGATCACCTTGAGCCTGCGAGAAGCGGGGCTGCCAATTATAGAGGTCCGCCCCGCGGCAGGGTTTCATTACCGCGTACAGTTGCCGGATGCGGCCTACAGCCTGCACGTACACAACTCGCTTGAGTTCGACAGCCCGGTGATCCGGCTGCGTTACGAGGCGCTGAACCGCCCTGCGCAAATTCGCCAGCTGGACCTGGCCAACGGCGAGCAGCAGGTGCTCAAGGAGACGCCGGTCGAAGGCCCGTTCGATGCCGATGCCTACGAGAGCAGGCGCATATGGGCAACCGCGGCGGACGGCACGCAAATACCGGTCAGCCTGGTCGGTCGCCGCAAGAGTTTCGGCAAACCCGCTCCGCTGTATCTGTATGGCTATGGCGCCTACGGTCACAGTCTGGACCCCTGGTTTTCCCATGCCCGGTTGTCGTTGCTCGACCGCGGCTTCATCTTCGCAATCGCCCATGTGCGCGGCGGCGGTGATCTCGGCGAAGCCTGGTACCGCGCCGGCAAACTGGAGCACAAACCAAATACCTTCAACGATTTCATTGCCTGCGCCGAAAAATTGATTGCCGACGGCTATACCGAACCGAGTCGACTTGCTATCAGCGGTGGCAGCGCCGGCGGCCTGCTGATCGGCGCCGTGCTAAACCTGCGTCCCGAGCTGTTTGGTGCGGCTATCGCCGAAGTGCCCTTCGTCGATGTGCTGAACACCATGCTCAACGCTGATCTGCCACTGACGGTCACCGAATACGACGAATGGGGCGACCCGAATCAGCCTGAGGTGCATGAACGCATCAAGACCTACGCGCCCTACGAAAACGTGCGCAGCCAGCCCTACCCGGCCATTCTCGCGGTGGCCGGCTATAACGACAGCCGCGTGCAGTACTGGGAAGCGGCGAAGTGGGTAGCCAAACTGCGCGCGCACAAGACCGATGACAACCTGCTGCTGCTGAAAACAGAGTTTGGCGCTGGGCATGGAGGCATGAGCGGGCGCTACCAGGCGCTGAAGGATGTCGCGCTGGAATACGCCTTCCTGCTCAAGGTATTCGGCATGACGCCTCGCTAGAAAATCCAGGCCCAAAGCGTGCCGTGGTTCCGCTGCCTGCGCTCAGGTTCGCCGACCCACGGTAGGAACAGCGCCGGAGCGACGGGGTCACTTATCACACCATCAATTCGGAGTGATTACCCATGTTCAGGACATCCTCAAACCATGCCTCACAGAACGTGCACGGCTGGGAGCGCGCTGCATCGATCATCGGCGGCCTGTACTTCCTCGGCAAAGGCCTTGGGCGCGGCGGCTTGGGTGGCGTCCTGCAGCTAGCCGTAGGCGGAGCGGCCTTGGCGCGGGGCATTTCCGGTCAGTGCGAAGCCAAGCGCATGCTCAGCGAGGTGAACGAACAGGCCGGAATGGCCGAGGGAAACTCGCGAAGCATGCCGCTCGAACGCAGCGAGGCCGATGACGTGCGCCTGAGAACCAATGCACAGGCTGCCACCGGCACCGCAACGGTGACCGGTAACGACTCGCTCGACAATCCACGGACAGGCGTTTAACCCGACGCCTGCCTCGCCGCGATAACCGCTCCAAACTCGCTAACGTGGAAGGCGCGCTCGACCAAGACAAAAGCAGAACCGGCCCCGAGCCGTTGGGAATAAAGGCTCGCGCGCCCGGCGGCTGGCGGCGTTCCGGCTTTCAGACCCCAGCGCTTCGCCTGGGGCAAGCATGCCACCAACAGATCAAAACTGATCGCAGCTCAGTCACGGGGCACGACGATTAACCCGGCACGCTCACCAATCGCAACGTCCGCAATCGGGAACAGTATCCGCGCATGCTGCTCTTCTACTACCCAACGGACGCAGCCGTCATCTTCAGCAAGCAAGCTGCCAAGCGGCAGCGGAGTGAAATTCTCGATATCTGCCGGCAGGCGCAAGACGAACTTCTCGCTGCGCTTGATGATCTCGCGCGCCAACCGAAACTTCTGCAACGGTCGTAGCGTCGGGTTTGGCTGGGCAGGCTCAGATGCTTCGATCCAGTCCCGTACGGCCTGGAGAAACTGATCTAGGCAATCAGGCCAGACACCGTTGTGCGTCTCCGCCATCTCCAGCGTAAAGGCCTCGGCACCATGCCGAGTCGCTGTATGCGCACTGAAGGTTCCGGAGGGTTTCTCCTGCACCAGCACCGCATCAACCCCAGCGTGCTGCAGACGTATCAAGCTTTGCGTGGAGACTTCGCGCCCGTCGACCCACGGACAGACGGCGAACTGCGGCAGCATCGATTCACGCATCGCCGAGTGCAGGTCGTAATGCCAGCGCCGCCGGCCAGGTTCCTGGAAAAACGCCGCCACCCACACCTCCAGCTGCGCGGCGCGGCGTGTCTCGTCGCTTGGCTCGCTTGCTGCGTGCTTGCTGCAGAACAGCCGGTTCAGATCCTGGCCGATCCGGCGCATGCACTGGCGCATAGCGGGTGGATTGCAGAACAACAGCAATAGCCGCGCACGCGGGCGGATCTCGTTACACGCGACCGCCTGTATCAAGCGATCAAGCAGTTCAATCGGGATGACTTCGCAGCCATGAACGCCCGCCGACAGCACCAGATCGAGCCCTGAATCCTGGCCGCCCGCAGGCGTGACTTCCAAGGCGCCCTCGCCCAGCCACCGCAGCCGGGCGCCCTCAGCGGTGAACTGCTCGCGCTCAGCCGGCACTCGACAGGCAAGCGTCAACTCCAGCAGTCGGCCCAGCGCCAGCATGTCGAGGCCCGTCAGTGGTCGTGGTTGCAGTCCGGTCCATGCACATGATCGTCGTCAGCGGATTCGACCGGTTCCATTTCCAGCTCAAGGCTGACCAGATTGGTCGCCAGCGGTCGCAGCAGCAGATTGGCATACTCGGTGTCGCCGTCTTCCACGTCGACACCGATCATCAACTGATTGTTGCCGACTTGCTGAATCCAGACCTCCCGCCCCTGCCACATCACCGCGAAACGGGTGCAGGACGTCTCCAACTGGGTGCCGTCTACGTCTTCAAGGATCAATTGCAGGCTGTCGCTCATGGTCGGAACCTCGGTAAGGAAAAAGAGGCAGCGCAGATAACGGCCCTGCCGGTTTCAGGAGTCATGCCTTAAGCCTGGCTCAGTTTTGCCGCGGCGCGCTCGAAACGTGCAAGGCCTTCGGCGATATCGGCCTCTTCGATAATCAGGCTCGGAGCCAGGCGGATCACATCGGGACCGGCCTGCAGGATCATCAGCGCTTCACGCTCAGCCGCGTCAAAGATTTCCCGCGCGCGACCTTTCCAAGCGTCGTCGAGTACGCAGCCGATCAACAGGCCCATGCCGCGGACCTGACTGAACAGTCCATGACGCTGACCGATCTCCAGCAGACCACGCTTGAAGCGCTCGTGCCGTGCCTTCACACCGTTCAGCACTTCGGGCGTATTGACGATATCAACGACCGCTTCGGCGACTGCACAGGCCAGCGGGTTGCCACCGTAGGTCGTGCCATGAGTTCCAACACTGAAATGCGCAGCGATTTCATCAGTGGTCAGCATCAAGCCGATCGGGAAGCCACCGCCAAGGCTCTTGGCATTGGTCAGGATGTCCGGTGTGACGCCGTAATTCATATAGGCAAACAGCTCGCCCGTACGCCCCATACCGGTCTGGACCTCATCGAAGATCAGCAATGCGTTGTGCTGGTCGCACAGCTTGCGAGCGCCTTCGAGGTACGCCTGATCAGCCGGCAGAACGCCACTTTCACCTTGGACCGGCTCAAGCACCACCGCACAAGTCTTGTCCGAAATCGCCGCAGCGAGCGCATCGAGATCGTTATAGGGGACGTGGCTGATGCCCTGGATCTTCGGTCCGAACCCGTCGGAATATTTCGGCTGGCCGCCCACCGTCACAGTAAACAAGGTCCGACCGTGGAAGCTGTTAACGGCTGAGATGATTTCGAATTTTTCCGCGCCATGATTGTTATGCGCGTAGCGGCGCGCCAGCTTGAAAGCCGCCTCGTTGGCCTCGGCGCCGGAGTTGGCGAAGAACGCCCGGTCGGCAAAGGTCGCGGCGGTAAGCTTCTTGGCCAGACGCAACGCCGGCTCATTGGTAAAGATGTTGGAGATATGCCAGAGCTTGCCGGCCTGTTCGGTCAGCGCCCCCACCAGCGCCGGATGGGCGTGGCCGAGCACATTCACAGCAATGCCACCGGTGAAGTCGATCAGCTCTCGCCCGCTCTGATCCCAGACTCGTGAACCCTGGCCGCGCACGGGAATGAAGGCGGCGGGTGCGAAAGTGGGAACGATGACCTGGTCGAAATCAGCGCGCTCTACCGGGGTGTGCGGGGCGGACATCAGGACTCTCCTGGGATGCGACACGAATAGGAAATAAAACGCCCCGCCATGGCGGGGCGTCGCATGCGCAGTTTAAACGCAGGCCCGCCAGCAATGGGCGGTCCGGCGAAAATTCTCTTCAGGGCACGATCGAATGCTGCTGATCGAGCTCAATAGCCCGCTCCAAGGTTTCGAGCAAGGCCTTGCGTGCCTTGAGCTTGGTGTTCTTGTGCGCAGTCATGTTGATCTTCTTCAACTGGGCCGCCGCCGCTTTGGCGGTATCCATCAGCTCGTCCGCCGGGACGATCTTGTCGAGGAAACCCGCGTCGACTGCAGCCTGAGGATCGAAGATTTCGCCATTGATTACCGAGCGCTGAAATGCCGGCTTGGTCAGACGATCACGAGCCAGTTCGATACCCGAATGGTGCATGGTCATACCGATCTGAACTTCATTGAGACCGATATTGAACGCGCCCTCGACACCGATGCGGTAATCCGACGAGAGCAGCAGGAAGGCGCCTTTGGCAATCGCATGTCCCGGACAGGCGGCGACGATCGGGAAAGGATGAGCCAGCATTCGCAGCGTGAACTTCGAGCCCGTGGTCACCAGCGAAATGGCGTTTTCCGGCCCCGAGGTCATGACCTTGAGATCATAGCCACCGGAGAGAATGCCCGGCTGCCCAGTAAGGATCACTACGGCGCGGTCCTGCTCGGCGCGGTCGAAAGCCGCGTTGAGCGCGTCGAGCATCGCCGGAGACAGTGCATTGACCTTGCCGTTATTCAGCGTCAGCGTGGCGATGCCGTCTTCGATTTCGTAGGAAACCAGATCACTCATGACGAATATTCCTTGTTAAAAGTCCGCAGACGTTACTCAGCAGAACCCGAGAGGTAAAGCATCGTGACTGACCGATAAGTCATGGTTCGCGGCTGGCAGTCGACTGGCAGCAAAGGGGAAAAGCTAACAGTCGTCGACCGACTCCGGTTCGAGCTCGAAGACAGCAAGCAATTCGGGATGCAGGATTGTCTGCAATTGCGGGTCAGCAATGAACAGGCCGTAGGAGCCGTCCGGAATTCCGCTGCTGATCCTGTAAGGCGTTCCATCGGCATCGACTGTCAGCTGGGACAGGTCCAGATAACGAGGCTCACAAGGTCTCTTGTTCGCATCACGTAACACCACCACCTTCGGCCTAAGGTGCAGTTGTACATGCTTCTCCAGCACCAACCCGACCTCTCCCGTGTGCAGCTCCACCAATGTTCCTACCGGAAACACGCCGAGCCAGCGGATGAATTCATGAACTAGCGCTTCGTCGAACTGCTGCCCGGCGCTGCTGCGCAACACGTCGTACGCTGCCTGGATCGGGCGTGCATCGTCATAGGCACGGTGGCTGGTAATTGCATCGAAGGCGTCGACGATAGTGATCACCCGAGTCGCGAACGGGATCTGGTACTGGTCGAGCCCCTGCGGATACCCCTTGCCATCCAACCGCTCATGATGGCCATGCGCTGCCTGAACCGCGGCGGCAGGAATGTCTTCCTGGCTGCACAGGGCTTGAAAACCAAACGTCGGGTGCAGCTTGACGTGCTGGAACTCCTCCTCGGTCAGTTTGCCCGGCTTGTTCAGGATCGCCGGATCGATCTTCATCTTGCCCACGTCATGCAGAAGCCCGGCGATGCCCAATAGCTCGATCTTGTCGTCGGCCAACCCGAGGTGCGTTCCAAACCCCATTGCCAGGATGGATACAGAAAGGCAATGCAGGCTCGTATACAGATCCTGAGTCTTCAGGCGCGTCAACCAGAGCATGGCGCTTTCGTTACGAAGCATGCTTTCGAGGTTTCGCTTAACCAATGCCTGACAAGCCTTGGTATCAATCGCCCGGCCCTGCTGGACGTCCAACAGAACCTGATCCAGAACCAGCGTACTGCTGATGTAGGCTCGGCGCGCTTCCTCCACTTCAAGCGAGAGCGGAATACGGGCCATCGTGCGCGTCACGCGCAGCGGCGTCGCCGAAGGCACAATCATCTGCCCCTGATCGATCAGCACGCGGCGAGTGTCGTCAACGAACACGTAGTCACAACGTTCGCGCACCGCCTGGATGTGCTCGAGCTTAAGCAAGGGGAAGCCTTGGAACAGGAAGTCCGTTTGCCGCCACGGCCGATCCAACTCGCAGATGTACATCCCGAGTTCCAAATGGCCGACATGCAGACGACGTTTGGTGGGGATCTCCACCACCTCAGGCCGTTTACGCTTTGTTCTGAATAACTTCATCGAAGCCTTTCCTGGCTCTCAATATTCATGCGCATGATTGCGCTCAGGCTGACAAGCAATACCTTGGCCGTTCGAACCCTAGACCAACGATAGGTTCATTACCACGCTAGCCTACCCGGTTTTCTAACAACCTCTTTAACCGCATGAAAAAACTAAAAAACTTTTTGCCATCCGCAGGCTCTTCGGCTACATTAGCGCGCCTCGAAGGACATCGCGCCTTTCGAGACCCGGTGAGGTGTCCGAGCGGTTGAAGGAGCACGCCTGGAAAGTGTGTATACGAGAAATCGTATCGTGGGTTCGAATCCCACCCTCACCGCCAGATCAAACACAAAGCCTCGTTTATCGAGGCTTTGTCGTTTCTATCACCTGCGTTTCGAAAAGGCTTCCCGCGCCTACGCGCTGAATCTGGGCCAATCAATCAGGAATATGCGCAACGCTGCACGTCTGCCGCTCCGCTGCCTTTGATGTTTCGATTCGACCCGCATGGGAAGCTTCGAAAAAGTAGACGTTTCCAATCGAGCCAGCCAGCGATCCCTGACGATGATGCAAACAGTTCGTCCAGAGGCTGGGCCGCCGACCCTTAGCCCAGAGCTAAAGCGAGACCAGCCGCGCTCAAGGTCGAAACCCAAGCACGCCAGCCGAAGCCCCCGCGACGCGATCAGATTGCTAGCAGCTCGCGAGCGCAACGCCACGCCACGCCGACTGACGGAGCGCTCTAGATAACCATCGTTTTTGCGTGGCCCGCATATTGCTTTCTTTAACGGAAGCTTGAGTCAGAACTCGCAAGCTCGAGATCGGTCCGGGGAAGCAAGGCTGTTCATGAGAATAATCAGAATAATTAAAAGGCCGCCATCATGTTCAAACACAAGAAGGTTAGACAGGCTACGATGATCCTATTCGCCACAGCAGTAATTCTGATATTGCCGAACCTCACGCGTCTGATCAGTTGATACCGCCAGAATGAGGCTACCCATGAAAGCGCTGTCCCGACTGTTATTTCTGATTGCAACATTGGTGACCATTGCCGCCAATGGCGGCCAGGTCGATCAGCCAGCCGCGCTGGAAGCGTTACAGCGAACGGACAGCGTTCTGATCGACGTGCGCACCGAACAGGAGTTTGCCGAGGGCGCCTTACCCGGTGCCACGCGTATCGAGACAGCAGATCTTGCCGAGCGCATCGCCACGCTTGCCCCAGACAAAAACGCTCCCGTGGTGCTCTACTGCCGCAGCGGTCGCCGAGCATCAGCCGCACAGGCACTGCTCCAGGAGTTGGGTTATAGCCAGGTAATCAACGCCGGCGGTTATCAGGAGCTGAACGGGCTCGTCCCGCTTCGCTGAAAGTACCCACCCGCCACGCGCCCATCCTCTTTTCACCTCCCTTCCCCCGGGAACTAATGCGCTGCAGTGGCTACTGAAAAAGGAGCCACTGCTTAAGCGCTTGGTCGCGCATACCGGGAGGAAACCAGTTTGATGAATTGGGACGTGGTGTTGAACGAAGGCCTTTGGATCAACATCGCCATAATTGTTGGCATCACGATTGTCAGCTATCTCACCCTGCAGGCCATCCTGCGGATCATCACCAACCGCCTTCGCAAGATGGCGAAGGGCTCCAGAAGCGGTTTTGTTGGCATCACCGCAGAGATGCTCAGTCGCACCAGTCACATTTTGCTGATCGCCCTATCGCTGCTGATCGCACTGAAGATCGTCGAGCTGCCAGAGCGCTGGGAAACAGCGATGTCACACGGCTGGTTCATCGCGCTGGCGTTCCAGATCGCTTTGTGGATGGACACGGCGGTTCGCCTGTGGATGGAAAGCCTGACCCAAGACGGCAAAACTCGAAATCCGGTCACCACGACCATCATCGGCATCATGGTCCGTATCGTTATCTGGACAATGATGCTGCTGTCGATCCTGGCGAACCTGGGCGTCGACATCACAGCGATGGTCGCCAGTCTGGGCGTCGGCGGTATTGCCATTGCCCTCGCGGTACAGACGCTGCTCAGCGACATCTTCGCTTCGCTGTCGATCGGCGTCGACAAGCCTTTCGAGATCGGCGACTTCGTCGTGTTTGGTGCAGTCGCAGGGAACATCGAGCACATCGGGCTAAAGACGACGCGGATTCGCGCCCTCAGCGGCGAGCAGATCGTCTGCGCCAATGCCGATCTGCTCAAGCAAATCCTGCACAACTACAAGCGCATGAACACGCGTCGCATCGTGTTCAAGTTCGGAATCACCTACAACACGCCATCGGACAAGGTGCGAGAAGTCGCTGCGCTGGTGAAGCGCATCATCGATGGCGTCGAAAACGCCAACTTCGACCGCGCGCATTTCCTGGCCTTCGACGACAGCCAGCTGACTTTTGAAGTGGTCTACATCATGCAGGTCTCGGACTACAACGCCTACATGGACGCCCAGCAGGAGATCAACCTGCAACTGCTCGACGGTATCCGCGAGCTGGGCCTGCAATTCGCCTTCCCGACCCGCAGTATCGAGTTCATCGGCGGGCAGTTTCCAGAAGTGACGGTGGCGGGTGTGCCGCAGGAAAAACCGGCGGCCAACCAGGAGACACAAAGCCAACGGGTGAATTGAGGGTTCCCGTGGCGCCCTGACTCCAAGGCCGGGCGCCGTCAATCCATCAACTCATCGGACACATTTTCTTGTGCGTTTCGATCAGCTGCGGCACCACGCCTGGATCGGCCAAGGTCGAGATATCACCCAAGGCGTCATACTCGTCGGTGGCGATCTTGCGCAAGATGCGTCGCATGATCTTGCCTGAACGTGTCTTCGGTAAGCCCGGCGCCCACTGGATCGCATCGGGCACAGCAATCGGCCCGATCTCCTTGCGCACCCACTGTTGCAGTTCCTGGCGCAGCTGATCGGACGGCTGCTCCCCCGCCACCAGCGTGACGTAAACATAGATACCTTGGCCCTTAAGCGGATGCGGCACGCCGACCACAGCCGCCTCGGCCACCTTGCGGTGCGCGACCATGGCGCTTTCGATTTCCGCAGTACCCATGCGATGCCCGGAAACGTTCAGCACATCATCGACCCGACCCGTGATCCAGTAGTAGCCATCCTCGTCGCGCCGGGCACCATCACCGGTGAAATACATCCCGCGAAAGGTCTTGAAGTAGGTATCGACGAAGCGATCGTGGTCGCGATAGATGCCGCGCATCTGCCCAGGCCATGAGTCGAGAATGACCAGATTACCCTCGGTCGCCCCTTCGAGCAGGTTGCCAAGGTTATCCACCAACCCGGGCACTATGCCGAAGAACGGCCGCGTCGCGGACCCTGGTTTCAGAGCCGTTGCGCCTGGCAACGGGCTGATCAGAATGCCGCCCGTCTCGGTTTGCCACCAGGTGTCGACGATCGGGCAGCGTGATTTGCCGACCGTCTCGTAGTACCAGTGCCAGGCCTCGGGGTTGATCGGCTCACCCACGGTACCGAGCAGGCGCAGACTCGAACCATCGGCGCCTTCCATCGCTGCAGGGCCTTCGGCCATCATCGAACGAATCGCCGTCGGTGCGGTGTAGAGAATATTCACCTGATGTTTGTCGATGATCTTGGCGATTCGCGTGACATCCGGATAGTTCGGCACCCCCTCATAGATCAGCGTCGTGGCGCCATTAGCCAGCGGCCCATAAAGGATGTAACTGTGCCCGGTGATCCAGCCGACGTCGGCAGTGCACCAGTAGATCTCGCCTGGCCGGTAATCGAATACCCGCTCGTGGGTCAGGGCTGCGTAGAGCAGATAACCGCCGGATGTATGCAGCACGCCCTTCGGCTTGCCGGTCGAGCCCGAGGTATAGAGGATGAACAACGGCTCTTCCGCGCCCATCTCCTTTGGTGCGCAAACATCCCCAGCCACGCGCATCAGGTCTTCGTACCAGATGTCGCGATGCGGATGCCAGCGGATGTCACCTCCGGTACGCCGCACCACGATGATCTTCTGCACACAACGCGTTTGCGGGTTGGTCAGCGCCTCATCCACATTGGCCTTCAACGGCACCCGTTTACCACCCCGCAGCCCTTCATCGGCGGTGATCACTACCTTGGAATTGCCATCGATGATCCTTCCGGCCAAGGCTTCCGGGGAGAAGCCACCGAAGACTACAGAATGGATAGCGCCGATGCGTGCACACGCCAGCATCGCCACGGCGACTTCGGGGACCATCGGCATGTAGAGGGTAACCACGTCGCCCCGATGCACATCCTGCCCACGTAACGCATTAGCGAACTTGCTCACCTCATGATGCAGTTCGCGGTAGGTGATCTCACGGTGCTCGGCCGGGTCGTCACCTTCCCAGATGATCGCAATCTCATCGCCGCGGGTTTCGAGATGGCGGTCCAGACAATTGGCGGCTACGTTCAGGGTGCCATCGGCGAACCACTTGATATCGACGTGGTGATCATCGAAGGAGGTCTGCTTGACCCGCGTGAACGGCTTGATCCAATCGATACGTTCGGCCTGCTCACGCCAGAAGCCGTCAGGATTGACCACAGACTGTTGATACATGGCTTTGTAAGTGGCTTCATCGGTCAGCGACTGAGCAGCCGCCTCTGGACTTACCGGATACAGGGACGCAGCACTCATGGCGAATACCTCATTCGTCGGTCTTGTTATCGTCTCGAACAACCCTGTCTCACAGGCGAACCATACGAATCAAACCAAGCGCCTGAGCGACTTCACGTTGGAGCTTCACGGGCCGAACAGCGTTCCCCATAGACTGAACCATCTGGGAACGCATCGTTGCTATAAAGCATAGACGTTTCGGCCAAGGTGCACTTTGTCGCCTGCGTTGGCCATAAAGATGCCGGGGTTACTTGTAGCCGAGCTCACTGAGGAAGAGGCTTGAGTTTTTGCAAGGCCTCGATCGGCCGCTTCGGTTGCTCATCCGGTTGAGCCCGGCTTTCCCAGTTGATGTGCTGAAAGCGGCTCGGCGGCGAGGTCGGTGTCTGCCCTTTACGACGCCCACGATGGCTATCCGGTAATTGTCCGCAGGCTGACGCTCGGTCATCCTTCGAAGATGACCCAACCCGCCATAGGAGTTGTGATGAACGGACAGAATGAGAGCAGCTTGCCGCTGCATGGCCTCCGGGTCATCGAGATGGGCCAGCTGATCGCCGGTCCTTTCGCCAGCAAGATGCTCGGCGAATTCGGCGCCGAGGTGATCAAGATCGAGCCGCCGGGCGTCGGTGATCCGCTGCGCAAATGGCGCAAGCTCAAGGACGGAACCTCGCTCTGGTGGCACGTGCAGTCGCGCAACAAGCAGTCCGTAACGCTCGATTTGAAAGCCGCCGAAGGCCAGCAGATCGTCCGTCAGCTGGTCGCCGAAGCCGATGTGCTGGTCGAGAACTTTCGCCCCGGCACACTCGAAGCCTGGGGCCTGGGTTGGGACGAACTGTCCAAGCTCAACCCTCGCCTGATCATGCTGCGCATCTCCGGCTATGGCCAGACCGGCCCCTATCGCGACTTGCCCGGCTTCGGTGTGATCGGCGAAGCCATGGGCGGGTTGCGGCACCTATCCGGCTATCCCGGCCAACCGCCGGTACGGGTGGGCGTGAGCATCGGTGATTCGCTGTCGTCGCTGTATGGCGTCATCGGTGTACTGCTCGCCCTGCAGGAGCGCAATCGCAGCGGCAAGGGCCAGGAAATTGATGTTGCGCTGTATGAGTCAGTGTTCGCCATGATGGAAAGCCTGGTGCCCGAGTACGACGCCTTCGGCTATGTCCGCGAACCGGCCGGTAGCGCACTGCCCGGCATCACACCGTCCAACTCCTATCTGTGCAAGGACGGCGCCTACGTGTTGATCGCTGGTAATGGCGACAGCATCTACAAGCGCCTGATGACTCTGATGGGCCGACAGGACCTGGCCGACGATGCGCGCTTCGCCCATAACGACGGCCGTGCTCAGCACGCCGAACTGATCGACGCCGCAATTGGCGAATGGACCGTGCAGCGCAGCCGCGACGAAGTCATCGAGGCACTAAAAGCGGCGCGGGTTCCGGCCGGCTATCCCTACACCGCCGCCGATATCGTCAAGGACCCGCACTATCTGGCGCGGCGGATGATCGAGCAGGTAGAGACTTTCGCCGGGCCGCTCAAGGTCCCGGGCGTGCTCCCCAAACTCAGCCGCACGCCCGGTCGTATTGGCGCCGGCGGGCCTCATTTGGGTGAACACACCGACGACGTACTGGAAGGGCTTGGCCTCAGTGACGATCAAGTCCGCGGGCTGCGCGAACGGGGAATTATCTAAGGGTGCCATTCGCCGCGGGCAGCGCTTTATCAGGCATTTTGACCAAAAGTTTTTACGGCATTTTCATCCGCGACACCGGCATGGCCGAATCGGCATGGATCAAAGGCTGCGGCCAAAAGGCGCAAAAGCGGCGGCGCGATGCGGTTTTCGATGCACACTCTCGGCATTCGAAAATGGGGTCGCTCATACGGAACAGGGCTGAGGCCCCATCAACGCCTCGCATATAGGCATCTGTACCCGCCAACAGCCAACCCGGCGCTAGCGGTATCTGCAACGAATACCGATTTGGCTACTCGTCTTCGTTGACCCTATCGCGCAGCTCTTTGCCCGGTTTGAAATGCGGGACGAACTTGCCATCGAGCGGAACGGATTGGCCGGTCTTAGGGTTACGACCGACACGGGGGGCGCGGTAATGGAGGGAAAAACTGCCGAAGCCGCGGATCTCGATGCGGTCACCAGTGGCCAGCGCCTGCGCCATCTGCTCGAGCATGGTTTTGATTGCCAGCTCCACATCCTTGGACGAAAGCAGCCCTTGTTGGGTGACGATACGTTCGATCAACTCCGACTTGGTCATGGTTTTCCCTTCGTTTTCAAGCGGCTAGATCATTTGGGTTGCGTTCGTTTGTAGCATGTTGCTCAGACTTTGAACAGCCCGATCAACGGACCCGCTACACGCTGGTGTTGTGCAGTTATATCAAAACGTGCTGAGCGGAAGAGGTGCTCCACTGCGCTAACCGTCTCGGTTGCAAAGACAAGGTCGGACTGCATGGGCGGGACACTGACTGACCTGTCGAAGGCGCGCGCAACGCCCAGCAAGACGCCAAGGAGCAATTCAAGGACGCCCTGGAGCCCAATCGCAGCGTGGTACAGGTCAGCGCGTCAAAACTTTAGCGGGCACGGTACTGCGCGTCCCGCGATCTAACTAGCTAGGCAACCGACATCGAGATGCGCTAGGAGCGCTCAACAAGTCGGTAGCAGCGCTCTTCCAGGCGCGTAAGCCCACGCTGTAGAAATTTCCAATTGCTTTCGTTCAACACATCCATGTGCTCCAGCAATTCGATTTTCCAACGCGCGCTCAAAAACTCGCGAACCTCAGCATCACCCACTGCGAATGGCGGGCCGGGCATCTGCTCCTGCTCGTAGTCCAGCGTGATCAGCAGCCCCTGGCAGCGCGGTGCTAGGATGCTGACAAGATGGTTGACGTAACGCTGACGCATGTCGGCAGGCAATGCGATCAAGGCGGCCCGGTCGTAGAGTGCCTGGCAGTCAGCCACATCATCGAATGTCATGGCGAAAAAATCGCCACAGCGGATTTCCACGTTACCAGTTCGGTAGAACTTGAACTCTCCCTGGACGCTGACATCCGGAACCAGCCCATGCTCGGCAAAGAAATCCTCTGCTGCGCGTTCGCTCAGCTCTACACCCAGCACGGCGAAACCCTGCTCGGCGAGCCAAGCCATGTCGAGGCTTTTGCCGCACAACGGCACCAGGACGCGGGCGCCTGGGTCCAACTCCAAGCAGGACCAATGGCGGCGCAGGTAAGGGTTGACCTCGTTTAGATGAAAGCCAATTTCATTACGTGCCCAGCGACGCTGCCAGAACGCTTCATCCATGTTGAGATCCTCTTGAGCGATGTTGGTGGGGCAGCTTATCAGAGCTGCCTTCGCCCGAAACACCGCTTCAGCTGGAGCGCAGCGCTGCTTCTGGATCCATGCCGGCGTCACGCATCTGAGCGAGCTTGTAACGCAGGGTACGCGCGCTGATGCCCAGACGGTCAGCCGTCTCCTTACGGCGTCCGCGCTCGGCGCGCAGGGTCTCGAGAATGAGCTCGAATTCGCGACGCCGCAGGTCGTCACCTAGCGCGCCCGTTACTTCGGATGGCATTGAAGCGACCAAAGACGGGGACACGGTTCCGCTCGCAGTGGTTCGCGCCAGCGAAGCGAAGCCGGCAGCAGCGGTGAGACAAAGATCGTCCGGTCGGATCAACCCTCCCTGCTGCAGAATCAACGCTCGCTGAATCGCGTTGTCCAGCTCGCGTACGTTGCCGGGCCAGGCATGACCGAGCAGGCACTGGCGCGCTTCGGATGTCAGTCTCGCGCCGGGCTGACGCATTTTCGTCGCATGATTGGCCAGCAACCGCTCAGCGAGCGGCACGATATCCGCCGGCCGATCGCGCAATGCCGGCCAGGCGAGCGGAAAGACCGAAAGGCGGTAGAACAGGTCTTCACGGAAGCGCCCGCTGCGAACTTCTTCACCCAGATCGCGGTTGGTCGTGGCGACGATACGGATGTCGAGCGGTATCGGCTTGCGTCCACCGACGCGCTCGACCTCACGCTCCTGCAGTACCCGCAACAGCTTGGCTTGTAATGCCAACGGCATTTCGGAGATTTCGTCGAGCAGCAGCGTGCCACGATCGGCCAGCTCGAACTTGCCTGGCTGCGTCGCGATGGCGCCAGTGAAAGCGCCCTTCTCATGACCGAAAAGCGTAGCCTCCAGCATGTTGTCTGGAATCGCTGCGCAGTTGATCGCCACGAACGGCTTGTCCGCTCGCGATGACTGTTGATGAATAAAACGAGCCAGCACTTCTTTGCCGGTTCCGGATTCCCCCGAGACCAGTACGGTCGAATCGCTTTGCGCCACCCGGGCAGCCAATGCCAGCAGCTGCCGACTCGCAGGTTCAACCGCCACCGGTCCCTGTGTATCGGTAGCTCCAAGCTGGCCACAGGCATGCCGGCCGACCAGGTCGAGCAAGACCTTGGGTTCGAACGGTTTGACCAAGTAGTCCACAGCCCCCTGACGCATGGCCTCGACGGCGCGCTCGACCGCCCCATAGGCGGTCATTAGCAGAACCGGCATCTGCGGATACCGTTCACGCACGAGCACCTGCAAGGCGTGGCCGTCCATGCCAGGCATATTCACGTCACTTACCAGCAGGCCGAAACTTTCCTGACCCAGCGCGAACAACGCGGCCTCGGCGCTATCAACCGCGCGGTAGCAATAGCCGCCCAGTTCGAGGGTATCGCCTAGCGCTTCGCGCAAAGCGCGGTCGTCTTCAACCAGCAAAACCTTCACACCCATGGTGCTACTCCGAATGTGACCGAGATAGCAGCGCAAGCAACGGCAATCGCACGGTGGCGCAGGTTCCCCTGCCTGGGCGAGAACGCAGTTCGAGCGCGCCTGAATGGGCTCGCGCTACCGAGTTGACAACAGCCAGGCCGAGGCCGGTCCCGGTCGCCCGGGTGGTGAAAAAGGGTTCGCCGAGTCGGGCGAGGGTTGCTGCATCGATGCCGATGCCGTTGTCGCTGATGCTGATGCGCAGCGCCGTACCACGTGCATAGAGGTGAACCTTCAGTTTGGTATCGCCGCTCGCGGCCTGGAGTGCATTCTCAATCAAATTGACCAATGCACCGACCAAGGTGTCGCGATTGCACAGCAGGGCACCGCTCTGGGTGTCGCATTGCCAGCGAACAGCGACGCCTTCCAACTTGGTCTCGGTCGCTGCCCGAAGCGCTCCCAGCAACTCGGCAGGCGTTATCCGGTCTTCCAGCGGCAGATCACCACGAGCGAAAACCAGCATGTCACGAACTTGATGCTCCAACTCGTTCAGCCGGTCCTTCAAGCGACCAGCGAATCGCTGCTGGTGCTCGGCCGACAACCCGCCCTGCTCCAGATGGCTTGCATACAGCAGGGCTGTCGATAATGGAGTGCGGATCTGATGAGCCAGCGACGCCACCATCCGGCCCAGCGCAGACAAACGCTCATGGCGCGCCAGCTGATCCTGCAGCCGCCGCGTCTCAGTCAGATCGGTCAGCAACACCAGCTGCCCCGGCTCAACATTCAAGGATCGGGTAGCGATGGAAACGCGACGTCCATCCTTCAATGAGATTTCGTGACCATCATCCCTACGAGGCGAGAAGCTCCGCGCGATCACCTCACGCCAGAGCGACCCCACGAGCGGCGCACCCAGCAGCTCAAGCGCAACCGGATTGGCTTCGCGGACCCTACCCTGGCCGTCGATGACGATCACACCGCCGGGCAACAAGTCGAGCAGGCTTTGCAAGCGGTTCGCCAGACGCTCCTTCTCGTCAAACTCCTGCAAACGCTGCGCAGCGCTTTCCGCGAGCTGATCTTTCAACTCGGCTACCCGTGCGTGCAACATAAACTGGGAATCGCCCAATTGGCCGGACACGTGATGGAACAGTGCGAGCGACTGTTCGAGCTCGTCGCTTGCGCCAGCCTTGGCCGCGCATTGAGCTGGATCGGTGGAGCGGGTCGCTGAAATCACAGGCACACGTATCCGTCAAAAGATGGTCGGTAACCTGTGGACCAGCAAGGATCATGCCCGTGATGACAGATCCAGAAGGGCTACGCCGCCGGGAGCAGCGGCGTAGCAAAACGAGTCACTCGTCGAGATCGTCTTCGCGACGGTTCATCCCGTATTTACGCATTTTTTCCACCAGTGTGGTTCGCCGCACCCGCAGCCGCTCTGCGGCCCGTGCAACGACGCCGCCTGCATCTTCGAGTGCCTGCTGGATGAGCCCTTGCTCCAGATTGCCTAGGTAATCCTTCAGATCAAGGCCTTCCACGGGAAGCATGGCGTGCGCGTCCGTCGCAATGATGGGAGCGTTTATCGCAGCGCGTTCTTCCATCTCGTCGTGCAGGTTGGCTGCATATTGCTCGTCGTCATCATCGACATGGCGGAATTTCTTCGGCAGTTCCATAACGCCGATGACGCCGTATGGATGCATGATGGCCATTCGTTCAACGAGGTTGGCCAGCTCCCTTACGTTACCGGGCCAATCGTGACGACAGAGGGACATGATCGCAGCCGAATTGAAGCGGATTGAGCCACGTTTCTCGTGCTCCATGCGCGAGATGAGCTCGTTCATCAGCAGCGGAATATCCTCGATGCGCTCACGCAGCGGGGCCATTTCGATCGGGAACACGTTAAGCCGGTAATAGAGGTCCTCGCGGAAGCTACCGTCCAAGATCATCTTCTCGAGATCTTTGTGCGTCGCGGCGATGATGCGTACGTCGGCATTCTGCGTGCGGTTGCTACCCACCCGTTCGAAGGTGCGCTCCTGCAGGACGCGTAGCAGCTTGACCTGCATAGGCAGCGGCATGTCGCCGATCTCATCGAGGAACAGCGTGCCACCTTCGGCCAATTCGAAACGACCGGCACGCGAAGTGATCGCACCGGTAAACGCACCCTTTTCATGACCGAACAGCTCGCTTTCCAGCAGCTCCGCGGGAATCGCCCCGCAATTGACCGGAACGAAAGGACCTTTACGGCGCTTGGAATGGTAATGCAGATTGCGTGCAACAACTTCCTTACCGGTTCCCGATTCACCGAGAATCAATACACTCGCTTCGGTGTCGGCAACCTGCTGCATCATCTGGCGTACGTGTTGAACTGCACGACTGGTGCCCACCAGACTACGAAACAGATTAGGCTCACGCTGTCGCCCGCGTGCCTTGGCCTTATCGTTCATTTCCCGGTAGATCTGGGCCCGGTGAAGGGAATCGAGCAGCTTGTTGTAGCTCGGCGGCATTTCCAGGCTAGTCAGCACGCGCTGGCGAATCTCATCTGGCCATTCGGCCGGCACCGGTTCGCCAATCAACAGCAGTGGCAGGTTCTCGTCCCACTTGCTGATCTGTTTGAGCAACTCAACGGCACCGCCCTTCGCTGAAACATCACCAAGCATCACCCCGAGGACGTTGCGGCTCGATTCCAGTGAGTCGACCGCAGCCTGCCATTCGCTGCTGACACATGACAAATGATCTTCGCTGAGAAAGTTCAGAATGACCGTCAAATCCCGGCGACGATCCTGATCGTCGTCTATCAACAAAATTTTGGTTTCACGCCACATCTTGTTTATAGCTCTAGAGGCTGAAAGAAAGCCCGCGCACGTCCTCGGCTGAACGGCAGCGTCATCGGCAGATAGCCCGTAGTTAATTAAAAAAATCGGTCTGAGTCAAATTTATGACGTGATTCAACGACAAAATAGCTAGCAATGCCTTCTTTTATTGACTTATCACAACTCGCTGGAATGAGCCGGAAGATGGCGTGGTGAATTTGGCCCAGCGGCATAGATTCTCGAAGATCGAGAGAGAACCGCCGGTTTCCGCGGAAAACACACTGTACCGCTAAGAAGGCAGTGCTGAAGTGATGTGTTTGGACGGGCTTTGAGGGTAGCGGGCTCGAAGATCAGGAGATGAGCGCCAGCCATTACTCATGACTAGTGGTAGCGGTTATTTGCTGGAGACGATCAACCAAACAACTTGTAAACGTTAGCGCCCTGCTGAGATTGGTTGAGCTGAATCAGCTCATCTGCGACACGTCGCTTCTCGCTCTGACAGGTGGTGACCAGTTCATGATAAAGATTCACCAGTTCCTGCAGACGCTGCCGGATTGCTGCCTCGTCCTCACGAGGCTCTACCATTGCGGCCTCAACGACTTGACGGCATTGCAGGTCAAGCACGCTGATCGCTGTCCAATCCTGCTGCGCCATGGCGTCACGCAAAGCGTTGCCGGTTTCCTCAAGACGTTTGACTGCTGCACTCATGGATCCGCTCCGAATGAACTGGTGACAAGGCCGAACCGGCGCCGCCCCTCGCATGGTTCGCGACGCCTGTTACGCTATCGGCCACCTTCACGTCGCCTTTAATGCCATTGCGGAAAATAGGGCGAATCAGTGCAGGCTACGCAGCCCCGTCGGAACACTGGGTGGTGCAACAGGTTCCCAAGGACCGCTAGGCCGCCCGGCGCAATACCAATCACCATCCCAGCGGTAGTACAGACGCTCGCGATAGAACAGGTCCTGCCCTTCCACAACGTAGACGCCCAGACGGTTGTCCCAATGCGCAGCAACATGAGGCGGCGGCGCATAACGAGGATGGCTTTTCTGAGTGGCGGGTGGGCGAGGTGCCGGTGGGGTACGTACCGGCGGGGGCGTCGTAACCGGCCCGCGAGGCGGTTCCGATACGGGCGGAGCCGGGCCACGCTTCGGCTCTGACGTCTGATAGGGATTGCCTGCACAGGCGCCTAGCAGCAACCCCAACGCTACCACTGCGCCGGCTCTCACCAAGCGCTGCAGCCTTGTTGACTCCCGCTCCGCCAGTATCATTAGTCGCTCCCGAACCCTTGCGATCAGGGTGTTACTGGTTGGTCAATAGTCAGCGTGATCTCATCCGAATCACCCGGTGCCAATGGCTCGCTACTGCCTTGCCACTCACCGCGAGTAGCGTCGCCGTCCTTGGATATACGAGCGAACAATCTGACTTGCTGGAAGTTGGACAACCGAAGCTGTGGAGTCATTGCATCGGCGTCGCTCAAATTGACCGTTGCAGGCAAATCCGCAACGGTCAGACGCTTCACGGCCAATGGCATCGGCGGGCCTGACAACGCACGTGCGAAGACGAACACGGCATCGGAAGGGCGAACCTTGTCGGCCATCTCGGTCGCCAGTTGCACTTCCACAGTCAGTCCCGCACCCGTTTCGGCAATCATCTCGCCCGCCGGTTCGGTCACACTCGCCGAGGCCGGTTCGCCGAGCTGCTCGCGCGCACGAGCGATACCGCCCTGAATGGCTTCACGAGAAGGATCTTCAGCCGCCAGCGTTGAAACCAACCGTTCCCAAAACCCTATCGCATCGGCAAATCGTTCCTCTTCGTAGGCCGCAATACCCAACAGTCCGAGGCTTGTTACCTCGTGAGGATCACCGCGTAAGGCTTCGTCAGTCAGCTGTTGCAGCTGCTCGGTCCATTTACGGTCACCGGCGAAATACAGCGCCTGCGCCAACTGCCCCAGAAGCTCCGGCTGACGCCCGGCCAGCTTGACGACCTGCTCGTAAGCGGCGGCGGCATCCGCGGGGCGCTCCCGGCTCATATAGGTCTTGGCAAGGAAATACCACGCCTCGGCGGACTCGGGTTGGGCCTTCACAGCGCGCTCGAGCCGTCCAACCATTTCTTCCATCGTCGCCGGCTGCTCGGTGAACTCCCTGGCCAGCTGAAGTTTGTCGCTCGCGCCCCAGTGCAGGTAAAGACCATATCCAAGCAACGGCATAAGAATCGCTGCTATCAGCGGCACGGCAAGACCCAGATGGTTGCTGCGCCGGGTAGTACTGCCTTCGGTGTCGTCAAGCAGCTCTCGGGCCGCATCGGCGCGCCCGGCCTCGAACTGCTCCGGCTCAAGGGTCCCAGCCGCTTGTTGCGCTGCCAGCTCGCCGAGCCGCTCCTGGTAAAGCGCAACATTCAGCGCCGTCCGATCTTCTTCCGCCTGTACACCGCGCCCCCGTAGCAACGGCAGCAGCAGGAACGCCAACGCAGCCAGCAATAACAGGCCTGCGCCTATCCAAAAATCGATCATGGTTCTTTTCTATCCAACAACGTGGCAAGGCGCGCGCGCTCGGCCTCGGAAAGTGTGTTCGATGCCGGCCCGGTGGCTCCGCGACGACGGCGCACCAGAATGAATGCCAACACGCCGAAGCCAATCACCAGCAGTGCAGCTGGCCCATACCAGAGCACGAGCGTCTTGGAATTGACCGGTGGCTTATAGCGGACAAAGTCGCCGTAACGGGCAACCAGGTAATCGACAATCTGCTTGTTGGTCTGACCCTCCTCCAGCATCCGGAAGATTTCCCGGCGCAGGTCCATCGCGATCGGCGCATTGGAGTCGGCGATGTTCTGGTTCTGGCACTTCGGGCAGCGCAACTCTTCCACCAACGTGCGATAGCGCTCGCGTTCGGCCTCGTCCTTGAACTCGTAGGCATCAATCGCTGCCGACGCGCTGCCCAGCAGACACAGCGTCAGCACGAGCCCTTGGATCAGCTGTTTCATTCGTCCACCAGTTGCTGATAAAGCGCTGCAAGCTGTTCACGCCAGACACGCTCGTCGATGACGCCGACATACTTGTGACGGATGATGCCCTGCTTGTCGACAAGGAAGGTTTCAGGCGCACCATACACACCCAGGTCCAGCCCCAAAGTGCCCTGCTCGTCGCGAATATTCAACTGGTAGGGGTCGTGGAAGTCGCGCAGCCATTTCTGAGCCGACGCGTTCTCATCCTTGTAATTGACCCCATGGATGACCACGCCCTGCTCGGCAAGCTTGTTCAGAACGGGATGTTCGACTTTGCAGGCAACGCACCAAGTCGCCCAGACGTTCACCAGGGCTGGTTTGCCCTTGATGTCTTCGGCAGTGACCATCCGCTGCGGGTCCTCGACCGAGGGCAGCGAGAAGGAAGGCAACGGCTTGCCAATCAGCGCCGATGGCAGCTCGGTAGGGTCCAGAAACAGACCTCGATATAGAAACACGGCGACCAGCAGGAAAATCGCCAGTGGCAACAACATCAATAATCTCTTCATATCAGGCTCCTTGCTGTGCCAAACCGAGCGCCTCGCGAACACGGGTCCTGACTTTCACCCGATAACGTTTGTCACTCACCGACAGCACGCCACCCAACGACATCATCAGCGCACCCAACCAGATCCAGCGAACGAACGGCTTGATATGCACCCGAACTGCCCAGGCGCCGTTGTCCAGCGGCTCGCCCAACGCCACGTAGAGATCACGGGTGAACCCGGCGTCAATGCCCGCTTCGGTCATTGGCATCTGCTGCACGGTGTAGAGGCGCTTCTCTGGATGCAGCGTCGCGACCTGTTTGTCGCCTTCAAAGACCCGAATGGTGCCTTTATCTGAGGTGAAGTTTGGTCCTTCGAAATGCTTGGCACCGTCGAATACGAAACTGTAACCACCCAGCTGCAGCGACTCGCCCGGAGCCAGGCGCAGGTCACGCTCGTCGCTCTGCTGACTTGTCAGCACCACGCCCAGCGCACAGACCACCAGACCGAAGTGCGCCAGTTGCATACCCCAGTAACTCGGCGCCAGGCTTCGCAAACCTTTCAACAGGCCCTTGTGACGAGTCTTGTCGAGGATGTCACGCACTCCAGCACTGACCACCCAGCCGGCGAGAAGGCAGACCGCCAGAACCGCCCAGTGGAAATCACCAAACAACATCGACCCCAGGCCGCCCAGGACGGCACTGGTTATCAGCACGGGCATTAGCATGCCGATCAGCCATTTGACCGGTGTGCTTTTCCAACGCACCAATACGCCCACGCCGAGCGCAAGCATCAGAGCGCCAACCAGAGGCAGGAACATCGCGTTGAAATAGGGTGGTCCGACCGACAGCTTGGTGTCGGACATGGCGTCGAGCAGCAAGGGATACAAAGTCCCCAGCAGAATCATCGAGGTAGCAACGACCAGCAGAAGGTTGTTAACCAGCAGCAGCGTTTCACGTGACCACAAACCAAAGCCGATCTGGCTCTTCACCACCGGCGCACGCAGCGCGAACAGAGTGAGCGAACCACCGATCACCACCAACAGGAACGCCAGGATAAAGACGCCGCGCGCCGGATCGGTCGCAAACGCGTGTACCGAAGTGAGCACCCCGGAACGAACCAGGAACGTCCCCAACAGGCTGAGCGAAAAGGCCGCGATTGCCAGCAGTACGGTCCAGCTCTTGAATACGCCGCGCTTTTCCGTCACCGCCAGCGAGTGGATCAAAGCGGTACCCACCAACCACGGCATGAACGAGGCGTTTTCCACCGGGTCCCAAAACCACCAGCCGCCCCAGCCCAGTTCGTAATAGGCCCACCACGAGCCCAGCGCGATACCCGTACCCAGGAACGCCCAGGCGATCAACGTCCAGGGACGCGACCAGCGCGCCCAGGCCGCGTCCAAGCGGCCACCTAGCAAGGCGGCAATGGCGAACGCAAAGGCAACTGAAAAACCGACATACCCCATGTAAAGCATGGGTGGGTGTACTACCAGACCGAAGTCCTGAAGCAGCGGGTTGAGATCTCGCCCATCCATCGGTGCTTGCGGCAGCAGCCGCTCGAAGGGGTTGGACGTGACAATCAGGAACAACAAGAAGCCAATGCTGATCAGCCCCATCACACCCAACACCCGCGCAAGCATGTCCTCGGGCAGCTGTCGCGAGAAAATCGATACGGCAAAGGTCCACCCGGCCAGGATGAACGCCCACAGCAGCAGCGAGCCTTCGTGTGCACCCCATACGGCGCTGAACTTGTAGTACCAGGGCAAGGCGCTGTTGGAGTTCTGCGCCACATAAGCAACGGAGAAATCATCCATCATGAAGGCATAGGTGAGGCAGGCGAAAGAAAACGCCAAAAAAGAAAACTGCCCCCAGGCAGCCGGTTGCGCCAACCCCATCCACTGACTGTCGCCCCGCCAGGCCCCAATCAGCGGGAGCGTGCCCTGCACCACGGCGAGGCACAGCGCCAGAATCATTGCCAGGTGACCAAGCTCAGGAATCATTTCGTATCCCCCTGCGCGCTGTCGCTGTAGGGCTTGCTTTTGCCACTTTTCTCCAGCGCTGCGGTGACTTCTGGCGGCATGTAGTTCTCGTCATGCTTGGCCAGCACTTCGTCAGCAACCAGGACGCCATCAGCGTTCATGCGCCCCAAGGCAACGATGCCCTGCCCTTCACGAAACAGATCAGGCAGGATTCCCTGATACTGGATAGTGACCGCTTCGGCATAGTCGGTGACGCGAAACGTCACCGTCAGGGAATCGTTGCTGCGCTGTACCGAACCCTCTTCGACCATGCCGCCAGCGCGAATTCGCGTGCCTTCAGGCGCTTCGCCTGCGGCAATCTGGGTCGGTGTGTAGAAGAGGTTGATGTTCTCTTTCAGCGCGGATAATGCCAGCGTCACCGCGACACCGACGCCAGCCAGAATGGCCAGAATGATGAACAGACGCTTCTTGCGCACAGGATTCACTTCATTTCCTCCCGGCGCAAACGACGCGCCTCATCTTGCAGATAACGTCGACGTGCCATCATCGGCAGCGCCACGTTGAGAACCAGAACCGCCAGGCTGATGCCGTAGGACGTCCAGACGTATAGGCCATGGTTACCCATGCCGATGAAATCCGAAAACGACGAGAAATTCATGATGATTTACCCATCAGTTCTTTCACTTCTGCTTTGACCCAACTGCTTCTCGACTCGCGACGCAGCACCTCGAGGCGCATGCGCATCAGCAGAACCAACGTAAAGAAACAGTAGAAGCCCAGCACCATGACCAGCAGGGGCAGCCACATTTCCAGCGGCATGGCCGGCTTTTCCGTCACGGTGAAGGTGGCCGGCTGGTGAAGGGTGTTCCACCACTCGACCGAATATTTGATGATCGGGATGTTCACCACCCCGACGATCGAAAGCACTGCACAAGCCTTGGCTGCACTGTCGCGATTGGTGATGGCCTGGCCCAAGGCAATGATGCCGAAATACAGAAACAGCAGGATCAGCATCGACGTCAGGCGTGCATCCCAGACCCACCAGGCGCCCCAGGTGGGCTTGCCCCACACCGCACCTGTGACCAACGCAATAAAGGTCATCCAGGCGCCAATGGGCGCAGCTTGCTGCAGAGCGACATCGGCCAGCTTCATCTTCCACACCAGCCCGACCAGCCCCGCCACCGCCAGCATCACATAGATGGACTGCGCCAGAAACGCTGCCGGAACGTGGATATAGATGATCCGGAAGCTATTGCCCTGTTGGTAATCCTGAGGTGCGAACGCCAACCCCCAAACCACCCCGACTCCGACCAGCAGCAATGCCGCCCAGCCAAACCACGGCAGCCAACGACCGCTGATGCCATAGAACCATTTAGGCGAACCCAGCTTGTGGAACCATGTCCAGTTCATAGAGCCTGCCTCACGCCCGCTATGTATGCCGATACTGCGCCGAAACCGGGCAACCGGCGCTTGTTCGAGATCATGGAACCCATCGTTGCGATAACCGCTCGTCTCGCCTCGGCCAACCGCGTTCCGCTACTGGATAGAAACATTCTGCCAATCCGTCATTCGCCGACGCTGATTCTCAGGCCGGCCGCTATTGCAAAGGGTGTCAGAGTAACTGCCAGGGCAGTCAGGCTGGAAAGCCATAATAGATAACCGAGCGCAGGCAGCCCCTGCAGCGCTGCCTGCAATGCTCCACTGCCAAGGATAAGCACGGGTATGTACAGGGGGAGAATTAGCAGCGCCAACAACAGCCCGCCTCGCTTAAGCCCAACGGTCAAAGCCGCTCCGACCGCGCCCAGCAGGCTCAGGACCGGCGTACCCAGCAGCAGCGACATCAGCAACACCGGCAACGCGCTGAACGGCATACCCAGCATAAGGCCCAGCAACGGCGCCAGCAGCACCAGCGCCAGGCCAGAGAACATCCAGTGTGCCAGCACCTTGGCGAGCACCAGAAGCGCCAAGGGGTGCGGCGAAACGACCCACTGCTCGAGCGAGCCATCCTCGAAATCACTGCGGAACAACCCATCCAGCGAAAGCAGCACGGCCAACAACGCGGCGACCCAGATAAGCCCCGGTGAAATGGTCTGCAACAGCTGAGTCTCGGGGCCGACCGCCAGGGGAAACAATGCGATGACAATGGCGAAGAAGACCAATGGGTTGGCCAGCTCCGCAGGCCGCCGGAACAACAGTCGGCTTTCGCGAGCCAGCAACAGGGTAAAGACGTTGCTCATGCGGCTCGCTGCCCCAGATCGATTTGGCGGAAGCCCGCCGGCATTTCAACGAGCGAATGATGGGTGGTCAGCACAACCATACCGCCTTGCTCGCAGTGAGTGGCCAGATGCCGCTCTAGCTGCGCCACGCCGCCTTTGTCGAGCGCCGTGAAAGGCTCATCGAGAATCCACAGGGGCGGCGGCGACAGATATAGCCGGGCTAGCCCAACCCGGCGCTGCTGGCCGGCGGAGAGTGTATGACAGGGTACATCCTCGAAACCGCGCAACCCAACGGCATCAAGCGCCTGCCAGATAGCGTCACGCGACGCTGGCTGATGCAATGCGCACAGCCAGGCGAGGTTTTCTTCAGCGCTCAGCAACCCTTTGATGCCTGCAGCATGACCGATCCACAGCAGGTTACGGGCCAGTTCGCCGCGCTGGCTTTCCAGCGTTTCACCCTTCAGCAATACCTCCCCGGAGGTCGGCTGCATCAACCCGGACAGCAAACGCAGCAGGCTTGTCTTGCCGCTGCCGTTGGGGCCGGCGATCTGCAACATTTCACCTTTGACGATCTGCAGGTCTAACCTCTCGAAGAGCAGGCGCCAGTCTCGCTCGCAGGAAAGCGCCACAGTTTCTAGAAAGGGGCTGGACACGCTAGGGCTACCTCAAGATGAAAGGAGCCCGGCCGCTACATGCTCGGGCGGGCGGCGGAATTATACATGCCGAACCCGGGCGCCAAAGACCACAATGTAGAAAGGTTGTAAGAGCATTTAAGTAAGATGACCGAGATCAAAAGCACCCAGGCAATTCCCGCGACCGGCCCCTCTCGGCCGGCAGTGGCGTCGGCTGAGCTGGCGTTGAAATTGCTGCAGCCGATGCAGGGATTGCTTGCCGCTGGCGAGAGTGCCGAGGCGGAAGTCATCAATATCAAGGAGGCCCTGCAAGGCTTTCAGTTGACGCTACGCCTGACCCTGACCAATGGACGACAGGCAACGGTCGACACCGCGAGTTCAAAAGCAGCCACGCCCGGGACCGCCCTGTTCATCACTGCCGTATCCGATTCACGCCTGATAGCCACACTGCAGCCCAACAACCGCCAGCCGCAGAGCAGCATTGACCTTTCGCAGCTGCCTACGGGCAGCGTGGTGCAAGGCAAGGTGACGGCCAGCCAGCAGACCCAGCAGGACGGCAAGACTCTGTTCAAGGTCGCAATCACCCTGCTCAATTCGCCGCTCGCCGGACAGAAGCTCAATGTCGAATCCGCCATGCCGCTCGCTCCGGGCAGCCTGATTACCGCGCGCGTTCAGGGCGACCAGTCACTGGCCTTCTTGCCACTAAGCGGTCGCCTCGATCAATTGATGCTTGGTCAACAACTGACCGCACAGCACAGCCGCCAAGGCTCGATCGAAGGGCTGCTCAGTGCGCTCACATCCAGCTCGGCATTGCCGGACCCCTTACGCGGGGCAGCCGAGCGACTGCTCGGGCTGGTGCCGAGCATGCAACAACTTGGCGATGCCAAGGCCTTGGCGCAGGCGCTGGCGCGCAGTGGGGTCTTTCTAGAAGGCAATCTCCTGCGCGGCGAAGCAAGCGATCTACCGACCGACATGAAGGCCACACTGCTCCGCCTGATTGCGCAACTACCGGGCCTACCGGGTGGAGGACCGCTAGGCGCGGCGCAAGCAAGCGCAGGCCTCGGCCAGGCGCTGCCGGCCTTTGCCCGCAATGCGCTCGGAGCGCTTGGCCAGCCCAATTCGCGCCAGTTGGCGCAAAACTTCCCGTTATCGAACCGGTTATTGCCGAGCGCCGATGAAGAAGCCGATCTCGAACTGTTGCTCAAGCTAGCCGCGGCGGCCGTATCGCGGCTACAGACACATCAACTGTCTAGTCTGGCTCAGACCCAGACCAGCCCGGACGGCACCCAGGTTACAACCTGGCAGCTCGAGGTGCCGATGCGCGACCAGCGCGATATCGTTCCGTTGCAAGTGAAATTTCAACGCGAAGACGAGCCTCAGCAAAACCGCAAGGAAAAACCGGAAACGTTGTGGAAGGTAGAGCTCGCGTTCGACGTCGCCCCCCTCGGCCCGTTGCAAATTCAGGCACAGTTGCTACAGGGCAGTCTTTCGAGCCAGATCTGGGCCGAACACAGCGGCACTGCCGAGCTGATCTCGGCGGAGCTCGGGCATCTCCGTCAGCGGCTGATCACGGCCGGGCTGAATGTCGGTGAGCTGGCCTGCCGGCAGGGAACGCCGCCACAAGGACCACGCACTTCGCTGGATCAACGCTTCGTAGATGAAACCGCATGACTGCCCAGACACCGCGCCAAGCCATTGCACTTACTTATGACGGCGCCACCGCACCGACCCTGTCAGCGAAAGGCGACGACGAACTGGCCGAAGCGATACTGGCAATAGCCCGCGAACACGATGTGCCGATCTACGAGAATGCCGAACTGGTGAAATTGCTGGCGCGCCTGGAGCTGGGCGATGCGATTCCGGAAGCGCTTTACCGCACCATTGCCGAAATCATCGCCTTTGCCTGGTACTTGAAAGGTAAATGCCCAGCGGGCTTTGGCCGTGACAAAGAAACATCGGCGATTCCGCGACTCAATGGGCCTGAGCATTGAGCGTCGCGAGGCCGTCGATCTGGTCTTTTTCCTGCGGAAAATCAGCCAACATCCAGGCGAAATAGCCTTCACGGAAATAAAAAACCTGCTGGTAGCCCCATTCGACGGCAAGGCGAACCGCCTCAGCACTGACCGGACAGACTTCGCTATCGCAATAAACGACCAGCGGCACGCTTCTTGGCCATTCGGAGCGTGACAGCCCAACGAATTCACGCGCCAGACTCATGTGCACCGCACCCTCAACGTGCCCCCAGCTCCATTCGCGCCTGGGGCGCACGTCTATGAACACCGCACCCAGCGCATGAAGCTGCCGAGCCTGATAAACATTGATGGTCATCGCACCATCGACCTCCGCCGGCGCTTCCGCTGCAAAAACCCACGCGGGGCTCGTCAGCAGGCACAGCATCAGAATGCGCAGCATCACATCCTCCTCGCCCTTGAAGGCACAGGTCGGCACCAGACATGGCGACACCTTGTCCAAGTTGGAGGAAGCAATAGTCATATCGTTCACTGCCACGGTCGGCGGGCCGACGTATTGGCAGCCGCGCTGCGACGCTGAAGTTCTCGGCGCTAATCGGGCTCGCGGCGGGACTGATGCAACTTGCGCATCAATTCGGCTTCAGATTGGGACAACCCGCAGGACTGCGTCAGATCATCGACGCTGGCGCCCATACCGACCAGCTTGGCCGCCTGGGAAAAAGAGAAATTATTGGGATCACGCTGTTCGAGCTGACCCAGCTTTTCGGGCAACGGGGCAACGATGCGCGACAGCTCGTGCAGATCCTTGCCCATCCGAACGTTGCTTTCGAGGTAATTATCCAGCCGCGCGCCGAGCGCCTTGATGCGCTTGTCACGGATAGCGTCTTCGTGCGCTTGCGCTTCAGCCTGCTGGCGCTGGCGGCGAAACAGCCAGATGCAGCAACCGAGCAATGCCAGGCAGCATAAGGCAAGCGCAACGACCGCCGCTACCAGCGACGCAATCATGCTTTAGATGCTCTCAAGTTCCGCCCATTCTTCTTCGCTCATCATCTTGTCCAGTTCGACCAGAATCAGCAGCTCATTGTTCTTGTTGCATACGCCCTGGATGAATTTCGCCGACTCATCGTTACCAACGTTCGGTGCGGTTTCGATCTCCGACTGGCGCAGGTAGACCACCTCGGCAACGCTGTCGACGAGAATGCCGACCACCTGGCGATCAGCCTCGATGATAACGATACGGGTGTTGTCCGATACCGGCGCCGTGTCGAGACCGAAGCGCTGACGCGTATCGATCACTGTAACGACGTTGCCACGCAGGTTGATGATGCCCAGCACATAGCTGGGCGCACCCGGCACCGGGGCGATTTCGGTGTAGCGCAGCACTTCCTGGACCTGCATCACGTTGATGCCATAGGTCTCGTTATCCAGACGGAAGGTTACCCATTGCAGGACCGGATCATCGGAACCCTGTGCGGAAGTCATCTTCATAGCCCCACCTCTTCATGTACCGCACTGGCGGTTGATTCTATCGGTTACTCGGGGCGCTTGCGTGCCCCTCGGTTTGTTCAATTGATTACGACGGGACGCCCTTGAGATGTCGGGTCGCGCCGCTGGCGATCAGCTCGGCGAGCGCGGTTACGTCCACCAGCGCACACATGTGGTCAATCACCGTCCCGGCGAGCCAGGGCCGCTGCGTGCGCTGCGTGCGCCACTTCACTTCTTTGGGGTCCAGACGAATCGAGCGGCTGACCTGATGTACCGCCAGCCCCCATTCATAACCCTGCACTGAAATCACGTACTGAAGTCCGTCGCGGAAATCGTCGCGATAGCGCTCGGCCATGACCCAGCGTGCTGTGTCCAGAACCTTCAGATTGCCAGCCTGGCTCGGCAAGATGCCGAGAAACCAGGCAGGCTGGCCGAAAAGAGGCGTGAGTTCCTGCCCGGCAAGCGGATAGATCGAACCGAGACTGACCAGCGGCACCGCCAGCGTCAGCCCGGCCACATCGAACAACAAGCACTCGAACGGTTCCTCGCCCCACTCCGGCTGGCTGTTCGGCATCGCTGGCGGGCCGTTCGGCGCCTGCGCCTGCAAGTCAAAAACGGCAATCGGCTCGACCGGCGCAGGCGGTGCATCCACCGGTGATTCGGGGGGCAATTCGAGCAACGCCTGCGCCTCGGCAACTACCGGAACGGCAATGGCTTCGGGTTCAGGCGGAGCAACCGGACGTAGCGCCACGACCCGCTGTGTATCGCGCTGCTGCTCCTCGAACACGGCCGCCTGAAACTCGTCCGGGCTGACCGATTCGGCCAATTCCATGACGGCATCCTGCAGAAGCGCATCGAGATACGACTGCAGCGTCTGTTGCGATCGGCTTTCTTTAAGAACGGTACGACTCATGAAACCAACTCGTGCGAACCCACTGGATAGGCTATCGGCCGCACCCATGGCGAACTTGAACGGCGAACGCGGCCGTACGTCGTCATTCAGGCCACCTCTGGCGAGGCTTGCGCCGCCAACAATGTTTTCAGCAGTGCACGGTAGGCGAGTACGCCCCTACTGCCAGAATCGTACTGGGACGGCGTGAGGCCGGCACGGCTGGCGTCACGCAGACGTGTATCAATCGGAATGAAGGCTTGCCAGAGGTGCTCCTGATAGCCTTTGCGCAAGACTTTGAGCGTGTTCATCGAAGCCTGGGTGCGGCGATCGAACATCGTTGGCACGATGGTGTAAGGCAAGGCCTGCCGACGCGATCGGTTGATCATGCTCAGCGTACTGACCATACGCTCCAGGCCCTTCATGGCCAGGAACTCCGTCTGCACCGGGATGATCAGCTGCTGACTGGCGGCCAACGCGTTGACCATCAGCACGCCCAGCAGCGGTGGGCTGTCGATAATGGCGTAATCGAAATCCTGCCAGAGCTGCGAAAGACTCTTGGCAATGACCAGGCCGAGGCCGTTCTGGCCCGGAGACTGGCGCTCCAGCGTCGCCAGTACCGTGCTCGACGGCAGCAAGGAAAGGCGCTCATGGCTGGTCGGCAGCAGCAATTGCCAGGGCAGACCTTCGGGAACGGTACCCTGATGCTGGAACAAGTCGAAAACGCTGTGATCGAGGTTGTCCGGATCATGCCCGAAATAGCTGGTCATCGAGCCGTGGGGATCGAGATCCAGCGCTACGACCCGCTTGCCGGAATCGGCCAGCAAACCAGCAAGTGCAATGGACGTAGTGGTTTTCCCCACCCCGCCTTTTTGATTGGCTACAGCCCAGACTCTCATAACTCTCTTTCCATCCGGATCGAACCAGACCGGGACCGGCCGTCTCGGCGTTAGCCAACGACGGAGAATTGACGATGCCGCGAGGGGCACCTAACCATCAGAAGGAACAGCACGTTGTGTGCCAGCTTGCGAGGCTTCCGTCACAGGCTGGGCATTCCCGCTTCCCACACCGCTGACGCTGCGGCGGACGTCGAGATTGCGTGAAATGACCAGAATCACACGGCGATTACGTGCCCTGCCTTCGGCGGTGGAATTATCCGCGATGGGCTGGAATTCGCCGTAACCCACCGCCGCCAGGCGTGCCGGGTCGACACCGTCCGCAGCCAACATCCGGACCACACTGCCAGCACGCGCCGCCGACAGTTCCCAGTTGGTCGGAAAATTCGCCGTATTGATAGGTAGATTGTCGGTGAAGCCTTCAACGTGAATCGGATTATCGAAAGGTGCCAGAATCCCGGCGACCTTTTCCAACAGGGCGAACGCATGGTCATTTGGCAATGCTTCGCCGCTGGGAAACAGCAAACTCGAGTTCAGCTCGATTTCGACCCAGAGTTCATTGCCGCGAACCGTCAGCTGATTGGAGGCGATCAGATCGGCAAAAGCCGCCTGCATGCTCTGCATGATGCTCTGCAGCGGATCGATTGGCTGCTGCGATGATTGCGGCTCATCGATCTGGGATGCGTCCGGCTGCGTGGTACGTGGCCGCTCTTCGCCGATGGGAATGGGCTTGACCGCGCGGTCGACCTGATTAAAAACGCCGACCAACGAATCGGACAGGATCTTGTACTTGCCCTCGTTGAGCGAGGAGATCGAGTACATCACCACGAAGAACGCAAACAGCAGCGTGATGAAGTCGGCATAGGACACGAGCCACCGCTCGTGATTCTCCGGTTCTTCGTGGGAGCGGCGGCGCGCCATGATCAGATCAACTCCAACCGAGAGCGGCGATGAGCAGGCTCACCGTAGCGGAACTGAGGCAGAGCGTCGTGGATAAAGCCTTTGCCATGTTCATTTCCAGATCCGCAGCGCGAAGCATGCGCAGCGTTGCCGATGAGTTATCAATCGAGGAAACCCTGGAGTTTCATTTCGATTGAACGCGGATTCTCTCCCTCGGCAATCGACAGAACACCTTCAAGTAACATTTCGCGGTAAGCGGTCTGCTTCTGCACCACGCTTTTGAGCTTGTTGCCCATCGGCAACACCAGCAGGTTGGCGAAGGCCACGCCGTAGATGGTGGCAACGAATGCAACCGCAATGCCGCTACCCAGCTGACTGGGATCGGCCAGATTACCCATGACATGAATCAGCCCCATCACCGCACCGATGATGCCGACCGTGGGCGAGTAGCCCCCCATGCTCTCGAATACTTTCGCCGCCCGTAGATCGCGAGTTTCCTGCGTGTACAGGTCAACCTCGAGAATGCTGCGAATCACTTCCGGCTCAGCCCCATCGACCAGCAGCTGCAAGCCTTTGCGTGCGTAAGGGTCAGGCTCCGTTTCGGCGATAGGCTCAAGCCCAAGCAACCCTTCCTTGCGCGCCGTGGCACTCCAGCCCGTGACCAGGCTGATTCCGCGAACCATATCGATACGCGGCGGAAAGAATATCCAGCCCATCACCGACATCGCCCGCATGAAAACCGCCATCGGCGTCTGCAACAACACCGCCCCGAGTGTGCCGCCGAGAACGATAAGCGCGGCCGGCCCGTTGAGCAGCGCCGAAACATGCCCGCCTTCGAGGAAATTACCCCCGACAATGGCGACGAACGCGAGCACCAGCCCAATCAGGCTGAGTACATCCATCAGAGGCACGCCTCGCTCAAGTGGCGACCGATGTCATCGAGCCCGTAGACGGCATCGCTGAGGTTGGCCTTGACCACTGCCATCGGCATGCCATAGATGACGCAACTGGCTTCGTCCTGAGCCCATACCTGGCTACCGCTCTGCTTGAGCATCCTCGCCCCTTCGCGGCCGTCCGCACCCATGCCGGTCAGTACAACCGCCAGTACCTTGTCGCCGAAGGCCTTGGCAGCAGAGCCGAAGGTAACGTCCACACAAGGACGGTAGTTGAGTCGCTCGTCACCCGGCAATATGCGCACCGCGCCGCGTCCGTCGACCATCATCTGCTTGCCTCCGGGCGCCAGCAGAGCCAGGCCCGGCCGCAGCAGATCACCATCTTCGGCTTCTTTGACGCGGATCTTGCAAAGCTTGTCCAGACGTTCGGCGAAGGCTTTGGTAAACGCAGCCGGCATGTGCTGGATCAGCACGATAGGAGCTGGAAAATTGCCGGGCAGCTGCGTCAGTACGCGCTGAAGCGCCACCGGCCCACCGGTCGAGGTACCGATGGCAACCAGTCGGTACGATTTGCGCCGAGGTGCCGGAGTCGGTGCCGCATGGATTGGCGCGGCAGGCCTCGCATGGGATGCGCTACCCAAAGAGGCGCCAAGCGGGCGCACCGCCTGGGGCGTGGCAACCGGAGCGCTAGCAGTGCTGCTGAAACGGCGGTTGCTGCGCGAGATGCTATGCACCTTCTCGCAGAGCAACTGCTTGACCTTGTCCGGGTTGCGCGAGATGTCCTCGAAGTTCTTTGGCAGAAAGTCGACGGCACCCGCATCCAGCGCATCGAGCGTGACCCGTGCGCCTTCGTGGGTAAGCGAGGAGAACATCAATACCGGCGTTGGGCAGCGCTGCATGATCTGCCGGACGGCGGTAATACCGTCCATCATCGGCATCTCGTAATCCATGGTGATGACGTCTGGTTTCAACGCCAGCGCCTGGTCGATCGCCTCGCGCCCGTTGGTCGCGGTTCCGATCACCTGGATATTCGAGTCTGAAGAAAGGATCTCCGATACACGACGGCGGAAAAAGCCGGAATCGTCCACCACCAGGACCTTGACTGCCATAAAACAACTCCTAGCGACAGCGGTCCGTGAAGACACCGCTGGCTACTGATCAGATCCGGCGCGCGTAACGCTTGAGCATGCTCGGGACATCCAGGATCAAGGCGATACGACCGTCGCCGGTGATAGTCGCACCGGACATTCCCGGAGTGCCCTGTAGCATCTTGCCCAGCGGCTTGATTACCACCTCTTCCTGCCCAACCAACTGATCGACGACGAAGCCGATACTCTGATTACCGACGTTGAGTATCACCACGTGCCCTTCACGCTGCTCCTCAAGCTCGGCGCCGTGCACCAGCCAGCGCTTGAGATAGAACAATGGCAGCGCCTTGTCGCGGACGATCACGACTTCCTGGCCGTCAACCACGTTGGTGCGGGACAGGTCGAGGTGGAATATTTCGTTGACACTTACCAGCGGGAAAGCGAACGCCTGGTTGGCCAACATCACCATCAGGGTCGGCATGATCGCCAGCGTCAGCGGCACCTTGATCACGACGCGCGAGCCCTGGCCTTTGTTGGAAAAGACATTGACCGTGCCGTTAAGCTGCGAAATCTTGGTCTTGACCACATCCATGCCGACGCCGCGGCCAGACACGTCAGAGATCTCCGTTTTGGTCGAGAAGCCCGGCGCAAAGATCAGATTGTAGGATTCCAGATCGCTCAGGCGATCGGCTGCGTCCTTATCGAGCAAGCCCTTCTCAACCGCCTTGGCGCGCAGGACGTCCGCATCCATGCCTTTGCCGTCATCAGTGATCAGCAGCAGAATATGGTCGCCTTCCTGTTCAGCGGAAAGCACAACCTTACCGGTGCGCGGCTTGCCTGCAGCTTCGCGCTCTTCAGGCGTCTCTATGCCGTGGTCCACCGCGTTGCGCACCAGGTGGACAAGCGGATCGGCCAGCGCTTCCACGAGGTTCTTGTCCAGATCGGTTTCTTCGCCGACCAGTTCCAGATTGATCTCTTTTTTGAGGCTGCGAGCCAAGTCGCGAACCAAGCGCGGGAAGCGGCCAAAGACCTTCTTGATCGGCTGCATGCGCGTTTTCATCACGGCACTCTGCAGATCAGCAGTTACCACATCCAGATTGGACACGGCCTTGGCCATGGCCTCATCGGCGCTATTTGAGCCTAGGCGCACCAGACGATTACGCACCAGTACCAGCTCGCCGACCATGTTCATGATTTCATCAAGTCTGGCGGTATCGACTCGAACAGTGGTCTCGGCCTCGCTTGCAGGCTTTTCTGGCGCGGCGGCAGGCTTCGATGCAAGCTCCGCTTTGGCGGGTGCAGCAGCCTTGCTCGCCACAGAGCTGGCCGGCGCAGCCTTTTTCTCAACCGCCGCGGCAATCGGCGCAGGCTTAGCGGCGGGCGCAGCGGCGGCTGCGGCTGGAGCGGCTGCGTCGGGCTCAAATTTTCCTTTGCCATGCAACTGGTCCAGCAGCGCTTCGAACTCATCGTCGCTGATGTCGTCGCCGCTTGCAGCCACGGCTTCGCTAACAGCCTCGGTGGGTGCTGCTGCTACCGGCTCGGAAAACTGGCCTTTGCCATGCAGTTGGTCGAGCAGTGCCTCGAATTCGTCGTCGGTGATCTCGTCGCTGGCAGACGGTTGCGCCGCTGCCGCAGCCGTTGCAGCTGGCGACGTTTGTTGATCAGCCGCGAATTGACCCTTTCCGTGGAGCTGATCAAGCAGTGACTCGAACTCCTCGTCAGTGATTTCGTCAGCGGCGCTAGGACCTGGAGTCTCGGCAGACTCGTCCAGCGCACCCAAAAACTGCTCAAATTCGCTGTCGGCGGTTACAGCAGGCTCGGGCGCAGCCTCGACAGGTGCTTCGGCCACTGGCTCCTGCTCGTCGGCTGGCTCAGCCAAACGTGCCAGCGCTGCCAGCAGTTCAGGAGTCGCCGGGGTTACCTCGGTGCGCTCACGCACCTGGCTAAACATTTCATTGACGGAGTCCAGAGCCTGCAGCACGACATCCATCAATTCCGAGTCGACGCGACGCTCACCCTTGCGCAGGATGTCGAAGACGTTTTCGGCGATGTGGCAGCACTCGACCAGCTCATGCAACTGGAGAAAACCGGCACCGCCTTTTACCGTATGGAAACCGCGAAAAATCGCATTGAGCAAGGCTGTGTCATCGGGGCTGCTTTCCAGCTCCACCAGTTGCTCTGACAATAGTTCGAGAATCTCGCCGGCCTCAACCAGGAAGTCCTGGAGGATTTCTTCATCGGCGTCGAAGCTCATATTTAACTTCCCCTAAAAGCCCAGGCTCGAAAGCAGATCATCGACGTCGTCTTGCCCGGATACGACATCCTCACGTATATCGGCATGCATCTGCGGACCTTCACCATTGGAAGGCTGTTTTTCTTGATTTTTCATTTCCTGCTCGGCGCGCATCGCTTCGCGGTCATGCTGGATACCCGCCACGCGGTCAACCTGGCCGGCCATCAGCACCAGATTCAGCAGGTTGCTTTCGAGTTCGGTGATGAGCCGGGTCACCCGTTTGATCACCTGACCGGTGAGGTCCTGGAAATCCTGCGCCAACATGATTTCGCTAAGGTTCTGCGATAACTGACTGCCATCGCTCATGCTGCGCTGGAGAAACTGATCGATACGCTTGACCAGATCGCGGAACTGTTCAGCGTTCATATCGCGACGCATGAAGCGCTGCCAGTCGGCGGTCAGGCTCTGGGCTTCGTAGCTGACGTAATTCACCAGCGGCGCCGACTCCTCCACTAGATCCATGGTGCGGTTGGCGGCTTTTTCGGTCATTTCCACGACGTAGGAAAGCCGATCGGTCGCGTCAGTGATGGGCGACGGGTCGCCGCCGGTTGCACAAGTATCCATTTCGAGCTTGACGATGGCGTTGTGCAGCTCGCGGGTGAGCTTGCCAACTTCCAGATAGAGCCCGTGATTGCGAGCCTGGTTGAGCTCGTTGAACATCTGCGTGGCTTCGTCGAAGCGGCCCTGTTGCAGACTTTCAATCAACTGGGGTGCATGAGCCCTCAGAGTTGCTTCGAACTCTGCCAGGCTTTGGTCTGCTTGCGTCATAGTGCCCTCGCGGCGGTACTGCTTCAGCCGTTGACGCGCTCGAAGATCTTCTCGATCTTTTCTTTGAGCACTTGAGCCGTGAATGGCTTGACCACGTATCCGTTTACCCCGGCTTGCGCGGCCTCGATGATCTGATCACGCTTCGCTTCGGCGGTGACCATCAATACCGGCAGATGCTTCAGGCGCTCATCAGCACGCACAGCGCGCAGCAGATCGATACCGCTCATGCCCGGCATGTTCCAGTCGGTAACGAGGAAATCGAAACTTCCGCTTTTCAGCATCGGCAGCGCAGTCGTGCCGTCGTCCGCTTCAGCAGTATTGGTGAAGCCCAGATCGCGCAAGAGGTTCTTGATGATCCGTCTCATGGTCGAGAAGTCATCGACGATGAGGATTTTCATGTTCTTGTCCAAGTACACCTCCGTAAACCCGAATCCGAGACCTGCTCACGGTCTGTTTGCGGGCCTCATGAATGAAGCTCGTAAGCGGTCTCTAATGCTTTTGTTGCAAACCGGTCGTTAACGCGCGCGCCACTCGCCAAGACGAGCCCGCAGACGTGCCGCGCACTGACTGTGCAACTGACTCACCCGCGATTCGCTGACGCCCAGTACCTGACCGATTTCCTTCAAGTTCAACTCTTCGTCGTAATACAGCGAAAGCACCAACTTTTCACGTTCCGGCAGGTTACCGATGGCCTCGGCCAACGCCTGTTGAAAACGCTCGTCTTCAAGATCGCGGGACGGTTCCGGATGGGTGCTGGCGGCATCCTCCTCGAACTCCCCGTGCTCGCCTTCGGTCAGCAGATCATCGAAGCTGAACAGGCGGCTGCCCAGGGTGTCGCCCAGAATGCCGTAGTACTCATCGAGACTCAATTTAAGTTCGGCCGCAACGTCCTGATCTTTAGCGTCGCGCCCGGTTCTGGCCTCAATTACCCGAATCGCCTCACTGACCATGCGCGAATTCCGGTGCACCGAACGCGGCGCCCAGTCACCTTTGCGCACTTCGTCGAGCATGGCGCCGCGTATGCGAATACCGGCATAGGTCTCGAAACTCGCCCCCTTACCGGCGTCATATTTCTTTGACGCCTCCAGCAAGCCGATCATGCCGGCCTGCATCAGGTCGTCGACCTGCACGCTCGCCGGCAACCGCGCCAGAAGGTGATAAGCGATGCGCTTGACCAGCGGCGCGTACTGATCGATGAGTTGGTACTGCGAGTCTTTAGCCTGAGCTTTGCTGTAATACATACCGAATCCAGCCGCTATTGTTCGTTAGGCTCTGCGGCGGGCCTGACCAGGCGCTCCACAAAGAACTCCAGATGACCGCGTGGCGTCGCCGGCAACGGCCAGGTATCGACCTTCTGCGCGATGGCCTTGAACGCCAGCGAGCATTTAGCCCGCGGGTAGGCCTCGTAGACGGCGCGCTGCTTTTGCACGGCCTTGCGCACCAACTCGTCGTACGGGATCGCGCCGACATACTGAAGCGCCACGTCGAGGAAGCGCTCAGTCACCTTGGTCAACTTGGCGAACAGGTTGCGACCTTCCTGTGGCGCATGAGCCATGTTGGCCAGCACCCGGAAGCGGCTGATGCCGTAGTCGCGATTGAGCAACTTGATCAGCGCATAGGCATCGGTGATCGACGTGGGCTCATCGGTCACCACCAGCAGCACTTCCTGTGCGGCGCGCACAAAGCTCACCACACCGTCACCAATACCCGCGGCGGTATCGATGATCAGCACATCGATGTCATCACCAATGTCACTGAAGGCCTGGATCAAGCCGGAATGTTGCAGAGTCGATAGCTGCACCATGCTCTGAGTGCCGGAAGCGGCCGGCACGATACGCACCCCGCCCGGCCCCTGAATCAGCACATCGCGCAGGTCGCATTCACCGGCAATGACATCGGCCAGGGTGCGCTTGGTCGTCAGGCCGAGTAGTACGTCGACGTTAGCCAGGCCAAGGTCGGCGTCGAGCAATACCACCCGACGCCCGAGATCGGCCAGCGCCAGGGCCAGATTGACCGACACGTTGGTCTTGCCGACGCCACCCTTGCCGCCGGTCACTGCAATAACCTGTACGGGATGCATACCCATTTTCACACGCCTATCTCTTGCTGGAGCCCTTGGGCCATCGATGCGTTCAGCCCGAACGCGTCTTCTTTGTGTGTCTCACGTCGCAAAGCGTTCATCCGACCTTCCGAGAACCGTTGTACAGATCGGAGAACATGTCAGCCATGGTTTCCTCGCTGGGATTCTCTTCCGATTGCAGACTCACCGCGCGACTGACCAACTGATGGCTGCGCGGGAGATGCAGATCCTCAGGGATACGCGGCCCATCGGCAAGATACGCGATAGGTAGATGCTGGCTGATGGTCAGACCCAGCACATCACCCAGGCTCCCGGCTTCGTCCAGTTTAGTCAGAATGCAGCCCGCCAGCCCGCACCGGCGGTAATTGTGCCAAGTTGCCTTGAGCACCTGGCTCTGGCTGGTCGCAGGCAGGACCAGATAATTCTTCGCTTTAATGCCACGGTCCGCCAGTGCCTCGAGTTGCATCTTCATCATCGAGTCACCGGCCGGCAGGCCAGCGGTGTCGACAAGAATCAGGCGCTTACGGGCCAGCGGCGCCAGCGTTTTGCTCAAGGGCTGACTGGCATCGAGCTGAACAACCGGAACATTGAGAATCCGACCCAGCGTCTTCAGCTGTTCCTGCGCGCCGATGCGGTAGTTATCCATGCTCGCCAGCGCGATGCTTTGCGGGCCGTGCTTGAGCACGTAGCGCGCGGCAAGCTTGGCCAGCGTAGTGGTCTTGCCGGCACCCGCCGGGCCAACCAACGCGATAACGCCACCCTCTTCCAGCGGCTCGACCTTGCTGACCTTGATCGATTGCGCTAGATGCGCCAGCAACATCCGCCATGCCTGGCGCGGCTCCGATACGGTCGAAACTTTTTCCAGCAATGCGCGTGACAGCTCGGCAGGCAGGCCGACGCGCTGCAGGCGGCGCCACAGGCCAGCCTGTTGTGGACGGCGGCTCTGCTCCTGACCCCAGGCAATCGAACCGAGTTGAACTTCGATCAGTTCGCGCAGGCCCTGCAGCTCCGACTGCATCGCTTCAACCGCACGCGAATCGAACGATGGGCTTGTGGCAACCGGAGTTGCCTGGGCAGCCGCAGCGGGCTTTTCGTCAAGCAGCTGGCGATCCTGACCGATCGACCCGCGTGCCGGGCCGCTCATTTCCGCATGGGCGCTTGCAATACGCGCCTGAGTCTTGCGCAGTTCGGCTTCCAGGGCCGGATTCGGCTGCTTCGCCGCCGCCGACTCCATCGGATAATCAAGCACGGCGGTCAACTCGACGCCGCCTGCGACCCGACGGTTTCCCGTGATCACGGCATCAGCGCCCAGCTCGTCACGAATCATCTTCATGGCGATACGCATGTCGGCTGCGAAGAAACGTTTGACCTGCATGGCCTGTAGCCCTCAGTTAATTCTGACCCACCGTCGAAACGATGGTGACCTGCTTGTTATCCGGTATTTCCTGATAGGCCAGGACATGAATGTTCGGTACCGCGAGCCGGGCAAACCGCGACAGCATCGCGCGGACCGGACCTGCCACCAGCAGAATCGCCGGCTTACCTAACATTTCTTGACGCTGTGCCGCTTCTACCAGAGAACGTTGCAACTTTTCGGCCATTCCCGGCTCGAGGAGAATGCCATCTTCCGAGCCTTGCCCAGCCTTCTGAAGACTATTGAGCAATATCTGTTCCAACCTTGGCTCAAGGGTGATCACAGGCAGCTGCGGCTCAAGCCCGACAACGTTTTGCACAATCGCTCGGGACAGTGCGACACGCACCGCCGCCACCATTGCGGCGGGATCTTGACTCTTGGCGGCGACGTTGGCGATGGCCTCGGCAATGGTTCGGATGTCACGCACCGGCACCTGCTCCTGCAGCAGCGCTTGCAGTACCTTGAGCAAGGTCGACAGCGAAATCATCCCGGGCACCAGCTCTTCTGCGAGCTTCGGCGAGCTCTTGGCCAACAACTGCAGAAGTTGCTGAACCTCCTCGTGCCCGAGCAATTCATGGGCATGCTTGTGCAAGATCTGATTGAGGTGCGTCGCCACGACTGTGCTGGCGTCAACCACCGTGTAGCCGAGCGATTGCGCCTGATCGCGCTGACTGGCCTCGATCCACACCGCCTCCAGCCCAAACGCCGGGTCCTTGGCAGCGATACCGTTGAGCGGGCCGAACACCTGTCCCGGATTGATCGCCAGCTCGCGATCCGGATACACCTCGGCTTCCGCCAGGCTTACGCCCATCAGCGTCAAGCGATAGGCATTGGGCAACAGGTCCAGATTGTCGCGAATGTGCACCGACGGCATTAGAAAGCCCAGATCCTGGGACAGCTTCTTGCGCACGCCCTTGATCCGGGCCAGCAGCTGGCCACCCTGATTGCGGTCAACCAGGGGGATCAGCCGGTAGCCGACTTCCAGGCCGACCATATCCACCGCCGTCACATCATCCCAACCCAGCTCCTTGGTCTCGGCAGCCCGCTGGGCGGGAAGCATTTCCTGCTGCTTCTGAACATCCTGCTCGGCCTGTTGCGTGACCTGCTTCTGGCGATGCCATATCCAGTAGGCGCCACCCGCCGCCACCGCACCGAGGCCGAGAAACGACATGTGCGGCATGCCGGGCACCAGGCCCATGGCAATCATGATGCCGGCAGATACGGCCAGCGCCTTGGGCGAGGCGAACATTTGCCGGTTGACCTGTTGCCCCATGTCCTCGGAACTGGTGACTCGGGTCACCATGATGGCGGCGGCGGTCGACAGCAACAGCGACGGGATCTGTGCGACGAGGCCGTCACCGATCGTCAGCAACGCGTACACCTGGCCCGCTTCACTGAAGCTCATGCCGTGCTGCGCCATACCGATGCCGACACCACCGATGAGGTTAATGAAAAGGATCAGCAAGCCGGCGATGGCATCACCGCGGACGAACTTGCTCGCACCGTCCATCGAACCGTAAAAGTCCGCCTCCGAAGCGACATCGACCCGACGCACCTTCGCTTCGGCTTGGTCGATCAGGCCAGCGTTGAGGTCGGCATCGATCGCCATCTGCTTGCCGGGCATGGCGTCGAGGGTAAAGCGCGCGCTGACTTCGGAGATTCGCCCGGCACCCTTGGTAACCACGACAAAGTTGATGATCATCAGGATCGCGAAAACGACGATACCCACGACGTAGTTGCCGCCGATCACCACATTGCCGAAGGCTTCGATTACATGACCGGCCGCAGAACCGCCCTCATGACCATTGATCAGCACCACCCGCGTCGATGCCACGTTGAGCGCGAGACGCATCAGCGTGGCGACCAGCAGAATCGTCGGGAATACGGCGAAATCCAGTGGCCGCAGCGCGTAGACGCTGACCAGCAACACGACGATCGACAAGGCGATGTTGAAGGTAAACAGCAGATCCAGAAGGAACGGCGGCACCGACAACATCATCATGCCCATCATCACCAGCAACAGCAGCGGCACCCCGAGGTTGCCGCGCCCTGCGCCCGCTAGGCCATTGCCGAAATTGATGAGTTGCGTGCGATCCACGTAGACCCCGCCAGACAAGAACAAAGAATTGACGCAAAAACGCGCCCTGTCCGGGCTATAGCAAGAAGGGGTCCAATTTTGTCTTGGCATCGATACCGTCACGCCAAGGCACGCCGGGCTAATCGAACGCGTCTGGGCTGCGGCAGTCAGACAGTCGTCGGGTGGCGTGACGCCGCCCGCCTTCAATCAAAACAGGAGCGTGCTATGAAACAGTGGTTAATCGCTGCAATGGCTAGCTGCGCCGCGGTTGGCGTGCAGGCCGAAACCCTTTCGGTGGAGATGAACAAGGTCAACGACCAGGGCGTTGCCAGCTCTGTCGGCACCGTGAAGATCGAAACCACCGATCACGGATTGATATTTCGTCCCGACCTGTCAGGCCTGAACGCTGGCGCGCATGGCTTTCACGTCCATGCCAATGGCAGCTGCCAGCCCGCAGAAAAAGACGGCAAGCCGGCTGCAGCGGTTGCGGCCGGTGGTCACTGGGATCCGAAGAACGCCGGCAAGCATGGCGAGCCCTGGGGTGACGGCCACATGGGTGATCTGCCGGTCCTGGTGGTTGACGCCGAGGGTAAAGCCAACCAGCCGGTACTGGCACCGCGCTTGAAAAGCCTCGGCGATCTCAAAGGCCACGCGCTGATGATCCATGAAGGCGGCGACAACTATTCCGACGAGCCCAAACCGCTCGGCGGTGGCGGCGCGCGCGTGGCCTGTGGGGTGATCGAGTAAAAGCGACTGGAGGCTAGAGACGCTGCGGCTTTGAGCTTACGAAGCAATAACGGGCTTTAATCGGCTGGTTTTTTACCCGCCTTCGCCACGGAAGGCTGAAGCAGCGCGCCGCCCGCCCCACCCCACAGAACTGCGGCGCGGCAGCGGTTCCGAGCCATATCCCAGGCCGCCGTAGGGTGGGCTCCAGCCCATAGCCTGGCAAGCGGGATTGAACTGTAACGGCAACTACAGCGTTTACGACCTCCTAAACTCCAAGCCTCCTACCCTTATCTGCTCTTACCTATTCATCACGGCGCAAATCCGGCGGAATCGGCAGATTGCTCAACGGATCCGGTCGCTTACCCTTGCCGGAGCGGTACTGACGTAGCTGATAGACGTACGCCAGGACCTGGGCCACTGCGAGATACAGGCCCGCAGGGATTTCCCGATCGAGCTCAGTCGAGTAGTACACCGCTCGCGCCAGAGCCGGGGATTCGAGCACCGTTACCTGATGCTCGTTGGCGATTTCGCGAATCTTCAACGCAACGAAGTCGCCACCCTTGGCCACCAGCATCGGGGCGCCGCCCTTGCTGCCGTCGTATTTCAGCGCCACGGCAAAGTGGGTCGGGTTGGTGATGACCACGTCCGCCTCCGGTACCGCCTGCATCATCCGCCGCTGGGCCGCATCGCGCTGCAGCTGGCGAATCCGCGATTTGACCTCGGGCTTGCCCTCGCTGTCCTTGTACTCGTCGCGCACTTCCTGCTTGGTCATCATCAGCTTCTGCTTGTTGTCCCAGAGCTGGAATGGCACATCCACCGCGGCGATCAAAATCAATCCGCAGGCCATCCATAGCGCACACCAGCCCACCACCTCGGCACTGTGCATGATGGCCAGGTCCAGCGGCTGTTTGGCAATCGACAAGAGGTCGTCCTGATAGGCACTGAGTACCGCCAGCGCCACCAGTAACACCACGAGAAACTTGCCCAGCGCCTTGAGCAGTTCAATGAGTGCCTTGGTGGAAAACATCCGCTTCAGGCCGGGACCGGGGTTCATCCGGCTGAATTTGGGCGCCATCGCCTTACCAGAAAACAGCCAGCCACCCAGCGAGATCGGCCCGATGATGGACACGATCAGCAGCACGATCAGCAGTCGCACCATGGCGCCTTCATCAAGCAAGGTTTCACGGCTGAGCTCGAAGCTGCCCTGCATGACGGCCATCAGGCTGCCCGCCAGGCTGCCACCAGACGCCAATAGACCGCCAATGCCACCCAGCGTCACTGCGACCGTATTCAGTTCGCGGGAACGAGCAAGCTGACCTTTTTCGCGGGATTCACGGATGCGTTTCTCCGTGGGTTCTTCGCTTTTATCGGCGCCGCTTTCGCTTTCAGCCATGCAGGGCCTCCGCCAGCCAGGAGGATGGAATTCCCATCAACGCAACCCGATCAGTTCGCGCAGCATTGCCAGCGCTTCGCTGACGAAGGTCTGGTATTGCGCGAGGATGTCAGCCATACCAATCCAGACGATGACAAGGCCGAGCACCAGGGTCAACGGGAAACCGATCGAGAAAATGTTCAGCTGAGGCGCCGCCCGGGTCATCAGGCCGAAGGCCAGGTTCACCACCAGCAGCGCCGTGATCGCTGGCAGCACCAGCAGCAATCCGGCGCCCAGCACCCAGCCAAGCTTGCTAGCCACTTCCCAGAAGTGATTGGTGCCAACCAGCCAACCGCCGATCGGCAAGGTGACGAAGCTTTCGGTGAGGATCTCCAGCACCACCAAGTGGCCGTTCATTGCCAGGAACAGCAGAATCACCAGCATGTTAAAGAACTGACCGATCACCGGCACCGAAACGCCGTTGGCCGGATCGACCATCGACGCGAAGCCCAGTCCCATCTGCATGGCGAGCAGTTGGCCGGAGACGATGAACACCTGAAAAAACAGCTGCAGCACGAAACCCAGCATCACGCCGATCAGTATCTGCTCAGCGATCAGAACCAGCGCCTGGCCGCTCAACGCCTCGACCACTGGCACCGGCGGCAGCCCCGGTACCAGCACCACCGCGATGGCGACTGCGAGATACAGCCGTATGCGCATCGGCACCAGCTGCGTACCGATGATCGGCATGCTCATCAACAGCGCCGCGATGCGAAACAGCGGCAGCAGGAACTGCCCGGCCCAGGCACCGATCTGCGCATCGCTGAGTTCAAGCACTGGCGAACGCCTTGCGGGAGGCACTGAACATCACGGTTATCCGATGATCAGCGGAATGTTCTGGATCAGGCCCTGGGTGTACTCCATCAACTCGCGGACCAACCAGGGCCCGGCCCAGATCAGCGTCATCAGCATGACCAGCAGGCGCGGCAGAAAACTCAGGGTTTGTTCGTTGATCTGGGTAGCGGCTTGAAACATCGCCACCACCAGACCGACCAGCAGGCTCGGCACCACCAGCACGCCGACGATCATCGCCGTCATCCACAGGCCTTCTCGAAACAGGTCAACCGCAACTTCGGGTGTCATGCGTGTCTCCCAATGGACGCTAGAGCGTGCCGAAGCTGCTCGCGAGCGTGCCGATGATCAGCCCCCAGCCGTCAACCAGTACGAACAACATGATCTTGAACGGCAACGAAATGATCAGTGGCGAAAGCATCATCATGCCCATCGCCATCAGCACGCTGGCGACGACCATGTCGATGATCAGGAACGGAATGAAGATCATGAAGCCGATCTGGAACGCGGTTTTCAGCTCGGAAGTTACGAATGCCGGCACCAGAATGGTCAGCGGTGCAGCGTCCGGCGTCTGGATATCGGTCCGGCGCGACAGCCGTACGAACAGCTCCAGATCGCTCTCGCGGGTTTGCGCCAGCATGAAATTCTTCAACGGCACTTCGGCCCGCGCGATCGCATCCGGTGCGGACAGTTGCTCGTTCAGATAAGGCTGCACCGCCTCGTTGTTAATCCGCTCGAACACCGGCGCCATGATGAACAGCGTCAGAAATATGGTCAGGCCAACGAGGATCTGGTTCGACGGCGTCTGCTGCAGGCCCAGAGCCTGACGCAGAATGGAAAAGACGATGATGATGCGGGTGAAGCTGGTCATCAGCATGACGAACGCCGGGATGAAGCTCAGCGCGGTCATGATCAGCAGGATTTGCAGACTGACCGAATATTCCTGCTGGCCCTCGGCATCGGTGCTCAGCGTGATCGCCGGGATCGACAATGGGTTGTCGCCCTGTGCGATCAAACCACCGGCATCCTGGCCCACGGCGAACGGGGCGGCCAGGGTCAGCACGGCCGCCAGCAACAATCGAAGCATCAGAGCTTGTCCTTATGGTCCCGCCCGAGCAGCTCCATCAGGCGCTGGGCAAACTCCGGGTTGGCAGGCTCGGCGTCCGGCAGATGCACCGGCTCCTCGAGTACATGCAGCGGTGTAATTCGACCGGCGCTGAGGCCGAGCAGCACCTGTTCACTGCCGACCTGGACCAGCACCAGCCGCTCGCGGGGGCCGAGCGCGTGGCTGGAAATCAGCTTGATCGCCTGGTTGCTGCGCGGGTTGAGCTGCTGCATACGACGCAGCAACCACGCCAACAGGAAAATCAGCCCTATCACCAGCAACAGGCCGAGCAACAACTTGGTCATCTGCCCACCCATACCGGTGCTGCTCATGTTTGCAGCCGGCTCGGCAGCCATCGCTGGCAACGCCAGAAACACCGAGAGAAACGCCAGAGTCCGCATGTCAGCGTAGCTTCTTGATGCGTTCGCTCGGACTGATCACATCAGTCAAACGAATGCCGAACTTTTCGTTCACGACTACCACTTCGCCATGGGCGATCAAGGTGCCGTTGACCAGTACATCGAGCGGCTCACCGGCCAGGCGATCGAGTTCGACGACCGAGCCCTGGTTGAGCTGCAGCAGATTGCGGATACTGATTTCTGTACTGCCAACTTCCATCGAGATGGAAACCGGAATATCCAGAATGACGTCCAGATTCGGCCCTTCCAGGCCAGCGGATACAGCGGCCGCCTTCGGGCTGCTACCAAACTCTTCCAGCGGCGCACGGGGCGGCGCGGGGGCCGTCGCCGGTCCCTGGTTCAGCAAGGCATCGATGTCATCCTGATTGGCGTCACCGGCTTCAGCCAGCGCCGAAGCCCATTCATCCGCCAACGCCTGCTCTTCAGCGGAAGTATTTTCGTGTTCGTCTGCCATCGCTAATCCTCGACCGGCGGGTAATTGAATAAAGACTGAATCAACGTGGTCGCAGTACGGATTCGAGCACTTGCAGGGCCAGGTTGCCCTTGTGCGCACCCAGCTTGACCTTGAACGCCGGCATGCCATTGGCGCGCATGATCATGTCTTCGGGCATTTCCACCGGGATCACATCACCCGGCTGCATGTTGAGAATCTCGCGCAACTTGAGCTGGCGCCGCACCACCGTCGCGCTGAGCGGCACGCTCACATCGAGCACGTCCTCGCGCAATGCATTGACCCAGCGCTCATCCTGATCGCTGACGTCGGACTGGAAACCGGCATCGAGCATTTCGCGAATCGGCTCGATCATCGAGTAGGGCATGGTGATGTGGAAATCGCCACCGCCGCTTTCCAGCTCGATATGGAACGTCGATACCACCACCACTTCGCTGGGACTGACGATGTTGGCCAGCGCCGGATTCACCTCCGAATGCACGTACTCGAAGTTGACGTCGAGCACCGCGTGCCAGGCTTCCTTCAGGTCGACGAATGCCTGATCCAGGACCATTCGCACAACACGCAGCTCGGTGGGTGTGAATTCACGACCCTCAATCTTGGCGTGCCGACCGTCACCACCAAAAAAGTTATCGACCAGCTTGAACACCAGCTTGGCGTCGAGGATGAACAGCGACGTGCCCCGCAGCGGCTTGATCTTCACCAGATTGAGACTGGTCGGTACATACAGCGAATGTATGTACTCACCGAATTTCATCACCTGCACGCCGCCGACAGAAACGTCTGCCGAGCGGCGCAGCAGGTTGAACATGCTGATGCGTGTATAGCGGGCGAAACGTTCGTTGATCATCTCCAGGGTGGGCATGCGCCCCCGAACGATTCGGTCCTGGCTAGTCAGGTCGTAACTCTTGATGCTGCCCGGTTCGGAATCGCTTTCGGTATCGACCAGACCGTCGTCGACTCCGTGCAGGAGCGCATCGATCTCGTCTTGCGAGAGCAGGTCTTGAACAGCCATCTGAAACGACCCCTATTGCAATACGAAGTTGGTGAACAGGACTTGCTCGATCGCGAGCTTGCCGATTTCCTTCTGCGCCAGCTCCTGAACGCTGGCAGTCGCCTGCTGCCGCAACATTTCCTGGCCGACAGGCGTCGCCAGGCTGGCAAAGTCCTGACTGGAGAACAACATCACCAATTGATTGCGTAACAACGGCATGTGTTCCTTCAATCCGTCGAGCGCTGCTTGATCCCGTGACATCAACGCAACGCTGACCTGCATGTAACGCTGGCGACCATTGGCATTGGTGAAGTTGACAATGAAAGCCGGCGCCAGCACTTCGTAGATTGCCGCTTGTCGCTGGGGCGCGGCATCGGCGCTGGCTGCCTCATCGGCTGGCTTTTCTGCTTCGCCTCGAGACATGAAGTACAAAGTGGCACCCACCGACACTCCAACCGCCAAGAGCAATCCGAGAACGATCATGATGATCAGCTTGAGCTTGCCCTTTCCTTCGGTCGCAGCCGCAGGACTCGGAACGTCCGGTGGTCCTTGTTTCTTTGCCATGCCAAATATCCGTCATCACAAGTGTTTTCACTCGCCTCACACCGATGCGAGCAACTGCTATGCCAAAGTATCGACCAGCGAACAGGCAGCGTAAACGATTGCCATGCTGTGTCCTCTCTTTGCAGACGAATAGTTGGAGCCGCGTGTTGCCGCAAACAAAAAAAACCGGGCGCGAAGCCCGGTTCCGGTCAGCTGGATACATTCACGCGTAGTAATCCACCAGGCCACGGTCGCCACCGGCACGACCGCCGCTGATGTCCATCGTGCCTTGGGCAATCTCTTCTTCCCCCGCAGCCAACGCCCCGGCAACGCCACGGTTACGCGAATCGCCGCCGCTCTCGCCCTGCCAGCCGCGCGACTGGTCAGAAACGTTGACATCCATGGTCATGCCCTGCTGGGCAAAACTGTCACGCAATCGCTGCATCTGGCCCTCCAGCGCATCGCGTACGTTGGCATGAGGGCTCATGAAGGTCACCTGAGTCTGGTCCTTGTTCATGTCGATCCGAACCTCCATGCGCCCCAACTCAGCGGGATCAAGCTGGATCTCGGCCGACTTGAGGTTTTGGCTGGATAGCCACATCACCCGGTCTACTACCGCCTCACTCCAGCCGGACTGCTGCATCTGGACCGGTTGCCCGGGCACCATTGGCGGTCTGTGGATCTGTTGCATCTGGTTCTGCTGCGCGATCGCTTGTGTCAGTGGACTAAGCCGATTGATCGCCGCTTCGCTGGCGCTCGTGCGGCTTTCCTTGGGTGCTTCCAGCTTGTCGAGCAACTCGGCGAAGCCTTCTTCCAGCGAGCTTTCGTCGGTTTCGTCGATCAGCTCGTCAGCCAACAGGCTCGTCGAGACTGCTTCCTGCGCGTCCAGTGTGGGCTCCGTCGCCGCGAGGTTCGCTACAGGGTTCTTCTGAGCGGCGGATTGAATCTCCAGCGCCCGCTGCCCAGCCAGCACCGCTTCGGTTTCCCCTTCGACGTTCTCTGCAGCCGCCTGCGGCGGTGTCAGACCAACGATAAATTCGCTCCCGGCCAGAGGCGACTCGTCGACCGGCTGTTCTGTGCCGGCTTCACCCTGCCCACCCTGCCCACCCAGGCCGAACAGCAGCAGCGGGTCAAGCTCGGCCTCGGGGTTCGACACGCTGTCATCAGCCGTCTCGATGCTGGTGGGCAAGTCTTTGCCGGTTTCAGGCTCTACCGGCTTTTCGCTGCCGCTCGCCTTGTCGGTTTCCTGACTCGACTCCTCGCCGGCCGCCTGGTTCCGGGCTGGCTTCGCCGCCGCATTCTGCGCTTCGGCAGGCTTCCCCTGGCGCTCTTTTGCGTAAACGTTGGCGAAGCTGGAAGCCTCGTCCCGACTGGACTGTGAAGCAGGCTTGGAGGCACTGCCCGCTGACTTAGCGGTAGTGGTCGGCGCCTTGATATTGAGCAAGAGATCGGGGGAAACGGCCATGGATCTTTCCGCTGAGGATGGGGACGTACCCATATTCAAGCAAACTCCGGGCCAGTCGGTAGCGGACAGCGTCCCAGTGAAAGAGCAGCGACCCGCAGCACGTCTGCAGCACGGCGTCGATCAGCCAGGCCCGCCCCAACGCTGGCGTTCGGCGCGATAGAGGATGCGCACGATGGCAAATTCACGTTCGATGCGCTCGAACAGCGCCGGCGCCTCATCGAGTTGATCGCGACTGGCCATTTCCTCCATCTCGCGACAAAGCTCTGCCAGCAGCGCAGCGCCCATATTGCTGCAGCTGCCTTTGAAACTGTGCGCGGCCTGCCGCAAGCTCTCTGCCTGGCCGCTCCGACAGGCCGCATGCAACAGGCGCAGTCGCTCTTGCGAATCGACGAGGAAAGTATCCAGCAGCGCCGGATACTCCGCTTCCATTACGGTCTGTAGAGTTTCCAGCACACTGTCGTCGAGATGCTCGGCCACGGAGTCGCTCCTGGCTGTAAACGGCGAATTATGCATGACCGGACCAATGGAACTCCACGTTGAGTACCTTGCCTTCGGGCTGCCAGTAAAAGCGTTCGCTTAATTGGCGAATCATGCGCAGGCCTCGCCCGCCAAGGCGCTCGCTGCAATATTGCTGATTCAGTGCACGCTGCACGTCGAACCCCGGTCCGCTGTCGCGAACAGCGATGCGCAGAAACCCATTTGCCCCTTCAGACTTGACCGTCAGCTCGATGGACACGAAGCCGTCATCAAGTGCGTCCAGCCGTTGCTGGCGTTCCCGGTAATAGCTGGCGAAGCCTTCTGCGTCGCGCTTGATCGATGAATCGAGCAACAGCACGCCGTGCTCCAAGGCATTGGAGTAAAGCTCGGTCAGCACTGTAAAAATCGTGCCGATACGGTAGCGCAAAGGTGAGATTTGCAGCAGAAGCTGCATCGTCATAGGCAACGGATCGGCTGAGCGCAGGCTGTCAGGGCGCAACTCGAAGCAGGTCGACCAGTCCCTCGGGCGCCGCTCTCGGCTTCCCAGGGGATAAGCATGAAGAGCAGGAAGCGCTGCCGTGCCCGGCTCGGTGAACATGCTGACTTCGACCAGGCTCAAATCGTCAAGTATTTGACCGTGGAAGGCATGCAGTGCCTCCTGGATGTCGTCGAACAGGGTTGCCGGGTTGCTGTTGGCTTCCATCACGGCAAGCAGCCGTTGCTCGCCGAACAGTTGATCGGCGGCGTTTCGGCTCTCCAGCAGCCCGTCCGATAGCAGCAGCAGGCGATCACCCGTCGCCAGCGGCAGCGTCTCGAAGCTGTCATCGAATGACGATGCTTCGCGCACCCCAAGCGGAAGATGCTTCGATCGTAACGGCAACCGCTCGTTGTCCGCTGCCTTGAGCAGATAACCGTCCGGCAATCCACCGTTCCATACGCGCAAAATCCCCTGCTCGAGGCTGATGTCGAGAAAGGTGGCGCAGCAGAACATCTCGACCGGCAGGATCAACTTCAGCTTGGCGTTGATATCACGAAGGATCTGATTACTCGAATAGCCCTTGGCGGTCATTCCGTAAAAGGTCTCGGCTAGCGGCATGGCTCCGATCGCAGCCGGCAGTCCATGGCCCGTGAAGTCGCCGAGCAGCACGAACATCCTGTTGGCTGGCGCATGGGCAGCCAGCAACAGATCACCGTTGAACAACGCACGCGGCGACTGCCGGTAGCGAATATTGGGAGCGTTCAGGCAACCGGCGTGGGCGACCTTGTCAAAAATGGCCTTGGCCGCGCGCTGCTCGTCGAGCAATTGCTGATTGCGCTGGCCGATGAGATCACGCTGCTCCAGCACCGTCGCCTGCAGTCGCCGCAAGCGGTGCATGGCCTGGATCTTCGCTTCCAGAATTATCGGGTTGTAGGGTTTGGCGATGAAGTCATCGCCGCCCGCCTCCAAACAGCGAACCAGCGCTTCATTCTCGGTCAGCGAGGTGAGAAAGATGATCGGCACCAGTTCATTGCCAGCCAGCCGCTTGATCTGTTGTGCCGCTTCGAAGCCGTCCATCACCGGCATCAACGCATCCATCAGCACCAGCTGCGGACGTTCGCGCTCGAACAGGCTGATTGCCTCGGCACCATTGGCCGCCGTGATCACATGATGGCCCTGACGACGCACGATCGTCGCCAACAGCATGCGGTCGGCCGCACCATCCTCGGCGATGAGTATGGAGAGCCGGCCCGACATCAGGCGATCGAGAACAATTGTTCGAAGTTGGATACCGCCAGGACTTTGCGCACGTCAGGGTTGCAGTTGATCAGACGGATATCGGCTTTGTCGCTGCCGCCGTGATCGCGCAGCAAGAGCAGCATGCCAAGGGCGGAGCTGTCGAGATAGGTCGCGCCGTTGAGGTCGACCACATAGCGTCGTGGCGAATTCCCGGCACACTGATAGGCATCGCGAAACGCCTGATGGGTATTGAAATCGAAGCGCCCCTGAATCGTAATGGTCAGCTCCTGTCCATCGGCCGATAGCTGTGAACTGATGGTCATCTAGCACTCCTGATCCGAACGAGGTCGTAGCCTTTCGCCACGGCTGTCGTTATTGCTGGGTTGGTGATGGCCGCTGACTGGCGCCTTGTCCAGCGCCAGCAGCTTCAGTTCCAGCCGCGCTGTTGTAAAGAAGCTGATGAAGATTTAGCACCCAAAGCCCGGTACAGCAAGCTTCAATCCTGCCTGGGCCGGCCCGAGAGCCGCTGGGAAAACTCGTCCAGCAGCTTTTGCTCTCGCTTGTCCGCCGCGGTTCTGGCCTCCTGCAGGTAGCGTTCGACCAGCTTGCGCAGGCCGTCGAGCCGAGCGCGTCGTTGTTGCCATTGCTCGCGAAGCTTATCGAGGTTGTTACGGTGCCAATCCAGGCTGCGCTGCTGTTGTCCGATGGCGGATTCGAGCTGAGAGAGAAAACGCTGATAGTTCATCAGCCACTGGCCAGATACACCCTGGCTGCCTTGCGCCATCCACTGCTGCTGGTAATCGGCAAAGTACTGCCGTAACTCGCCGAGCTTGGTTTCAGCCTGGGCGACTTGCGTCTGGCCCTGCCCAAACAGCTTCGCAGCCTCTCGCTCGGCGCGCTCGGCCATATCGATCACCGGCGCCAGGCGCGCCGCTCGGCTGACCGGCAAGGGTTAGCCTGCGGCCTTGGGATTGAATACGCTGGCCAGCAACGCTTCGCTCTGGGCCAGGTGCTCGGCATCGTTCAGGCCCTGCCGGAGATAACGAATCATTTCCGCCTGGCGGGCGATGGCGAGGTCGGTTTCGGGATCGCCGCCCGGTACGTACGCACCGACGCTGATCAGGTCGCGGCTCTGCTGAAAGCGCGACCAGAGCTGCTTGAAGCGTTGTGCATTGCGCATATGCTCGGCACTGACCACCTGCGGCATAACCCGGCTGATCGAAGCCTCGATGTCGATGGCAGGGTAATGCCCCTCCTCCGCCAAGCGGCGCGACAACACGAAGTGGCCATCCAGCACGCCTCGCGCGGCATCGGCAATCGGGTCTTGCTGATCGTCGCCCTCGGACAAGACGGTATAGAACGCCGTGATCGAGCCACCACCCTCTTCCGCATTGCCGGCACGCTCCACCAGGCTGGGCAGCTTGGCAAACACCGATGGTGGGTAGCCCTTGGTCGCGGGCGGCTCGCCAATGGCCAGGGCAATCTCGCGCTGGGCCTGGGCGAAGCGGGTCAGCGAATCCATCAGCAGCAACACGTTTTTGCCTTTGTCGCGAAAGTACTCGGCAATTCGCGTGCAGTACATGGCCGCTCGCAGGCGCATCAAGGGTGCATCGTCAGCTGGCGATGCGACGACAACCGAACGCTTGATGCTTTCTTCGGTGAGGATGTTCTCGATAAATTCCTTCACTTCCCGGCCACGTTCACCGATGAGCCCGACGACAATAATGTCGGCCTCGGTGAAGCGCGTCATCATGCCAAGCAGGACCGACTTACCGACACCCGTGCCGGCGAACAGGCCGAGACGCTGACCTCGCCCCACGGTGAGCAAGCCATTGATGCTGCGGATGCCGACATCCAGCGGCTCGCTGATCGGGTGGCGTTTGAGCGGGTTGATCACCGGGCCGTCCATGGGCACCCAGTCTTCCGCTTTCATTCCGCCCTTGCCGTCCAGTGCACGGCCAGCGCCATCCAATACGCGCCCCAGCATCGAAGTGCCCATCGGCAAGCGACCGGTATTGGCCAAGGGCACCACCCGCGCACCAGGCGCGATACCGGCGAGGCTGCCGACCGGCATCAGGTAGAGCTTGCCGCCGGAAAACCCCATCACCTCGGCCTCGACCTGGGTCGGATGGTAGCTGTCCTCGTTGATCACCAGACAGCGGCTGCCGACTGCCGCGCGCAAGCCTTCGGCTTCCAGCGTCAACCCGACCATACGCAACAACCGACCCTCGAGGATCGGTTGGCTGGGAAGCTTGATCGCCTCACCGTAGGTTTCGAAGCGCTTGGCGAAGCTGGTGCGATCAAGACGCATCGGGATTTTCCAGGCCTGGATCCAGATTCAGGTGCAGATCGGCCTCGGGCGGGCTGGTGGCGTTCTCGCGCTGCTGCTCGAACAACTGCTTGATGGCCTGCCCGAGGCGAGTCTCGACGCTGGCATCGATGCGGCTCTGCTCGGTTTCGATCCGGCAGCCGCCGGGTAACAGGTCACTGTCCTCGACGATCTTCCAAGTCTCTTCGTGGCGTTCGCGCAGCGCTTTGACCAGGTCGAAATCCTGCGGATTGATGTAGATGCGCACGTTGCTGGCGCCCATGGGGAGCAGCTTGAGCGCCTCGCGCAGCACCTGGCGGATCTGACTGGAATCAATCAGCAGATCGCGTTGAATCACCTCGCGGGCTAGCTGACTGACCAGCGTGACCATGGCGTGTTCAAGGTTGCGATCCTGATCGGCGATGGGTTCGAGCAGCTGCGTCATCAGCTTTTCCAGGCTTTCCAGTCTAAGCGACAATGCCGCCTCGGCCTCCTGCTTGGCCTTCAGCTGACCGGCGTGAAAGCCATCCTTCTCGCCAGTACTGAAACCTTCGTTGTAAGCGTCCTGACGAATCGCCTCGAGCTCATCGAGCGTCAGTGGTTTGACTTCCTCGACCGGCACATCTTCGCTGTGCGCCAGGTCTTCGACTTCAACTGGCCCCTCGCCAACCTCTGGGTCTTCCGGCTCAGCACCCAGTGGGTCAAAGCTCGGCAAGGCCCAGCGATCGAAAATGTTGACGTCTTTCGCGCGAATTACATCGCTGGGGTTTTCCTTGGACATTCAGGTTCTGCGCCTTGCTAGACCATTTCCTCGCCGCCCTTGCCGCCGAGCACGATTTCTCCGGCCTCGGCCATGCGGCGAGCGATAGTGAGAATTTCCTTCTGCGCGCCTTCGACTTCGCTGATGCGCACCGGTCCCTTGGCTTCCAGGTCGTCACGCAGCAATTCGCCGGCGCGCTTGGACATGTTCTTGAAAACCTTTTCCTTGATCGCTTCGTCGGCACCTTTGAGCGCCAATACCAGCACATCGGAGGATACTTCGCGCAGCAGCACCTGGATGCCCCGGTCGTCGACATCGGCGAGATTGTCGAAGACGAACATCAGGTCTTCGATCTGCGACGACAGATCTTCGTCGACATCGCGAATGGCGTCCATCAGTTGGCCTTCAACGGAGCTGTCGAGGTAGTTCATGATGTCCGCGGCGCGCTTGACACCGCCCAGCGTCGCTCGGGTGGTGTTGGCGTTGCCGGAGAACTGTTTCTCCAGGATCAGGTTCAGCTCCTTCAACGCCGCCGGCTGCACGGTGTTGAGCGACGACACGCGCAGCACGATGTCCAGGCGCACCTTGTGGTCGAAGTGCGAAAGCACCTCTCCGGCCTGATCGGGATCCAGATACGCCACCACGATGGCCTGGATCTGCGGGTGCTCGTATCGAATCACGTCGGCGACCGCGCGCGGCTCCATCCACTTGAGACTGTCCAGGCCGCTGGTGTTGCCGCCGAGCAGAATCCGGTCGATCAGGCCGCCGGCTTTGTCCTCACCGAGTGCCTGGGTCAGCATCTTGCGGATATAGCCGTCCGAACCGACCCCGAGGCTGGTCTGGTCGCCCACAATCTCGACGAACTCGCCCATCACCTGTTCAATCTGGTTTTTTTGCACGTTGCGCAGCTGCGCCATCGCCGTGCCGACCTTCTGTACTTCCTTCGGGCCGAGGTGACGCAGCACCTGCGCGGCATCGGCCTCACCTAGCGAGAGCAGCAGGACCGCGGCCTTGTCGACTTTATTCAGCTTGACGGGAACTCGAGCATCACTCATCTGCATTGATCCACTCTTTGACGACCTGAGCCACCCGGCCCGGGTCCTCTGCTACCAGATTTTTGATGGCATTCAATTGCGCATCGTATCCCTCGGTCGGGCTCGGCAGCATGATGCTCTGCGGTCCGCTCAGGCTGACGCGATCGCTCGAAAGCGCACCGTCAATGCCTTCCATATCACCAAGTTCGGCATCGCCGCCCACCGTTTGCAATTCCTTGCTCTTGCCGGCGTTGGTCAGATTGTTCAGCACGGGCCGGAGCACGCCGAACACCAGTACCAGGATGAACAGGACGCCGAGCACCTGCTTGACGATGTCCCAGAACCACGGCTGCGAGTAGAACGGAATGTCGATGAACGTCTCGTCGAGCGAATCAGCAGCAAACGGCGCATTGATTACGCTGACGCTGTCACCACGGCTCGCATCGAAACCGACCGCGTCCTGCACCAGCCGGGTGAAGCGCGCCAGTTCTTCGGCAGTGCGCGGCACCCGAGTCGTGGTCCCGTCGGCGGCGACCGTTACCTGGTCGTCGAGTACCACCGCCACCGACAGCCGACGTAGACGTCCCTGCTGCTGCTTGGTGTAGCTGATCGAACGGTCCAACTCATAGTTGCGGGTCGCCTGTTCGCGCTTGTCTGCGGGGTACGGCGCCAGCATCGGCTGGCCTGTTGCCGGGTCCATGACCTGCTGACCGTTGGCGTCCAGCAATGGTTGCCCCGGCGCGACGGCACCCGCCGCGGCCTGGCCCGCCAACGCATTCTCCGGCGCAGTCGCAGGTCCCGGTGGCTGATTGCTCAGCGCGCCAGGTACGCCCTGCGGGCCGAGGCTGCTTTGACGTTGTTCGCTGACGCTCTGCTCACTGCGCAGCGCCGGCTGATCCGGGTTGAAGGTCTCGGAGGTGGACTCAACCGCGCTGAAATCCACATCAGCAGACACTTCGGCCTTGTAACGACCGCTGCCCAGCACCGGCTGCAGGATGTTGTGCACGCGCTGGGTATAGAGGCTTTCCATGCGCCGGCTGTAGTCGAACTGCTTGCCGGCCATGCTCAGTTCGGTGAGACCTTGCTGGTCAGACAGCAGGTTGCCCTTCTGATCCACCACAGTGATTTGCGACTTGGTCAACTCCGGCACGCTGGTGGCGACCAGGTTGATGATGGCCATCACCTGGCTCGGCTCGAGATTGCGCCCTGGATACAGCTCGACCAGAACCGATGCACTCGGCTTGCGCTCGTCTCGGACAAACACCGAACTCTTCGGAATAGCCAGATGGACGCGCGCGCCCTTGACGTTGTTCAGACTGGAAATCGTACGCCCCAGCTCACCTTCGAGGCCACGGCGATAGCGGGTCGCTTCCATGAACTGACTGGTGCCGAGGCCTTGCTCCTTGTCGAGAATCTCAAAGCCGATGTTGCTGTCGGTCTGGGCGATGCCGGCGCTGGCAAGCTTCAGCCGCGCACGCGCAAGGTCGTCGGCCTTGACCAGCAAAGCGCCGGAATTGGGCTCGACCGTGTAGGAAATATCGGCGGCCGCCAAGGTTTCCATCACCTGGTTGGCGTCCATTCCGGCGAGGCTGCCCAGCAGTGGGCGGTAGTCCGGCTGCTGCGACCAGAGCACTACGGCAAACCCGATGGCAACGCTCGCCGCCAGACCAACCAGCAGGCCGATCTGCCGCAACATCGACATTTCGGAGAGGTTTTCCAGAAAGGACAGGCCCAACAGCGGCTTCTTCGGGACTTCCGAAGCAACCGGCACTGGAACCTTGCTAAGCGCGTCAGCCATTATTCAAACCCTGCCTTAAACCGGCATCTGCATGATGTCTTGGTACGCCTGGACCAGCTTGTTGCGCACCTGGGTCATTGCCTGGAAGGAGACGCTGGCTTTCTGCGACGCGATCATGACCTCGGTCAGATCGATGCCGCCCTGGCCCATCTCGAAAGCGGTGGCCAACTGGTTGGAAGCCTGCTGGGTTTCGTTCACTTTATTGACGGCCTGGCCGAGCATGTCGGAAAAGTTCGGAGCGCCAATTTCTGGGGCCGCCGTCACAGGCTTGGAACGCGCCATTGCATCGGTCTGCATGGCCCGCATTTCCAGCATCAAGCGATTGAATTCGATACCCTGACTCATCATTCCTCCAACGGCTGCGGTTTTTTTGACGCCTCGCAGCAGGCAGAAGAGTAATAGCAACATCGGTGCCAGTGTCCGCCCGACGATTGCTGTGCAGCGTGGAAGCGAAGACGAACGGTGCTGAGAGGGGGCTGGACTGTTACGTTGATCGCGCCACTGGCTGTATCGCGACGCGATGCGCGCAACGTTCTAGCCTGTCGTTTGCGCGCCGACCGGCTCCAGCCGCAGCAGGCTGAACGCTTCACTTTGCCGGAAACCTTCACTCCCGCGTAACCACCGCTCAAGCCAGAACCTAAGCCGACGATGACCGAAATCACCGCCTCACCTCAGCGATTCTTCAAGGACAGTTCGGCTTCTACGGTCGTAGCTGGCTTCATTGCCATGCTGACCGGCTACACCAGTTCGCTGGTGCTTATGTTCCAGGCCGGACAGGCTGCTGGACTCAGTAATGGTCAGATCTCATCGTGGATCTGGTCACTGTCGATCGGCATGGCAATCTGCAGCGTCGGGCTGTCGTTGCGCTACCGAACGCCCGTCGTCATTGCCTGGTCGACGCCCGGCGCTGCGCTGCTGATCAGCAGCCTACCGGGCGTTCCCTATGGCGAAGCCATTGGCGCGTTCATCTTTGCTTCAGCATTGATTGCGCTCTGCGGGATCACAGGCAGCTTCGAACGGCTGATGCGCAAGGTGCCCTCCTCGCTGGCCGCGGCGTTGCTGGCCGGTGTGTTGTTCAACATCGGCATTGAAATATTCCGTGCCGTTGAGGTCCAGCCAATACTGGTGCTGGGCATGTTTTTCAGCTACCTGCTCGCCAAGCGCTTCCAGCCCCGCTATGCCGTGCTGGCGGCACTGCTGATTGGCTGCGGTTTGTCGACGATGATGGGTCTGCTGAATTTCAGTGAGCTGAGTCTGGAAATCGCCGTGCCGGTCTGGACCACTCCGAGCCTGTCGCTCGCTGCCATCTTCAGCATTGGCATTCCGCTGTTCGTGATCGCCATGGCCTCGCAGAACATGCCGGGGCTGGCCGTACTTCGCGCCGAGGGCTATCAGGTTCCGGCCTCGCCATTGATATCGGTAACGGGCATCGCCTCGGTGTTGCTGGCTCCGTTCGGCTCCCACGGCATTCACCTGGCGGCGATCACCATGGCCATCTGCAGTGGGTCGGAGGCGCACCCGGATTCATCCCGGCGCTATACGGCGGCGATCTGGTGCGGGGTGTTCTACGGTATTGCAGGGATCTTCGGCGCCACGCTGGCTGCGCTGTTCGCCTCGTTTCCGGCGGCGCTGGTGTTGTCCATCGCCGCCCTGGCCTTGCTCGGCTCGATCGGTTCAGGCCTGACCCAAGCCATGCAACAGCCCAACGAGCGCGACGCTGCGTTAATTACCTTCATGGTAACGGCGTCGGGGCTGACGCTGTTCGGCATAGGGGCGGCGCTCTGGGGGTTGATTGCGGGCGGGCTGACGCTAGCAATACTCAACAAGCGGGCCTGAAACACCCTTCGCGGTCGAGACCGCTCCCACAGAGCCCAACCCCGCCGCCTTAGCCTCACCCGTGGGAGCGGTCTTGACC
>NZ_AGSX01000071.1 GCF_000235745.1 Stutzerimonas stutzeri SDM-LAC | reverse complement strand
AGCCGATCCGCCGCCTGACGCAGTATTGCCTCGGTGGTCGCCCAGCCCAGGCAACCATCGGTGACGGACACGCCATATTTCAGTTTGCCCGACAGCGGCTGACAGCCGTCGAACAGGTGACTCTCAAGCATCACGCCGCGCAGAGTCGAATCGCCAGCCATACGCTGATCAATAATGGACGTCAGCACCGCCGGCTGGCTCAGGGGATCTTTCCCGCTGTTGGCATGACTGCAGTCGACCAAGATGCGCGGAGCAATGCCCTGGCGCTGCAACGTGTCGCGGGCCTTTGCGACGCTGTCTTCGTCGAAATTCGGTCCTGAGTGTCCGCCACGTAACACCAGATGGGTATCCCCATTGCCGCTCGTGCTCAGCAGCGCTGGATGCCCCAGCTCATCGATTCCGAAGTGTTGATGCGGATGCTCAGCCGAGCGCATGGCATCACAGGCAATCCCGAGGCTGCCATCGGTCCCGTTCTTGAAACCCACCGGCAGGTCGAGCCCGCTGACCATCTCACGGTGAATTTGCGACTCGCTAGTACGTGCACCGATCGCCGCCCAGCCAAGCAGGTCATCGAAATAGCCCGCCGCCAGGGGCTGCAACAGCTCAGAGGCGATCGGCAGCCCATACCCCAGGATATCCAGCATCAACCGGCGCGACAGGTGCAGCCCTTCGGCCATATCACCGCTGCCATCGAGTCGCGGATCGTAAACCAGCCCCTTCCAACCGACGGTCGTACGCGGTTTCTCGACGTAGGTACGCATTACCAGCAGCAGCTGATCGCTGACCTGCGGGGCCAGTTCAGCCAGCCGCGCGGCATATTCCAGTGCGGACACCGGATCATGCAACGAGCAAGGGCCAACCACCACCAGCAGGCGCGGGTCATCGCCGTTGAGCACGGCGCGAATGGCCTTTCGATGATCTCGGACACACTCGTCAAGCGATGCGCTGAGGGGCAGCCGTTGACGCATTAAAGCGGGACTCGGTAACGGAAGAGCGCTACGTCTGGCTGGGACGGAGGACGTGTTGCAACTAAGGGCTGAGGCGTTGATTGGTGCATTCATGACTGGCGGTCCTTTGGCCGGCGCGGCATCTGTGCCGCGTCGGCGCTAGCGAAGTGTTCGGTCTGGGTGTGTAGGTGCGGCGGTCGTGAGGCGGCTAAATCGCCAGTCATAGCGGTAGGTGCGGTAAGCGATGGTG
>NZ_AGSX01000072.1 GCF_000235745.1 Stutzerimonas stutzeri SDM-LAC | reverse complement strand
GGCGGCGCGACAATTCGCCCGCCAGCGCCAGATAGGCCAAAGCGCCCTTTGATTGCTTGTCATAGACCAGCGCCGGCATGCCGTGACTAGGGGCTTCGGCCAGGCGCACGTTGCGTGGAATAACGGTGTCGTAGAGCTTCTCACCGAAGTGCGCTTTCAACTGCTCGGTAACCTCGTTGGTCAGGCTGCTGCGCGGGTCATACATGGTGCGCAGCAAACCCTCGATCTTCAGCGCCGGGTTTAGCGCCTGACCAATACGCTGGATCGAGTTGACCAGATCGCTGAGGCCTTCGAGCGCGTAGTACTCGCATTGCATGGGAATGATCACGCCATCGGCGGCGGTCAGCGCATTGATCGTCAGCATCGAGAGCGAGGGCGGGCAATCGATGAGGATGTAGTCGTAATTCTCGCGCACCGGTGCCAGCGCTTCGCGCAAGCGATTCTCTTTGGCCGGCAGGTTCAGCAAGGCGACTTCAGCGGCGGTCAGGTCGCGGTTGGCTGGGAGTAACTGATAGCCGCCGTGCTCCGAGAACTGCATGGCATCGACCAAGCTGCATTCCCCAATCAACACGTCGTAGATCGAATACTCCAACGCCAACTTATCCACACCGCTACCGGTGGTGGCGTTGCCCTGTGGATCAAGATCAATCAGCAGCACGCGACGGCGCGTCGCCACGAGCGAAGCCGCGAGATTGATGCAGGTGGTGGTCTTGGCGACACCGCCCTTCTGGTTGGCGATGGCAAATACTTTAGCCATGGTCAGTGTCTGTCCGGGTCATGAAGTGCGCCGCAGTATCAGCAGATGGCGTTGCCCTTGGCAACCTGGAACCTTGAGAACCGCACAGCAGTCCAGCTGGAAGTCCGTGGGCAACGCCTGCAGTTCGTCGTCCGGATGCACGCCCTTCATGGCTAGCCAGCGGGTATCAGCATCGCTGAGATGGCGTGTCCAATTAGCAAAATCCTCAAGCGAGCTGAACGCCCGCGAGGTGATGTCAGAGAACGGCTGTGGCGGAGTGAACTGCTCGACGCGGCTGTGGACAACTTCGACGTTGGCAAGTCTCAGTTCTAGCTTTACCTGAGTGAGAAAACGGGTCTTCTTACCGTTGGAGTCGAGCAGGGTGAAGTTGCGCTCGGGAAACATGATCGCCAGCGGAATGCCGGGCATGCCGCCACCGCTCCCCACATCCAGCCAGCGCGCACCGCCCTTCTCGGCTTGTGGCACTACGCTAAGGCTGTCGAGCAGATGTCTGGAGACCATCTCCGCCGGGTTGCGCACAGCGGTCAGGTTGTATGCCTTGTTCCACTTTGCCAGCAGCGCGAGATAGTCCATCAGCTGTTGTTGCTGAACGCTGCTCAGGTCGAGCCCCAGCTGCAATGCACCTAGCCTGAGCTCATCAGCATGGTTGGCCAATTCCGTTGCCATCAAGCGCTCTGCTCCAGCTTCTGTCCGGCACTGCGTTTTTTCAGATGAATCATCAGCAGCGAAACGGCGGCCGGCGTGACGCCAGGAATCCGAGAGGCTTGCCCGAGGGTCTCGGGTCGCGCCTGGCTCAGCTTGTGCTGGATCTCTTTCGACAACCCGGAAATGCCCGAGTAATCCAGCTCGGCTGGCAGCATGATGGATTCGCTGGCCCGCAAGCGAAGGATTTCCTCCTGCTGGCGGTCAATGTAGCCGGCATACTTGGTCTTGATCTCTACCTGCTCGGCGACCTGAGGATCTTCAGCACCGCCGCCAGTGAGTTGCATGAGGCCCCGGTAATCGATTTCCGGGCGCGCCAGGAGATTCAGCAGGTTGTATTCATGGGTCAGCGGGGTCCCGAAACGCTCGGCGATCGCATCGCCCTGCTCGGTTCCAGGGCGAACCCAGGTGCCCTTGAGGCGTTGTTCTTCCTGCACGATGCTCTCGCGCTTGCGTTCGAACGCAGCCCAACGTACGTCGTCGACCAAGCCCAACTCGCGCCCTTTTTCGGTCAAGCGCAAATCAGCGTTGTCCTCACGTAGGATCAGTCGATATTCGGCGCGCGAGGTGAACATTCGATACGGTTCCTGCGTGCCGAGCGTGATCAGGTCATCGACCAGCACGCCGAGATACGCTTCGTCCCGACGAGGACACCAGCTGTCCAACCCTTTGGCGCGCAACGCGGCATTGGCTCCGGCGAGTAAGCCCTGGGCGCCGGCTTCTTCGTAACCGGTAGTCCCGTTGATCTGCCCGGCGAAGTAAAGACCCGCAATCACCTTGGTTTCCAGGCTGTATTTCAGGTCGCGTGGATCGAAGTAATCGTATTCGATGGCATAGCCGGGACGCACGATATGCGCCTGCTCCATTCCGCGAATGCTCTGTACGATCTGCAGCTGCACGTCAAAGGGCAACGAAGTCGAAATGCCGTTCGGGTAGAGTTCGTGGGTTGTCAGGCCTTCGGGCTCGATGAAGACTTGATGGCTGTCCTTGTCAGCAAAACGATGAATCTTGTCTTCGATCGACGGGCAATAGCGCGGTCCGACACCCTCGATGACACCGGAATACATCGGTGATCGATCAAGGTTGGCGGCAATGATCTCGTGAGTACGCGCGTTGGTGTGAGTGATCCAGCAGCTCACTTGTCGCGGATGCTGCGCCGCGTGACCGAGAAAGGACATGGGGGGGATCGGCGTGTCGCCCGGTTGCTCGGTCATCACCGAAAAATCGACGCTGCGACCATCGATTCGTGGAGGCGTACCGGTCTTCAGGCGGCCAACCCGCAGGGGGAGCTCGCGCAGACGTTTGGCCAAGGCAATCGAGGGAGGATCGCCGGCCCTGCCGCCAGAGTAATTCTGCAAACCAATGTGGATAAGTCCGCCAAGGAAGGTGCCGGTTGTGAGTACAACCGATTCGGCGAAGAAACGCAGTCCCATCTGGGTAACCACGCCCTTGACCTGATCCGCCTCGACGATCAAATCATCGGCCGCCTGCTGAAATATCCACAGATTCGGTTGGTTTTCCAACATCTCACGAACAGCGGCCTTGTACAAAACGCGATCAGCCTGGGCGCGGGTCGCCCGCACCGCCGGGCCTTTGCGGCTGTTGAGTACTCGAAACTGGATTCCGCTGCGGTCGGTGGCGGTCGCCATGACGCCGCCGAGCGCGTCGATTTCCTTCACCAAATGACTTTTGCCGATACCACCAATGGCTGGATTGCAGCTCATTTGCCCCAGCGTTTCGACATTGTGAGTCAGCAAGAGCGTTTTAACGCCGATTCGAGCGGCTGCTAGCGCAGCTTCGGTACCGGCATGACCGCCGCCGATAACGATGACGTCAAAACGGGAAGGGAAATCCACCACGCACCTCGTGCCTGTTCGGTTGAGTCTAAGCAAGCTCGCCAGTATAGGCACTAGGAGAGCGCGAAAGAAGGCCTCTGGACAAAAAAATGACCAGCTGCAGCGCCGGTACTCAAGAGAGGAGCCTTAAGAGATATAAAGAAGAAAAATGATTTAAAGCTTATTTTTATGTTTATAAATAGACAGCGAATATCTGTGGATAGAACGCTGAAAGGCTTATGTTATGGGACCTAGAGCCGAAAGAAACGCTGTGTTCAGCTGCCGTATAGGCGGTGGAGTCCCGGTTGACACCCTGTGCATGAAATATGACTTTATCCACAGTCGTCAGTAACAGTGGCTTTCTACACCGCTTATCGACCGAGCTTAAGCGGGGTTTTCCACAGAGCTTATGTATCGTCCAAATCAGCAAGTCGGCCGCATGCGCTGCGCTGATACAACAGAAAGGCAGGCGTGGAGGCTTTTGGGCGAGCAGGCGGACAGGCCCTCCGACTGGAGGGCTGATGTCAAGCTGAAACGATTGAGGATGGCTGCGGGAGGTCGAGCCCTTCAGGGCCGGATAGCGTTCAGGAAAGGAGTGAACGCCACGGCTTGGCTAGAGACCGACTATTTGCCGATGCAGAAGCTGGAGAAGATGCGGCCAAGCAAATCGTCGGAACTGAATGCCCCGGTGATCTCGCCAAGTGCCTGCTGCGCTTGGCGAAGGTCTTCAGCGAGGAGCTCACCTGCGCCTGCCAGCGTCAACTGAGCATGGCCATCGTCAAGGTGGTCGGCAGCCTTGCGGAGCGCGTCCAGATGCCTGCGCCTGGCGCTGAAGGCGCTTTCCGCGGTCTGGTCATAGCCCATGCAGTGCTTGAGATGCTCACGAAGCATCTCAAGGCCGTCACCCGAGCGGGCGGACAAGCTGAGCGTCGTATGCCCGTCAGGGTCGACTGAGAGCGTGACCGCGTCGCCGGTAAGGTCGGCCTTGTTGCGAATGACCGTGGTCTTGGCAGGATCAGGCATCGTTAGCAGCAGGTCAGGCCAATGGGATTCGTCATCAAGGGAAGAGGTCGCACTGGCATCGATCACCAGCAGCACACGGTCAGCATCCTGTATGGCCTTAATCGCTCGTTCTACCCCTATCCGCTCCACCTGGTCCTGTGTGCTACGCAGGCCAGCGGTATCGATGATGTGCAACGGCATTCCATCAATCTGAATGTGTTCTTTCAGCAGGTCTCGTGTCGTGCCGGCAATATCTGTCACGATCGCAGCCTCCCGCCCCGCCAGCGCGTTGAGCAGGCTCGACTTGCCGGCATTGGGACGCCCAGCGATGACCACGTTCATTCCGTCACGCAGCAAAGCCCCCTGACCAGCCTCGCGCACTACTGTGGATAACTCGGTGCGAACCTGCTCAAGCAGCGCGAGCACTCGGCCGTCTGCGAGGAAATCGATTTCCTCCTCCGGAAAATCGATCGCCGCTTCGACGTAGATGCGCAGCTGCACCAGGCTTTCGGTCAGGTGATGCACGCGCCGGGAGAAATCACCCTGAAGTGAGCGTACGGCATTGCGCGCTGCTTGCGCCGAGCTCGCTTCGATAAGGTCCGCGATCGCCTCTGCCTGGGCCAGGTCCAGCTTGTCGTTGAGGAAGGCTCGTTCGCTGAACTCGCCGGGGCGAGCAGGCCGGATGCCAAGCTCTATGCAACGCTGCAACAACATGTCCATCACGACGGGGCCGCCATGACCTTGAAGTTCCAGCACATCTTCGCCGGTAAATGAGTGGGGGCCGGGGAAGAACAGCATTAACCCCTCATCGATCACTTCACCATCATCGGCATGGAAGGGGCTGTAGTGGGCATGTCTTGGAACCGGCTCGCGACCGCTAAGCGTGATCGCAACAGCTTTGGCTCGCGGGCCGGAAACGCGGACTACGCCGATCCCACCACGACCTGGTGCAGTGGCGACGGCAGCGATGGTTTCGCGATCTTGGCTCATCAAAACTCTCCCAGGTATCGATAATGCAAAACGCCCCAATTAAGGGGCGTTCTGTTCACTTCGACGGATCAGGTTGCGCTGGCAGTCTGTCCGGTGATCTTGCGGGTAATGTACCACTGCTGCGCGATCGACAAGCAGTTGTTAACGACCCAGTACAGCACCAGGCCTGCCGGGAACCAGAGGAAGAAGAAGGTGAAGATAATTGGCAGGAGCTTCATCACCTTGGCTTGCATCGGGTCCGGTGGCGTAGGGTTCAATTGCTGCTGGATGAACATGGTCACGCCCATGATGATCGGCAGGATGAAGAACGGATCTTTGATCGACAGGTCAGTGATCCAGAACATCCAAGGCGCCTGACGCATCTCGACGCTTTCCAGCAGTACCCAGTACAAGGCGAGAAAGACCGGCATCTGCACGACGATCGGCAAGCAGCCGCCCAATGGATTGATTTTCTCCTTCTTGTACAGCTCCATCATCGCCTGCGACATCTTCTGGCGGTCGTCGCCGAACTGCTCCTTGAGCGCCTGCATTTTCGGCGACACCGCCCGCATACGGGCCATCGACCTGTAACTGGCTGCTGAGAGCGGGAAGAACGCCAGCTTGATCACGATAGTCAGCGCAATGATCGACCAGCCCCAGTTACCCAGCAGTGCGTGGATATTCTGCAGAAGCCAGAAGATGGGTTGAGCGATGAACCAGAGGATGCCGTAGTCGACCGTCAGGCGGAGGCCTGGCGACAGCTCTTCCAGTTGATCCTGGCTCTTCGGCCCGGCATACAGCGTGGCGTATGTTTCACCTTGGGCACCCGGCGCCACCGAAACAGCGGGCCCTGTGAAGCCGATGATGTAGTTGCCTTGGCTGTCCTTGCGGGTCTGAACGACGTTGGTCTGATCGGGCGCTGGGATCCAGGCTGTCACGAAGTAGTGCTGCAACCAGGCGATCCAGCCGCCCTCGACAGTCTTCTTCAGGCTCTTGTCGTCCATGTCACCCATGGAAACCTTGGTATATGGCTCATCCTGGGTCCAGAGCGCAGCTCCAAGGTAGGTGGCAGTACCCGTTGCGGTGCTGGAAGAAGGATCTTTGCTGTCATCGCGCTTGAGCTGACCGAACATGTGCCCGGTCCAAGGCTTGTCGCTTTGATTGTTGATCAGGTAGCGCACGCCAAGATCGTAATCACCACGCTTGAAGGTGAAACGCTTGGTGTATTCGATACCGTCTTCGCTGTAGTTCAGATCGACGACAAGCTGGTCCTGATTCTCGCCCAGCTGGTACTGCTGTTGCGCGCTGCTATACAGCGGACGGCCGCTGGCTTTGTCCGGGCCGTCACCGATCAACCCGCTCTGTGCCTCATAGGTGCGTTCGCCGCTGCGCTCGAAAAGCTGGAACGGAACGTCTGGCCGATCCTGACGACGCGGGAACTCAGGTAAGCGTAGATCCACGATATCGCCGCCGCGTGGATCGATAGCAAGATCCAGAACATCGGTGCGTACGTGAATCAGCTGAGAACTGGCCTGGGTCTCGGGAACCGCACTTGCCATCGGCTCACTGCTTACAGCAGGAATGTCGCCCTGTCCGTTTTCGTTGCTGGTGGTGGCCGGAACAGAGGGGAGCTGCGCGGCCGAAGACTGCTCTAAGCGGGTCTCGTCAGGGATGGCGGTCTGACCGTAGTCCTGGTTCCACTGCAAAACCATCAGGTAAGCAACGACTGCCAGGGCGACAAGCAGGATCGAGCGTTTGATATCCATGGTTACTCGGTCATCGAAGATGAATTGGAGGGGGTATTGGAAGGCACGGGATCATAGCCGCCCGGATTCCATGGATGGCAACGGCCAAGCCTGCACAGGCTCAGCCAGCCACCGCGCATCAAGCCATGTGTTTCAATGGCCTCTTGTGCGTAGCAGGAGCAAGTTGGGTAAAAGCGGCAGTGACTGGCCATCATCGGACTGATGGCGTACCGGTAGAAGCGAATGGGGACAAGCGCGAGCTTACGCATCAGCTGTGCTGCTCTGGACCTGATTCGTGTCCGGCACCGGGGTACGAGCCAAGCGTCTCCAGAGTTTGGCAAACTGTTTTGCCAGTTCTGGGTTAGCCAGTTCCGCTAAACCCTTGCGTGCGATGACCACGATATCCCACCCCGTCAACTCCATCTGGTGGAGACGAAAGGTTTCACGCAGTTGCCGCTTGATGCGATTGCGCTCTACCGAGAGCTTGACGCTCTTCTTGCCAATCACCAACCCGATCCGCGGATGTGGCAATTGATTTTCGCGCACCAGTAGCAGGATGTTCCTGCCCGGTAACTTGCCGGAAGGGGAGTCGAAGACAGCCTTGAACTGGCTCGGGGTCAGCAGACGCTTTTCCCGACCGAAGTCTCGACTCACTACCTGTTCCGGCGTCTTCAGACTGCCAGACGCTTACGGCCTTTGGCGCGGCGACGCGACAGGACGGCACGACCGTTTTTGGTGGCCATACGAGCACGGAAGCCGTGGGTGCGAGCGCGCTTGAGGGTGCTGGGTTGGAAAGTGCGTTTCATGATGCGTTACCTGGTGATCCATTGCGGGCCGGAATGGCCCCCTTTTAAGAGACCGGCGATTGTAGAGAAGCCGCGCGGTGAGGTCAATTTCCAACCAACATCATTCAGGCAGAAAGCAATACATAGAGAAAAGAAGATAAAGATCTTCTTAATGCAGTGCTTATAGATGGTCATGCCGTTTTCTGTGGATAGTTCATTGCAGCCGTGGGACCACCTGGGTTTCAGCGTTCCGGAGCTTTCTGAGCAAGCGGTGCGTATACGGTGGAATCTCGTTGAGTTAGCTGTGGATTAAATTCCATATTATCCACAGGCGGGTTATGCGTTGCGTTGTGCACAGGCTTTTACAATGCTTCTAAGGGTGCTTATCAACAGGCCTTAGCTGGACTGATCACGGTTTGCCGACATTCGATGAATGCGCGTTTGCCTATATAACGCTGCCTGACTGTGGATAACTGACTGGCTCAGGGCTACAATGAGCTCCGTTTTAAGCTCGCCAGCTCTAGGAGACTCTGTGTCGGTGGAATTATGGCAGCAGTGCGTTGACCTCTTGAGAGATGAGCTGCCGGCCCAACAATTCAATACCTGGATTCGTCCGCTTCAAGTCGAAGCAGATGGAGATGAGTTGCGGGTCTATGCACCGAACCGCTTCGTTCTGGATTGGGTCAACGAGAAGTATTTTTCGCGCTTGATGGAATTGTTATCCGAACGCGCACCGGGGCCCGCTCCCTCTTTGTCCTTGCTGATTGGTAGCAGGCGAACGGCTTCTGCGCGGCCGGCCGCCGGGTCGGCCCCTCGTTCCCAGTCGCAAGCCGGTGCTCCTGCTGCCGCGGCGCCGCCTGCTGCTTCATCCTACGAACCGGCTGCTGTGGTTTCCGCTGAGCCTGTCGCACCCGCAAGCGCACCTGTTCGTCCCGTTGAACGCAACGTGCAAGTCGAGGGTGGACTGAAGCACACCAGCTATCTAAACCGCACCTTTACCTTTGAGAATTTCGTTGAAGGCAAGTCCAACCAGCTCGCGCGGGCAGCAGCCTGGCAGGTTGCGGACAATCCCAAGCATGGCTACAACCCGTTGTTTCTTTATGGCGGCGTAGGGCTTGGCAAGACGCACCTGATGCACGCGGTTGGCAACCATTTGTTGAAGAAGAACCCCAACGCCAAGGTGGTCTACCTTCATTCAGAGCGGTTCGTCGCGGACATGGTCAAGGCGTTGCAGCTCAACGCAATCAACGAGTTCAAACGCTTCTATCGTTCGGTGGATGCGTTGCTGATCGACGACATTCAGTTCTTTGCAAAAAAAGAGCGGTCGCAGGAAGAGTTTTTCCACACGTTCAACGCGTTGCTTGAAGGCGGGCAGCAGGTGATTCTCACCAGTGACCGCTACCCGAAGGAGATCGACGGGCTTGAGGAGCGGTTGAAATCACGCTTCGGCTGGGGGCTGACGGTGGCTGTCGAGCCACCGGAACTCGAAACCCGCGTGGCAATCCTGATGAAGAAGGCCGATCAGGCGAACGTCGAGCTACCCCACGATGCTGCGTTCTTCATTGCGCAGCGCATTCGTTCGAACGTCCGCGAGCTGGAAGGTGCGCTGAAACGCGTGATCGCGCATGCCCACTTCATGGGGCGGGACATCACGATCGAGTTGATTCGCGAGTCGCTGAAAGACTTGCTCGCCCTGCAGGACAAGCTTGTAAGTGTTGATAATATTCAGCGCACCGTCGCCGAATACTACAAAATCAAGATATCCGACCTTCTTTCGAAAAGACGTTCGCGTTCGGTCGCAAGGCCTCGTCAGGTCGCGATGGCATTGTCGAAAGAACTCACCAACCACAGCTTGCCGGAAATCGGTGACGCCTTTGGTGGGCGCGATCACACGACGGTGTTGCATGCCTGTCGTAAGATCGCCGAACTTCGCGAATTGGACGCTGATATTCGTGAAGATTACAAGAATTTGCTGCGTACATTGACAACCTGAGAAGACTGCAGCCATTTAATAGGCAAGGGACCAGACCATGCATTTCACTATTCAGCGCGAAGCCTTGTTGAAACCTCTGCAGCTGGTCGCCGGCGTCGTCGAGCGTCGCCAGACATTGCCGGTACTGTCGAACGTATTGCTGGTGGTTGAAGACCATCAGCTGTCGCTTACCGGCACCGATCTTGAGGTAGAGCTGGTCGGGCGCGTCGCCCTGGAAGATGCATCCGAACCAGGCGAAATTACGGTGCCAGCGCGCAAACTGATGGACATCTGCAAGAGTCTTCAGGCTGACGCGCTCATCGATATCCGCCTGGATGATCAGAAGATCGTAATCAAGTCCGGGCGCAGCCGCTTCTCCCTTTCGACCTTGCCGGCTAATGATTTCCCGACAGTGGAAGAAGGTCCCGGCTCGCTGAATTTCAGCGTTAACCAGGGCAAGATGCGTCGTCTTATCGAGCGTAGCAGCTTCGCTATGGCCCAGCAGGACGTGCGCTACTACCTGAACGGCATGCTCATCGAGGTTTCCAGCGGCATGTTGCGCGCGGTCGCAACGGACGGGCATCGTTTGGCGATGTGCTCCATGCAAGCCGGTATCGAACAGCCCGACCGACATCAGGTCATCGTCCCACGCAAGGGCATTCTCGAACTGGCGAGGCTTCTGACGGACCAGGATGGCGAAGTCAGCATCGTCCTCGGCCAACACCACATTCGGGCCACTACGGGAGAATTCACCTTTACCTCCAAACTCGTCGATGGGAAATTTCCCGACTACGAGCGCGTCCTGCCCCGTGGTGGCGACAAGCTGGTGGTGGGCGAGCGTCAGACATTGCGTGAAGCATTCAGCCGTACGGCTATTCTTTCCAATGAAAAATACCGTGGCATCCGGCTGCAGTTGGAAACGGGACTGTTGAAAATCCAGGCGAACAATCCCGAGCAGGAAGAAGCGGAAGAAGAAGTCGCAGTGGACTATACCGGCGGTGCTCTGGAAATCGGCTTCAACGTCAGCTACCTGCTGGATGTGCTGAGCGTCATGACCACGGATCAAGTCCGGTTAATTCTGTCGGACGCTAATAGCAGCGCTTTGGTTCAGGAATATGACAACGACGACTCGGCCTATGTCGTCATGCCGATGCGCCTGTAACCTGCTATTGAATGTCCCTTAGCCGCATTTCCGTCACCGGCATCCGCAATCTGCAGCCGGTGACGCTTACCCCCTCCCCCCGGATCAACATCCTCTACGGTGATAACGGTAGCGGAAAGACCAGTTTCCTTGAGGCGATTCATCTCCTCGGTATGGCGCGCTCGTTTCGTAGCGCGCGGCTGACGCCAGTGATAGGTCATGAGCATTCCAGTTGCACGGTGTTTGGCCAGGTCGAGATGGCTGATGGGCAGGCGGGCGCTTTGGGTATCTCTCGAGATCGCAGCGGCGAAGTACGTATCCGGATCAATGGACAGAGCGTCCGCAGCGCAGCGGAATTGGCAGAAGCTCTGCCGTTACAGTTGATCAATCCGGACAGCTTTCGCTTGCTTGAAGGTGCGCCAAAGCTTCGCCGGCAGTTTCTGGATTGGGGCGTGTTTCACGTGGAACCCCGGTTCATCCAGGCTTGGCAGCGTCTGCAGCAGGCCTTGAGGCAACGAAACTCCTGGCTGCGGCATGGTACACTTGACCCCGCTTCTCAGGCTGCCTGGAGCCGAGAGCTTAGCGCAGCGAGCGAGGAAATCGACGAGTACAGGCGGACCTATATTCAGGCGCTAAAGCCGATTTTCGAGACTACATTGTCCGCGCTTTTAGAACTAGACGATTTCCAGCTGAGCTATTACCGCGGCTGGGACAAAGGGCGTTCCCTGACCGAAGTGCTATCCGCGTCCATTGAACGCGACAGAGTCATGGGACATACCCAGGCGGGACCTCAGCGGGCTGACCTTCGATTACGGATCGCCAACCATAACGCGGCGGAGACGTTATCTCGCGGCCAGCAGAAACTGGTGGTGTGTGCGTTGCGGATTGCACAAGGCCACCTGGTGAGTGAAGCCAAACGAGGCCAGTGTATTTATCTGGTCGATGACCTACCGTCCGAACTGGACGATCAGCACCGGCTGGCACTGTGCCGGTTGCTGGAACAACTGAATTGCCAGGTATTCATTACCTGTGTCGATTCGGACGTATTGCGAGAAGGCTGGCGTCAAGACACGCCAGTCTCAATGTTTCACGTGGAACATGGTGCAATTGCCCAGGACCACGGCCCCTCGGGAGTGAAGGCATGAGCGAAAACCACACGTACGATTCGTCCAGTATCAAGGTGCTCAAGGGCCTTGATGCGGTACGTAAGCGTCCCGGCATGTATATCGGCGATACGGACGACGGCACTGGTCTGCATCATATGGTCTTCGAAGTGGTCGATAATTCGATCGACGAAGCGCTAGCAGGTCATTGCAGCGACATTTCCATCACTATTCATGTTGATGAGTCCATCAGTGTTCGTGATAACGGCCGTGGCATTCCGGTAGATATCCACGAAGAAGGCGTGTCTGCAGCAGAGGTCATCATGACCGTCCTGCACGCGGGCGGTAAGTTCGACGATAACTCCTACAAGGTATCCGGCGGCTTGCACGGTGTGGGTGTGTCAGTCGTGAACGCGCTTTCAGAAGAGCTGATTCTGACCATTCGCCGCGAAGGAAAGGTGTGGGAGCAGATCTACCGTCACGGGGTACCGCAAGCGCCGCTTGCTGCGGTCGGTGATACCGAAGATTCGGGGACCCAGATCCACTTCAAGCCGTCGGCCGAGACCTTTCAGAACATTCACTTCAGCTGGGATATCCTGGCCAAGCGGCTGCGGGAGCTGTCTTTCCTCAATTCTGGCGTCGGTATCGTGCTGCGCGATGAGCGCAACGCCAAGGAAGAGTTGTTCAAATACGAAGGCGGCCTCAGCGCCTTTGTGGCGTATCTCAACACCAACAAGACGCCCGTCAATGAGGTGTTCCACTTCAATGTCCAGCGCGATGATGGTGTAGGTGTCGAGGTCGCACTGCAGTGGAACGACAGCTTCAACGAGAATCTACTGTGCTTCACCAACAACATCCCGCAACGCGACGGCGGTACTCACCTGGCGGGTTTCCGTTCGGCGTTAACGCGGAACCTGAACAACTACATCGAACAGGAAGGCTTGGCCAAGAAACATAAGGTCGCTACTACTGGCGATGATGCGCGTGAAGGACTGACTGCGATTATCTCGGTCAAGGTGCCGGACCCAAAGTTCAGCTCGCAAACCAAGGACAAGCTCGTCTCGTCCGAAGTGAAAACCGCCGTCGAGCAGGAGATGGGCAAGCACTTTGCGGACTTCCTGCTCGAGAATCCCAACGAGGCGAAAGCCGTTGTAGGCAAGATGATCGATGCGGCGCGCGCACGTGAAGCAGCACGCAAAGCGCGCGAGATGACCCGACGCAAAGGCGCTCTGGACATCGCCGGTCTTCCCGGCAAGCTGGCCGACTGCCAGGAAAAGGACCCTGCCCTTTCCGAACTTTACATAGTGGAGGGTGACTCCGCGGGCGGCTCTGCCAAGCAGGGCCGCAACCGCAGGACCCAGGCCATCCTTCCGCTAAAGGGCAAGATCCTCAACGTCGAGAAGGCTCGTTTCGACAAGATGATCTCTTCGCAGGAAGTCGGCACCCTCATCACTGCGCTTGGCTGCGGCATCGGGCGCGAAGAATACAACATCGACAAGTTGCGCTATCACAACATCATCATCATGACCGATGCTGACGTTGACGGCTCACACATCCGTACGCTCCTGCTGACGTTCTTCTTCCGCCAGCTGCCCGAGCTGATCGAGCGCGGTTACGTCTATATCGCACAGCCGCCTCTCTATAAGGTCAAGCGCGGTAAGCAGGAGCAGTACATCAAGGATGACGAGGCGATGGATGAATACCTGACCCAGTCGGCCCTTGAAGACGCCAGCCTGCACGTGAACGAGCACGCGCCAGGTCTGTCGGGCGAAGCCTTGGAGCGTTTGGTCCATGACTACCGAACCGTGATGAAGACCTTGCAACGCCTATCGCGGCTTTATCCGCAGGAGCTGACCGAGCATTTCATCTATCTGCCAAGGGTGAGCGTCGAGCAACTGGCTGATCAAGCCGCCATGCAGGCATGGCTTGAACCCTACGCTGCGTTGTTGAAAGGCGTTGAGCGATCAGGACTAGCTTATAAGGCGAGTCTGCGTGAAGACAAAGAGCGTCATCTCTGGTTGCCCGAGGTAGAAATCATCTCCCACGGGTTGGCCAGTTACATAACGTTCAATCGTGACTTCTTCGGCAGTAACGACTATAAAACCGTTACGGTTTTGGGCGATAAGCTGAACAGCCTCCTTGAAGAAGGCGCCTATGTTCAACGTGGTGAGCGCAAAAAACCGGTCGCTACATTCAAGCAAGCGCTTGATTGGTTGATGACCGAAGGTACGCGCCGCCACAGTGTTCAGCGCTACAAGGGGCTGGGCGAGATGAACCCGGACCAGCTGTGGGAAACCACCATGGACCCTGCGGTTCGACGAATGCTCAAGGTCACCATTGAAGACGCGATTACGGCTGATCAGATCTTCAACACCTTGATGGGCGATGCGGTTGAACCCCGCCGTGATTTCATCGAGTCGAATGCGTTGGCGGTATCCAATCTCGACTTCTGATTCTTCTGCACATAAGTGTTCCACCAAAAACCCGGCGTGAGCCGGGTTTTTTGTTCCACGTGGAACAACGATAGCTTCATTCGATGGGGTTCCTAGCTTTAATCAATTTTCAGCATCTTCTATTGGCTCGTATGCTGTTTCCATTCAAAAGCTTCTCAATTTTTCTAGCCAGGGGAAACTCCATGCTCGATAGCAATCTCAAAGCGCAACTGAAAACCTACCTGGACAAGGTCACCCAGCCGTTCGAGATCGTCGCGTCCCTCGATGACCGCGAAAAGTCCCAGGAAATGCTCGAGCTGCTGGAAGAAATCACCAGCCTGAGCGACAAGATCACCCTGCGTACCGACGGCAAGGATGTGCGCAGGCCTTCGTTCGCACTCAACCGCATCGGTGGCGACATCAGCCTGCGTTTCGCCGGCATCCCGATGGGGCACGAATTCACCTCGC
>NZ_AGSX01000073.1 GCF_000235745.1 Stutzerimonas stutzeri SDM-LAC | reverse complement strand
GTATTTCGGTTCGCTTTGCGAGCGATGCGTCTTTTCGGTTTGTTTGTCGACTTCAACCGTCTGACACGCAAACATCAAATTGTTTGGGTGTTATATGGTCAAGCCTCACGGGCAATTAGTATGGGTTAGCTCAACGCCTCACAGCGCTTACACACCCCACCTATCAACGTCGTAGTCTTCGACGGCCCTTCAGGGAGCTCAAGGCTCCAGTGAGATCTCATCTTGAGGCAAGTTTCCCGCTTAGATGCTTTCAGCGGTTATCTCTTCCGAACATAGCTACCCGGCAATGCCACTGGCGTGACAACCGGAACACCAGAGGTTCGTCCACTCCGGTCCTCTCGTACTAGGAGCAGCCCCTCTCAAATCTCAAACGTCCACGGCAGATAGGGACCGAACTGTCTCACGACGTTCTAAACCCAGCTCGCGTACCACTTTAAATGGCGAACAGCCATACCCTTGGGACCGGCTTCAGCCCCAGGATGTGATGAGCCGACATCGAGGTGCCAAACACCGCCGTCGATATGAACTCTTGGGCGGTATCAGCCTGTTATCCCCGGAGTACCTTTTATCCGTTGAGCGATGGCCCTTCCATACAGAACCACCGGATCACTAAGACCTACTTTCGTACCTGCTCGACGTGTCTGTCTCGCAGTCAAGCGCGCTTTTGCCTTTATACTCTACGACCGATTTCCGACCGGTCTGAGCGCACCTTCGTACTCCTCCGTTACTCTTTAGGAGGAGACCGCCCCAGTCAAACTACCCACCATACACTGTCCTCGATCCGGATAACGGACCAGAGTTAGAACCTCAAAGTTGCCAGGGTGGTATTTCAAGGATGGCTCCACGCGAACTGGCGTCCACGCTTCAAAGCCTCCCACCTATCCTACACAAGCAAATTCAAAGTCCAGTGCAAAGCTATAGTAAAGGTTCACGGGGTCTTTCCGTCTAGCCGCGGATACACTGCATCTTCACAGCGATTTCAATTTCACTGAGTCTCGGGTGGAGACAGCGCCGCCATCGTTACGCCATTCGTGCAGGTCGGAACTTACCCGACAAGGAATTTCGCTACCTTAGGACCGTTATAGTTACGGCCGCCGTTTACCGGGGCTTCGATCAAGAGCTTCGCTTGCGCTAACCCCATCAATTAACCTTCCGGCACCGGGCAGGCGTCACACCCTATACGTCCACTTTCGTGTTTGCAGAGTGCTGTGTTTTTAATAAACAGTCGCAGCGGCCTGGTATCTTCGACCGGCATGAGCTTACGGGGTAAACCCTTCACCCTCACCGGCGCACCTTCTCCCGAAGTTACGGTGCCATTTTGCCTAGTTCCTTCACCCGAGTTCTCTCAAGCGCCTTGGTATTCTCTACCCAACCACCTGTGTCGGTTTGGGGTACGGTTCCTAGTTACCTGAAGCTTAGAGGCTTTTCCTGGAAGCATGGCATCAACCACTTCTCCTTCTAAAAGAAGGATCGTCATCAGTTCTCGGCATTAAGACCCCGGATTTACCTAAGATCTCTGCCTACCACCTTAAACTTGGACAACCAACGCCAAGCTGGCCTAGCCTTCTCCGTCCCCCCATCGCAGTAACTAGAAGTACGGGAATATTAACCCGTTTCCCATCGACTACGCTCTTCAGCCTCGCCTTAGGGACCGACTCACCCTGCGTCGATTAACGTTGCGCAGGAACCCTTGGTCTTTCGGCGTGCGAGTTTTTCACTCGCATTGTCGTTACTCATGTCAGCATTCGCACTTCTGATACCTCCAGCAAGCTTCTCAACTCACCTTCACAGGCTTACAGAACGCTCCTCTACCGCTCAACTTACGTTGAACCCGTAGCTTCGGTACCTGGTTTGAGCCCCGTTACATCTTCCGCGCAGGCCGACTCGACTAGTGAGCTATTACGCTTTCTTTAAAGGGTGGCTGCTTCTAAGCCAACCTCCTAGCTGTCTGAGCCTTCCCACATCGTTTCCCACTTAACCAGGATTTTGGGACCTTAGCTGACGGTCTGGGTTGTTTCCCTTTTCACGACGGACGTTAGCACCCGCCGTGTGTCTCCCGTGCTGACACTTGCTGGTATTCGGAGTTTGCATCGGTTTGGTAAGTCGGGATGACCCCCTAGCCGAAACAGTGCTCTACCCCCAGCAGTGATACACGAGGCGCTACCTAAATAGCTTTCGAGGAGAACCAGCTATCTCCGAGCTTGATTAGCCTTTCACTCCGATCCACAGGTCATCCGCTAACTTTTCAACGGTAGTCGGTTCGGTCCTCCAGTTAGTGTTACCCAACCTTCAACCTGCCCATGGATAGATCGCCCGGTTTCGGGTCTATTCCCAGCGACTAGACGCCCTATTAAGACTCGCTTTCGCTACGCCTCCCCTATTCGGTTAAGCTCGCCACTGAAAATAAGTCGCTGACCCATTATACAAAAGGTACGCAGTCACCTAACAAAGTAGGCTCCCACTGCTTGTACGCATACGGTTTCAGGATCTATTTCACTCCCCTCTCCGGGGTTCTTTTCGCCTTTCCCTCACGGTACTAGTTCACTATCGGTCAGTCAGTAGTATTTAGCCTTGGAGGATGGTCCCCCCATATTCAGACAAAGTTTCTCGTGCTCCGTCCTACTCGATTTCACTTCTAAGATCCTTTCGCGTACAGGGCTATCACCCACTATGGCCGCACTTTCCAGAGCGTTCCGCTAAAATCAAAGAAGCTTAAGGGCTAGTCCCCGTTCGCTCGCCACTACTAAGGGAATCTCGGTTGATTTCTTTTCCTCAGGGTACTTAGATGTTTCAGTTCCCCTGGTTCGCCTCACACACCTATGTATTCAGTGTGTGATAACCATCTTATGATGGCTGGGTTCCCCCATTCAGACATCTCCGGATCA
>NZ_AGSX01000074.1 GCF_000235745.1 Stutzerimonas stutzeri SDM-LAC | reverse complement strand
GCGATGCGTCGTTTCACTACTGAGTTCGGGATGGGATCAGGTGGTTCCAACGCTCTATGGTCGTCAAGCAATTCGGCTGGGGAGTCGGTGTTGAGTCGCTTCCCCTAATTGGGCATGTGATGGTGTTGCTGTGTTTTGTATTTCGGTTCGCTTTGCGAGCGATGCGTCTTTTCGGTTTGTTTGTCGACTTCAACCGTCTGACACGCAAACATC
>NZ_AGSX01000075.1 GCF_000235745.1 Stutzerimonas stutzeri SDM-LAC | reverse complement strand
GGGCCATACTAGTACTGGATGCATCTGCAGGATATCGCGGCCGCACGGTCATCAATTCTTTAAGTGCGGAGGCGCCAGGGGGCACAGAGAATCTTTTTTTTCATAGCGGGCCCTCGTCAGCTCGTGTTATTGAAGCATTCTGTTCCCAGTGCCCACACATGTGAAGCATCCTCACTGATCTACTTCCCCACCTACCTGATGTGGCTCAATTCTGACAAGAAAGCAACTTTGGAGAACCATGAACCTACCTTTAGAGCTGGACGTGGACCCATCAGCATTCAAAATCATGTGTAAAAAACAGGAGAAAATGTCACTTTTTTTTAACCCTTGAATTTTTTTGGTAGACACTCCCGGCTTCTGGGTTCCTTTTTGTGATGGTTCTTATTACTCTTCAAAAGCTCCCAATCTTCA
>NZ_AGSX01000076.1 GCF_000235745.1 Stutzerimonas stutzeri SDM-LAC | reverse complement strand
CCTCCTCCCCTTCTTTTCACCTCGACGCTCAGCCTTCGACGGAGCTACGGATCAGGTGATCGAATGCACTCAGCGAGGCTTTAGCGCCCTCGCCAACCGCGATGACGATCTGCTTGAACGGCACCGTTGTCACGTCGCCCGCTGCGAAGATACCCGGTAGTGAGGTTTCGCCACGCGCATCGACGATGATCTCGCCGCGCGAGCTCAGCTCTACCGTGCCCTTCAGCCAATCGGTGTTAGGCAGGAGGCCGATCTGTACGAAGATGCCCTCCAGTTCCAGTTCGTGGAATTCACTGGAGTTGCGATCTTTATAGGTCAAGCCGGTGACCTTCTTGCCGTCGCCGATGACCTCGCTGGTCAACGCGCTGGTGATCACCCTGACGTTGG
>NZ_AGSX01000077.1 GCF_000235745.1 Stutzerimonas stutzeri SDM-LAC | reverse complement strand
CGGCGCAACGCCGCCCCCTCTGGCACCGCTGCACCGCCCCCCCCGATGCGATGGCCCGACCGGCCAATCGGCCATCCCGCCAAATGCAAATTGCTCTTATTCAACCACTCGTAGCCTGCTAATATTGCTGCCTTTTTAGAGGCTCTGGGTTCCCGATGCGTCCGTTTTCCCCTCCTGTCGTTGCTGTGCTACTGGCCTTGGGCCTGACGGCTTGCGACGAGAATCCGCCACGTTTTGAACAGGCAGAACCTGACGAGGCGCTTTCAGGTGGGAGCGCCACGGTGATCAAGTCCGATCAGAATGCCTTCTCGATGCCGTCCGCCAACCTGTCACCGATGCGCCGGCTGGACTTCAGTGTCGGCAACAGCTTTTTTCGCAATCCTTGGGTCATCGCCCCCGCCTCGACGACGGCCCGCGATGGCCTTGGCCCACTGATCAACACCAACGGCTGCCAGAACTGTCATATCAAAGACGGCCGTGGGCATCCGGCGCAAGCCGAGCGTGGCAATGCGGTGTCGATGCTGGTGCGCCTGTCGATCCCGGCAGGCGAGGAGCACGCCGAGGTGGTCCATCAGCGAGGCATCGCACCTGAACCCACTTATGGTGGCCAACTGCAGGACATGGCGATTCCTGGGGTCGCACCCGAGGGCAAGGTTCGTCTCAGCTACAGCACCCATACCGAGCGCTTCGCTGACGGCTTCGAAGTCGAACTGCGAACGCCGCAACTGAAAATTACCGACCTGGGCTACGGCCCGATGCATCCCGATACGCTGTTCTCCGTCCGCGTAGCGCCGGCAATGGTCGGCCTCGGCCTGCTGGAAGCGATTCCGGAAGCGGCAATACTCGCCAATGCCGACCCGGACGACCGCAACGGTGATGGCATCTCCGGACGCCCGAACCGGGTATTCGATCAGATTACCCGCGAAACCACGCTGGGCCGCTTCGGCTGGAAAGCCGGACAGCCGAACCTGAACCAGCAGAACGCTGACGCTTTTTTCAATGACATGGGCCTGACGACCAGCCTGTTGTCCGGCAGCAGCTGCACGCAAGCACAGGCGGATTGCCTGGCGATGCCCGACGGCGGCAAGACCGAAGTCAGCGACCATATCCTGTCGCTGGTGCTGTTCTATTCGCGCAACCTTGGCGTGCCGGCTCGGCGCAACGTCGACGACCCGCAGGTCCTGGCGGGCAAGACGCTGTTCCATCGGGCAGGCTGCCAAAGCTGTCACGTCCCCAAATTCACCACCGGCGATGCCGCCGAGCCCGAACTCGCCAACCAGGTGATCCGCCCTTACACCGACCTGCTGCTGCATGACCTGGGCGAAGGGCTCGCCGATCATCGCCCGGAATTCGAGGCCACAGGGCGTGAATGGCGCACCCCGCCACTCTGGGGCCTCGGCATGACCGAGGCTGTCAGTGGGCATACCCAGCTGCTGCATGACGGTCGCGCTCGCAATCCGCTCGAAGCCATACTTTGGCACGGCGGCGAAGCCGAGCGCGCCAAGCAGACCGTACTTGGCTTCGACAGTGACGAGCGCAGCGCCCTGCTGGCTTTTCTCGGGTCCCTTTAATGCCGAGCCAGACGCACCCTTGCCCAGCCCTGAGGAGCACTATGTACCCCAACCGATTTTTTCGTGCCGCCACCGCCACTGCACTGGGCCTGCTACTAAGCGCCTGTGCGCCATCCGATCCGTACCAGGAGACAAGCCAGGCGCTGACCAACGAGGTCCTGCTACCGGCTTATACCGACTGGGCTGAAGCCAACCGCCGCATGGCAGCCAGCGGCATCGCCTTTTGTGCAGGCAATGAAGAGCTGAACGATGCGCGCCAGGCGTTCCTGCAGGCGCAGCTCGCCTGGGCGGGCTTGCAGCCCTTGCTGATCGGGCCGATGGGTGAAGGCAACCGGGCCTGGCAAGTGCAGTTCTGGCCTGACAAGAAGAACCTTGTCGGGCGGCAGGTCACCGCATTGCTGAAAAAGAAGCCACAGCTGACCCAGGCCGACCTGGAGAATGCCAGTGTCGTCCTGCAGGGCTTGTCTGCTTATGAATACGTGCTCTACGACAAGGCCGTGGACCTGACCGATAGCGCGACCAAAGCGCGTTATTGCCCGCTACTGGAAGCCATCGGTGAGCATCAACAGAAGCTCGCCGCCGATATCGTGCAGGCCTGGGAAGCCAAGGACGGCATGGCCGCCCAGTTGAGTGAGTTTCCCAACGCGCGTTACGCAGAATCAGCCGAAGCGATCGCTGATTTGCTGCGCGTCCAGGTCACCGCACTGGATGGCCTGAAGAAGAAGCTTGGCGCACCGCTTGGTCGCCAGAGCAAGGGCTTCCCGCAGCCGTTCCAGGCCGAAGCCTGGCGCAGCGACGCTACGCTTCCCAGTATCGATGCCGCACTCGCCGGTGCCCAACGGCTCTGGCTGGGCACCGATGGAAACGGGCTGAAGGCGCTGGTGCCGGCCGAGCAGGCTGAGCTGGCCAAGCGCATCGACGTTGCCTACGAAACCACGCGCCAGCATCTGGAGGACATCATGCTGCCGTTCAGCGAGTTGATAGCTGACGAAGCCGGTCGGACGCGTCTCGATGCGCTGTATCAGGACATCGATGCCTTGCACCGCCTGCACCAGACCGAACTGGCCCGCGCCCTTGGCGTGCAGATCGGCTTCAATGCCCATGATGGAGATTGATCATGAACCGTCGCGCCTTCCTGGGTCTCAGTAGCGCTGTCGTGGCCGCTTCAGCTGTTGGCGGCTGGTCGCTGACGCATCAAACCGAACAACCGTTGCTGCTATCGGCGCGAAACGATGCCGATGGCCGCCACTATGCGGTCGGCTATCGCCTCGACGGTAGTCAGGTCTTCGCCACGCCTGTCGCCGAGCGCTGCCACGATGTCTACGCGCACCCGCACCTGCCGCTTGCGGTGTTTGTCGGGCGCCGCCCGAGTCGTGAGAGTTATCTGATCGACAGCCGTGACGGGGCGCTGCTGCAGGTACTGGCGTCACCACCTGATCGTCATTTCTATGGCCATGGTGTTTTTCACGCCAGTGGCGACTGGTTCTACACCACCGAGAACGATACATCCGCAGCCGGTCGCGGCGTACTCGGCGTCTACCGTGTCGAGAACCGTCAATTGGTGCGTAGCGGTGAGCACTCGACCCACGGTATCGGCCCGCATCAACTGCTGTGGATGCCCGATGGCGAGACGCTGGTAGTCGCCAACGGCGGAATCCGCACCGAAGCCGACAGCCGTCAGATGATGAATCTGCACGCCATGGAACCCAGCCTGGTGCTGTTGCGCCGCGATGGCACCTTGATCAGTAAGGAGCAGTTGCCCGAACGGATGAACAGCGTGCGTCACCTGGCAGTGGCGGCTGACGGCACGGTGGTGTCCGGCCAGCAGTATGAAGGCGACCCAATGGATCGGGTGCCATTGCTCGCGATCAAGCGCCCCGGCCAGGCATTCCAGGCGTTCCCGCTGGGCGAAGCGCAACGCCAAACCATGAACCAGTACACCGCCAGCCTGGCGATCAACAACACCCTTCGCCTGCTGGCCGTGACGGCTCCGCGCGGCAACAAGGTGTTTATCTGGGACCTGGACACAGCGGCGCTGCGCGAGGAGATCCATCTGCCCGATTGTGCCGGCGTCGCGGCAGTCAAAGAAGGCTTTGTGGTCAGCTCCGGTCAGGGCCGCTGCCGCTTTGTCGACTGCACCGGCAAGGCGTTCGTCAGCACCCCTCTGCAGCTGCCAGCAGGGCTCTGGGACAATCATCTGCGCCTGGTCTGAAACCGCTCAAGTATCGAAGGAAGCGGCCGAAAAGCCACTGCTCCCTCCCGAGATTCACCAGATCGTCGACACGGTCCAGACGGGCGCAGTGGATGCCGTACGGGCGATCGAAAAATGGTCGGGCCCGCAGCGATGAAGGTGTCGAACAAGTCACGGAAGCCGGTGGCATGCTGCAACGCATCACCCCGGAGGTCGAGGCGATTCGTGATATGAACCGGCAGATCGCCACGACTGCTGAGGAGCAAACGTCCGTGGCCGAAGACATTTCGCGCAATTTCACCGAAACCACCGCAATCGCCACGACCAACCAGGACAACGTCGAGCGCACCGAGAAGGCCAGCCAGAATCTGCGTGGGCTCTGCGCTCAGCTCAGCGAAGTCACTCACCGCCTGGCAGGCTGACGCTCAACCCAACCAAACGGCCCCGCCCACGCGGGGCCGGCTGGTCGATTCAGCCGGGCTCCCTGGCGCGAGCAGCGCCGCTTACGCCCCCGTCCCCTGCCCCAGACCAAGCCTGATATCCGACTTTACTTGCACACGGTTCGCAGCTAACGTCCATTTTCCCTCTGCACTGCCAAGGTCGGCGCATAGCTGCGCCTGACCGGGCTTGCGTGTTCGATACGGCTGCGTCGTTGCATCGTCATGTCAGCCGGCTCATTACTCCAAGGAATACGGAAAATGTTGCGCCGCATGCTGCTGATGCTTGGCGCGGTGATCGTCGTGGTATTGATCCTCGCCGCCTTCAAGTTCAACTCGATCTACTCGCAGATCCAACAGTTCAAGGCGCCGAAGCCGCCGGTCAACGTCGAAGTGGTCACCTCCAGCAAGGAACGCTGGCAGAGTCGACTTCCGGCCGTAGGCACGCTTACCGCATCGCAGGGCATCGACCTTTCGGTTGAGATTGCCGGCACCATCAGCGACGTGCAGTTCCGCTCGGGTGAAAAAGTGCGGCAGGGGCAGCCCATCGTGCTGCTCGACAGCGAGATCGAACAGGCGAGCCTGGCCGCGGCGGAAGCGGATCTGCATCTGGCAAAGGTGGAATTTCAGCGAGCACGCAGCCTGATCGAGGGGAAGGCCATTTCACGCAGCGATTTCGATCGGCTCAATGCCCAGTCGCAGAAAGCCGACGCCACAGTCGCCCAATTGAAGGCCAGCCTGGCGAAAAAGCGCATTCTGGCACCCTTCTCCGGGACCATCGGGATCCGTCAGGTTGACGTCGGTGACTACGTCGCAGCCGGTACGCCGATAGCCACGCTGCAGGACCTGTCGACGCTGTTCGTCGACTTCTACCTGGCCGAACAACACGTGCCGTTGCTCGCCATCGATCAACCCGTGCGCGTGCAGGTAGCGGCTTTCCCCGATGAGCAGTTCGAGGGCCGTATCGTCGCCCTGAACCCCAAGGTCGAGATCACAACCCGCAACGTGCAGGTCCGCGCGGAGCTGGCCAACCCAGGCGAGCGCCTGCTGCCGGGTATGTTCGCCGACCTGCAGGTGCTGTTGCCTAGCGACGAACTCCGGGTCGTGGTACCGGAAACCGCGATCACCTACACCCTGTACGGCAACTCGGTACTGGTGGTGAAAGAAGGCCAGCCTCCCGAACCCGAAGAAGGCACCACGGCGACCGAGACCGACGAGCCCTATCTGGTCGTCGAGCGGCGCTTCGTCAAAACCGGAGAGCGGCGCGACGGCCGCGTGGTGATCCTCGAGGGGCTCGAGGCAGGCGAGCAGGTGGTCATTGCGGGACAACTCAAGCTGGATACTGGCGCCCACGTCGCCATTGCCGAAAAGCGCACCCTCGAACTCGAATCCGAGGCTCGCTGAGACGTCGATCAAAGGGACACAGAGCGCATGGCTTTTACCGATCCATTTATCCGCCGCCCGGTGCTGGCCAGTGTAATCAGCTTGCTGCTGGTGCTGCTCGGCTTCCAGGCATTCAACAGTCTGGTGATCCGTCAGTACCCGCAAATGGAAAGCGCGCTGATCACGGTGACCACCGCCTACCCCGGCGCCAACGCAGAGACGATCCAGGGCTATATCACTCAGCCCCTGCAACAGAGCCTGGCCAGCGCCGAAGGCGTGGACTACATGACATCGGTCAGCCAGCAGAACGTCTCGATCATCTCGGTCTATGCGCGTATTGGCGCCGATACCGATCGGCTCTATACCGAGCTGTTGAGCCAGGCCAACTCGGTCAAGAACCAGCTGCCACAGAACGCGGAAGACCCGGTACTGAACAAGCAGGCGGCCGACTCCACAGCGCTCATGTACATCAGCTTCTATAGCGAGCAGCTGAGCAACCCGCAGATCACCGATTACCTGTCGCGGGTCATCCAGCCGAAGCTGGCCACCCTGCCCGGCATGGCCGAGGCGGAGATTCTCGGCAACCAGGTGTTCGCCATGCGCCTCTGGCTGGACCCGGTCAAACTCGCCGCGTACGGCCTCTCTGCAAGCGACGTGAACGAGGCGGTGCGCAAGTACAACTTCCTGTCCGCCGCCGGTGAGGTGAAGGGCCAGTACGTTGTCACCAGCATCAACGCCGATACCGAACTGAAGACCCCCGAAGCTTTTGCCGCGATCCCCCTGAAGACCCAGGGCGATAGCCGTGTGCTGCTCGGTGATGTAGCGCGCGTCGAGATGGGCGCCGAAAGCTATAACGCGATCAGCTCGTTCGACGGGATTCCGTCGGTCTATATCGGCGTCAAGGGCACGCCGAGCGCCAACCCGCTGGATGTCATCAGCGAGGTGCGAGCAGTAATGCCGCAGATCGAATCGCAATTGCCACCCGGCCTGAAAGTCACCATCGCCTATGACGCAACGCGGTTCATCCAGGCCTCCATCGATGAGGTAGTCAAGACCCTCGCCGAAGCGGTGGTGATCGTCATCGTAGTGGTTTTCCTGTTCCTCGGTTCAGTACGCTCAGTACTGATCCCCGTGGTGACCATCCCGCTCTCGATGATCGGCGTGTTGTTCTTCATGCAGACCATGGGGTATTCGATCAACCTGCTGACACTGCTGGCGATGGTGCTGGCGATCGGCCTGGTCGTGGATGACGCAATTGTCGTGGTGGAGAATATCCACCGACATATCGAGGACGGCGAAACGCCCTTTCAGGCAGCGATCGACGGCGCCAGAGAAATCGCGATGCCGGTCGTCACCATGACCGTCACCCTCGCCGCGGTCTATGCACCGATCGGCTTTCTGCAGGGACTGACGGGCGCGCTGTTCCAGGAGTTCGCCCTGACCCTGGCCGGCGCCGTGCTGATTTCCGGCGTGGTCGCGCTGACCCTGTCGCCGATGATGTGCTCCCGCCTGCTGCGCCACGAAGAAAACCCGACCGGCCTGGCGCACCGCCTTGACCAGCTTTTCGACCGGTTGAAGACGCGTTATCAGCGTGCGTTGCACGGCACACTGAACACACGCCCGGTGGTACTGGTATTCGCATTGATCGTACTCGGGCTGATTCCGCTGCTGCTCAAGTTCACCGAAAGCGAGCTGGCGCCGGAGGAAGACCAGGGCATCATCTTCATGATGGCCAGCGCACCGCAGACGGCGAATCTCGACTACCTCAACGCCTACACCGATCAGTTCCTGGAGATTTTCGAGTCGTTCCCCGAGTACTACTCCTGGTTCCAGATCAATGGCTTCAACGGTGTACAAAGCGGGATTGGCGGCTTCCTGATGACGCCCTGGGACGAGCGGGAGCGTACCCAGATGGAAGTGCTCCCAGAAGTGCAGGCCAAGCTCGATCAGATTCCGGGTCTGCAGGTCTTTGGCTTCAACCTGCCATCGCTACCCGGAACCGGTGAAGGCCTGCCGTTCCAATTTGTCATCAATACGGCTAACGATTACGAGTCACTTCTGCAGGTCACCGAGCGAATCAAGGAAAAAGCCCAGGCCTCCGGCAAGTTCGCGTTTCTCGATGTGGACCTGGCGTTCGACAAACCGGAAATCGTCATCGATATCGACCGCAAAAAAGCCGCGCAGATGGGCGTCACCATGGAAGATCTCGGTGTGACGCTGGCCACCTTGCTGGGTGAAAGCGAGATCAACCGCTTCACCATCGAGGGTCGCAGCTACAAGGTAATTGCCCAAGTAGAGCAGGCCTACCGGGACAATCCAGGCTGGCTGAGCAATTACTACGTGAAGAACGATCAGGGCGAGATGCTGCCCCTGTCCACCCTGATCACCGTTCATGACCGCGCCCGACCGACCCAACTGACCCAGTTTCAGCAGCTAAACGCAGCGACCATCCAGGGCTTTCCGATCGTCAGCATGGGCGAGGCCATCGACACGCTGCGCAGCATTGCGCTGGAAGAAGCGCCGCAGGGTTACACCTTTGATTACGCAGGCGCATCGCGCCAGTACATTCAGGAAGGCAATGCGCTGTACACGACCTTTGCACTTGCGTTGGCAGTCATTTTTCTCGTGCTGGCGGCACAGTTCGAGAGCTTCCGCGATCCGCTGGTGATCCTGGTGACCGTGCCGCTCTCTGTTTGCGGCGCGCTGGTTCCGCTGTTCCTCGGCCTGTCGAGCATGAACATCTATACGCAGGTCGGACTGGTGACGCTGATCGGGTTGATCAGCAAGCACGGCATCATGATCGTCGAGTTTGCCAATCAGTTGCGTCGAGATCGGGGGCTGAGCCGCCGTGAAGCAGTTGAGGAAGCCGCCGCAATCCGACTCAGACCGGTGTTGATGACAACCGCAGCAACGGTATTCGGCATGGTTCCTTTGATCCTGGCCAGCGGTGCCGGAGCGGTGAGTCGCTTCGACATCGGCCTGGTGATCGCCACAGGCATGACAGTGGGCACCCTGTTCACGCTGTTCGTGCTACCGGCTGTGTATACGGCACTGGCAAGCCCGGACCGGGCGACAGCCCCGAATACGAGCGCGCATCCGTCACCCGGGCATTAAGCAAGGAATGGAAGCAGGACTCGAATCAGCGCTAGCGCGCTGCTCAGCTGCGCCCTACCAAGCTCTGGGAAAGCCCATACATGAGCAACAGCAAGTCCTGATCGGGTCGCGACTCTGAAAGAGCGGCGCGGGCGACGCGCGGGACCGAGCAATGGCTGCTGAGATCGCTTCGCGCGACGACTTTGGCATTCGGCTCACTCCATGCGGTCGCACAGAGCGACGCGACACCCAGTGCACCGACCAGAAACACACCTCGTGCAATTTCAAGTTTCATTGCGCAAGCCCTTGTTATTTGGTGAGTCGAGAAATCACCATAGTTCACCAATTGACCGGGCGCCGAGAAAAATGACCGATGGCCGATGTTGAACGGAGGGCCGCGCTCATGCGCGCGCCAGCTCTCACCCCTTGGGGCTTGGCCGGCGGCGCAACGCGCATAAAAAAGCCCCGCATTAGGCGGGGCTCTTGAGGGGACAGGCTGGCTTACATCATGCCGCCCATGCCACCCATACCGCCCATGCCACCCATGTCCGGCATGGCTGGAGCAGCCTTGTCGTCGATGCTCTCGGCAACCATGGCTTCGGTGGTGACCATCAGACCGCCAATGGAGGCCGCAGCCTGCAGTGCGGAACGAGTCACCTTGGCCGGATCGAGGATGCCCATTTCGATCATGTCGCCGTAGGTGTCGGAAGCAGCGTTGAAGCCGTAGTTGCCTTCACCCTGCTTGACCTTGTCGACCACGACGCTCGGCTCGCCACCGGCGTTGGCAACGATCTGACGCAGCGGTGCTTCTACAGCGCGACGCAGCAGCGCGATACCGACGTTCTGGTCTTCGTTCTCGCCCTTCAGCTCGGAGATGGCCTGCAGCGCGCGCACCAGGGCAACGCCACCGCCAGGAACCACGCCTTCTTCGACGGCTGCACGGGTAGCATGCAGGGCGTCTTCGACGCGGGCCTTCTTCTCTTTCATCTCGACTTCGGTACCGGCACCGACCTTGATCACAGCAACACCGCCAGCCAGCTTGGCCAGACGCTCTTGCAGCTTCTCTTTGTCGTAGTCGGACGTGGTGTCTTCGACCTGCTTGCGGATCTGCGCAACGCGCGCTTCGATGTCAACCTGCTGGCCAGCACCATCGATGATGGTGGTGTTTTCCTTGTTCAGCACAACGCGCTTGGCGTTACCCAGGTGCTCCAGGGTAGCGGTTTCCAGGCTCAGGCCGACTTCTTCGGAAATCACGGTGCCGCCAGTCAGGATAGCGATGTCCTGCAGCATGGCCTTGCGACGGTCGCCGAAGCCAGGTGCCTTGACGGCCGCGACCTTGACGATGCCGCGCATGTTGTTAACGACCAGGGTCGCCAGCGCTTCACCTTCAACGTCTTCAGCCACGATCAGCAGCGGACGACCAGCCTTGGCAACGGCTTCGAGAACCGGCAGCAGTTCGCGGATGTTGGAGATCTTCTTGTCGACCAGCAGCAGCAGCGGGCTGTCGAGCTCGGCCACCATGGTGTCCGGCTTGTTGATGAAGTAGGGGGACAGGTAGCCGCGGTCGAACTGCATGCCTTCTACGACGGACAGCTCGTTTTCCAGGCCCGAGCCCTCTTCAACGGTGATCACGCCTTCCTTGCCAACTTTTTCCATGGCTTCGGCAATGATGGCGCCGATGGAGCTGTCGGAGTTGGCGGAGATGGTGCCGACCTGGGCGATGGCCTTGAAGTCGGTGCATGGCTTGGCCAGGTTCTTCAGCTCGGCGACAACGGCGATGGTCGCCTTGTCGATGCCGCGCTTGAGGTCCATCGGGTTCATGCCGGCAGCGACTGCCTTCAGGCCTTCGTTGACGATGGCCTGGGCCAGAACGGTTGCAGTGGTGGTGCCGTCACCGGCTTCGTCGTTGGCCTTGGAGGCAACGTCCTTGACCAGCTGCGCGCCCATGTTTTCGAAGCGGTCTTTCAGCTCGATTTCCTTAGCAACGGAAACGCCATCCTTGGTGATGGTCGGAGCGCCGAAGCTCTTTTCCAGAACCACGTTGCGGCCTTTCGGGCCGAGGGTCGCTTTTACCGCGTCAGCCAGGACGTTGACGCCTGCCAGCATTTTCTTGCGGGCGGAATCGCCGAATTTAACTTCTTTAGCAGCCATGTTGATTCTTCCTCAAATTCTGTTGATGGAACGCTGTTCGCTGTAAGCGAGCGCTGATCAGGCTTCTACGACGGCGAGGATTTCGTTCTCGCTCATCACCAGCAGGTCTTCACCGTCGACCTTAACGGTGTTGCTGCCGGAGTAAGGGCCGAATACGACCTGGTCGCCAACCTTGACGGCCAGCTGACGGACTTCGCCGTTGTCCAGAACGCGGCCAGTGCCGACAGCGACGATTTCGCCACGGTTGGGTTTCTCGGCAGCGGAGCCCGGCAGCACGATGCCGCCTGCGGTTTTGGTTTCTTCTTCGCTGCGACGAATCACGACGCGGTCATGTAGAGGACGAAGCTTCATTGTCGATCTCTCCTAGTACAGTGGTTTCCATGCCGATGCATTCTCATCGGCGGGTTGGGCAAATCCGGCGTTGCCGGTTGCGGCGCGCAATGCGAGCCGCAGAAGACGGACTGTCAAATCGCGACAGCGACCTTGCGGTGACCGCTACATGCGGGCGCGGAAAATGATTTCAAGGGCGATGGTGAGGATTTTTTGCATTTGACGACAATAAAAAAGGCATGCCGAGCCATGCCTTCGCGACAGGAGCGGTAATTATTTGTCGCGGCGCTCCCACTCGCCTTCGATGACGTTCGGGCGCTGCGGGCCATCTCGACCTTCCTGACGCTGGCGCAGGTCATCGGCAAAGGCTCGTCTACGCTGTGCCTGCGCCTCTACGCGGCGTCCGACAAAGCCAAGGAACAATTTGCGTGTCGGCGGGAAGAGCACCAGCAGCGCGACGACATCGCTGAGAAACCCGGGCAGGAACAGCAGGCCCCCGGCCGCCGCCATCATCAAGCCCTGGAGCATTTCCCGTTCCGGCAATTCACCGCGGGCCAGACGCTCACGCGCACGCCAAGCCGTGGCGAAACCGGCGAGGCGCATCAGCAGAATACCGGCCATGCCGCTGATGACCAGCAGCAGAATGGTCGGCAGCACGCCGATAGAGCCGCCAACCTTGATCAGCAACGCCAGCTCGGCCAGCGGGAACAGGAGAAACAGCAGTAAGAAAATTCGCATCGATAATCCTTGGCGGAAGAACGGCTTCCGATCTCGTGTAGATGACGGCGGGCTGCAGTGAATTCAACCCATCGGGGGAACAGGCTGTAACCGGATTATTCACGCTTGCGCTTGTGCGAAGTCAGCGCCGCGCCATTTCCACCAGAGCCTGACGCACGGAGCCTGGGCTGGTACAGCTATCGGCAAATGCCAGCCAGTGAATACTCTGACCGATGCTCAGGTGAAAGCCTTCGCTGTCGATGCCGACCATGCGTGCCGTCGGGTCAGACGGCAGGCCGGCCACCTGCACGTAGTGAGCAATCGCCGCGCCATGGTCCTGGTTCATATGGTCGAGCATCTCACCCTCGCCCCCGTTTGTACGCGCAAAGGGGTTGGCCAATGCCACCTGTTCCAGCCAATGAATCGCACCAAAGCCTCCGATGTAGCGCCAGCGCACCGGTTGCAGCACCCAGAAGTCGAAATCGTGGACGAGGTGGTAATCGCGCGATTCGGGGAAATAGCGGTAGTAACGCTCGGCCGCAGCCTCGACCGCGGCTTCGGCCGTGAGTTGCACCGCCTCAGCCAGCAGGGTGAGACGGCCGGTTGCCTGCACATCCTCGGCGCCACGTTCAGCGACCAACAACGAGCAGCGTGGGTCTGCCTGCAGATTCTTGGTGTGCTGGGCGATCCGGCTGATCAGGATCAGCGGCCAGCCCTCTTCGCCCAAGCAGTATGGGACCGCTGAGCCAAAGGGAAATCCGGGCATGGCCTTGGAGTGAGTCGAGAGCACGCCGCGGTATTCCTTGAGCAGGAGTTGTCGGGCATGCTTGGCGGCTTGAACGCTCACGGGAGTTCCTCAAGAGGCAATTCGGCAGGGCATCAGCATAACGGTTTCGTCAGCGGACGTCGTTTATCGACGCCCGCTGGTATAGATGAGGAGATGGACATGCAGCTGAAAGACAAGGTCATCATCATTACTGGTGGTGGCCAAGGGCTCGGCCGGGCAATGGGCGAATACCTCGCCAGCAAGGGCGCCCGTCTGGCACTGGTCGACCTCAACCAGGAGCGGCTGGACGAAGCGGTCGCAGCCTGCAAGAGCGCCGGCGGTGATGCACGCGCCTACCTGTGCAATGTCGCCGACGAAGAGCAGGTCGGCCATATGGTGAGCCAGGTCAGCGAAGATTTTGGCGGGCTGGACGGCTTGGTCAACAATGCCGGCATCCTCCGTGACGGGTTGACCATCAAACTCAAGGACGGCGAACTGTCGAAGATGAGCTTGGCCCAGTGGCAGGCGGTAATCGATGTCAACCTCACCGGCGTGTTCCTCTGCACCCGCGAGGTTGCGGCGAAGATGATCGAGTTGAAGCGCCAGGGCGCGATCATCAACATTTCCTCGATATCCCGCGCCGGCAACATGGGCCAGGCGAACTATTCGGCCGCCAAGGCTGGCGTCGCTGCAGATACCGTAGTGTGGGCGAAGGAGCTGGCACGCTACGGCATCCGCGTCGCCGGTGTTGCACCCGGTTTCATCGAGACCGAGATGGTCGCCAGCATGAAACCCGAAGCGCTGGAAAAAATGACTGCAGGGATCCCGCTCAAGCGCCTGGGCAAACCCCAGGAGATCGCCCATTCGGTGGCCTACATATTCGAGAACGACTACTACACCGGACGCATTCTGGAGCTCGATGGAGGCTTGCGCCTGTAAGGGACAGCAGAAACAGAACCGGGCGCACTCTGCGCCCGGTCAATTACGCACGAGCCTTACCAGCCCACACCGAACCCGATGCTGTAACGGGTTTCGTCCAGATCGCTCTCTGCGCCGCTGACGATGTCTTTCTCGGCCTTCATATTGAGCGACGCCCAGTCGGTCACCTTGTAGCGCAGTCCCATTTCCGCGTCCAACTGATAGTCGGCGACGTTTTCCAATGGTTTGCCGATCTCACCATTACTGAATATCTCGAAGGTCTTGCCCACCAGGTAACGGTTGTAATTCCACTTCATCGCCAACGAATAGAATTGTTCCGTGTTGCCGCTGGCGAACTCGTAGTCGCTGCGGTTGGCCAGTGATGCCAGCGAGAAGGCACCCAGTTCGTTGTCCCAGAACTGGTAACCCGGACCGGTACCGATGGTGCGCTGACGGCGCACGTCCTCGATCTTGTCACGCCTGTACTCCAGGCGCCCCTGCCAGAACCAGTGCTCATCGAGGAAGCGGTCGAGCGCATATTCGGCTTCCCAGTTATCGGTGGCCGTCACGCCGTCGCGGTACTCACGGTTGTAGCCGCCAGAACCGTTGTGACGCCAGAGACCATGGCGCGCCGAGGTCTTGAACGAGATGTCGTAATCATCGGTGTCGGTTTCGGCGCGCTTGTAGTCCAGCGCCATATCGACGTTGCCCTTCCAGGTCAGGTCCTGAATGATTGGCTTCGGATGGATGATCTGTGTGATCGATTTCAGCGGGACCGTACGCGGCGCCCCACCGTTGCTCAGGGTAACCATGCCGTCGCCAGCCGCTTGCAACGATTTTGCGACCTCGCCGGTCACATCGTCTTCCTTGACCAGCAGTTGCTGGTTGCTTTCCAGAGTCGCTACCTGGCTCCATTTCACCGGAATGGAACCGCCATACTCGGTTTCGATGAGCAGCTTGCCGCCGTCGAGCACACTGATTTTGCCGGTCAGGCGATCACCATTTTTCAGCCACACGGTATCGGCAAAGGTCGGCAGAGTGAGCGTCGAAAGCGTTACGCAGAGCAAACTGCGAGAGAGCGGTCGGAAGAACATAGGCAATAAGATGTCTGTGGGGTAAACGAGAAAGGCAGGCATTATCCTTATGCCACCGAAGACAACAAGCGTTGGCCGCTAAACGGAGCCTCGCGTCATCATCAATCTGATTACCAATGGAGCCCTTTCATGACGCCCCATCCCGCTGGCGCACTGCACAGCGACCTTCGCACCAGTGATGCCGAAGCCCGACGCGCGGCGCTGTATCTGACGTTGGCGCAGATCCCGGAAGGCAAGGTCACCAGCTACGGCGAACTTGCCGCGGTAGCCGGGCTCGGGCGCGCAGCACGTTGGGTCGGCCGGGTCTTGTCGCAGTTACCGGACGATACGCGCCTGCCCTGGCACCGAGTGATGGGTGCGGGCGGCCGCCTGAGCCTGGCCGCTGGCACCCTTTCTGGTGACGAGCAACGTGCGCGACTTCGCGCCGAGGGTGTGCAGGTGATCAACGGCCGCGTCGACATACGTCGGCACGGCTGGCATTCGGCGGAGCACAGCGGGTAGAGTGCGCGCTTCATGTTCTGTCCCTGATCTTCCTTTATGTCCCGTGAAACCTGGCGCGCCGCGCTAGCCGCCTACGCCAGCCCAGCCTCACTGACTCTACTGATCCTTGGCTTCGCTGCCGGGCTTCCTGCGATCCTGGTGTTTTCCACGCTGTCTGTATGGCTGCGCGAGGCTGGTGTGTCTCGCGAGACCATCGGTTTTGCCAGCTGGATCAGCCTCGCCTATGCATTCAAATGGGTCTGGTCGCCGATGCTCGACCAGTGGCGGCTACCCTGGATCGGCGGGCTCGGCCGGCGACGCTCGTGGCTGGTGTTATCGCAGGCGGTGATTGCCATCGGCCTGATCGGCATGGCCATGTGCAATCCACAACAGAACCTGACCATGTTGATCGCGCTCGCCGTAACGGTGGCTTTCGCTTCGGCGACGCAGGACATCGCCATCGATGCCTATCGGCTGGAAATCGCCGAGGACAAATTGCAGGCCACGCTGGCCGCGAGCTACATGACCGGTTACCGCATCGCCATGCTGCTGGCCAGCGCCGGTGCACTTTTCCTGGCCGAGTGGCTGGGCTCCAGCAACGTCGAATACAGCCAAGCCGCCTGGGCCACGACCTATATCGCCTTCGCCCTTCTCATCCTCCCAGGCCTTGTGACCAGCCTGTTGATCCCCGAGCCCCAAGGGGCCGCACCGCTGCCGCACGAGCCGTCCAAATTCAGTTTCAATCATCAGATGGCTGCAGTCGGCCTGTTGCTGGTACTGCTGATTTCCGTTCCGGCAATGATCAACGCCCTGATTGCCCAGGCCTGGCCACGGGCAACGCTGTACTTGCTGTTTATCATCGGTTCGCTGTCACCCTGGGGGCGGTCGCTGATGGTCCCGGTGCGCCAGATGCTCCACCAGGCTGGCCAACGCCAACGCCCGGCACGCTTCGACTTCGTTCATCAAGCGGTCTCGGTGATCGTGCTGATCATCCTCATGGTGTCGACCACAGGCATGTTCCAGTCCTATTGGGGCGGCTACTGGCCACGCGGCACCATGTACCTGCTGATCTGCTGGGGCTGCCTTTCAGGCCCCGGCCGGATTCTGATGGGCCCGGTGCTGACGCCCATCACCGACTTCATCATGCGCTACCGCTGGCAGGCGCTGTTGCTGCTTGGATTGATCGCCACCTACCGGATGTCAGATACGGTCATGGGGGTCATGGCCAACGTCTTTTATATCGACCAGGGCTTCAGCAAGGATCAGATCGCCAGCGTTAGCAAGCTGTTTGGCTTGATCATGACCTTGCTCGGCGCTGCCTTTGGCGGCTTGCTGATCGTGCGATTCAGCATTCTGCCGATTCTGTTCATCGGTGGTGTCGCATCGGCTGCGACCAACCTCATGTTCATGTTGCTGGTGGAAATGGGCGCCAACCTCAACATGCTCATCGTCACGATTTCCTGCGATAACTTCAGCGGCGGGCTGGCTTCGACCGCATTCGTCGCTTACCTGTCGAGCCTGACCAATCTGAAGTTTTCTGCCACCCAGTACGCCCTGCTCAGCTCGCTGATGCTGTTGCTGCCAAGGCTATTGGGCGGTTATTCAGGCGTGATGGTCGAGCAACTCGGTTACAGCAACTTCTTCTTTGTGACCGCGTTGCTCGGTATCCCGACGCTGGTTCTGATTGTCTGGCAATGGACACGCAACCGTCAGCAGCCAAGCGGCGCCGAGCCGATATCCTCAACCGAGCAGAGCTAATGAAAAGCCGGCGTCAGCCGGCTTTCGTTTTGCGTCGCAGATCAGCGCTGTACCAGATGCACCACGCGCTGCGGAAACGGAATGCCGATCCCGGCTGCGTCAAAGCGCTCCTTCACCAGTTCGGTAAAGCCAAAGGTCACTGGCCAGAAGTCGCCCGTAGCGACCCACACCCGCAGCGACAGATTCACCGAGTTGTCAGCCAGTGCGACCACATGAACTACCGGCTCAGGATCGCGTAGCACGCGCTCATCTTCAGCGATCTCCAGCAGGATCTTGCGCGCGAGCTTGATATCGGCGCTGTAATCGATGCCGATATTGATGTCCGCGCGACGTCGCGGTTCGCGGGAGTAGTTGGTGATATGGCCATTCGAGAGGCTGCCGTTGGGCACGACGATGGTTTTGTTGTCGGCAGACTTGAGAACCGTGTGGAAGATCTGAATCGAATGCACAGTGCCGGCCACACCCTGAGCTTCGATCCACTCGCCAACGCGGATCGGGCGAAAGATCAGGATCAACACACCGCCCGCAAAGTTGCCCAGGCTGCCCTGCAGCGCCAGGCCGATCGCAAGGCCCGCGGCACCGATCACCGCAATGAACGATGTGGTCTCCACGCCGATCATCGACGCAACGCTGATCAGCAGCAGGACCTTGAGGATGATGCCAGCCAGGCTTTCGATGAAGCCATGCAACGAAGGGTCGACCTGGCGGCGCTTCAATACGCTGCCTACTTTGCCGACGAGCTTGTTGATCAGCCACCAGCCGATGAGAAAGGTGAAAAGTGCCAGCGTGACTTGCGCACCATATTGAATGACAACAGGCAACCAGGCCTCGGAAAGCTCGACCAGATAATCGACACTGAAATCCATTGAAAGGAGTCTCCTTGGGACACCGAGCGTCCCGGCTACAGGCGCTCGGCTAATGCGGAAAGTGGCACGCGGACGTGCGCGGGGTGATCAATCGCGGAAATTGTTGAACTGCAACGGCATCCCGAAATCCTTGGTGCGCAGCAGGGCGATCGCTTCCTGCAGGTCGTCGCGTTTCTTGCCGGTCACACGTACCTGCTCCCCCTGAATAGCGGCCTGCACCTTCAGCTTGGCCTCCTTGATGTAGGCGACGATCTTCTTAGCCAGCTCCTTGTCGATGCCCTCTCGCAGCACCACTTCCTGTTTGACGGTCTTGCCCGACGGATAGGGGTCCTTCAGCTCCATACACTGGATATCGATCTTGCGCTTGACCAGGCTCAACTTGAGGATTTCCAGCATCTGCTCCAGTTGGAAATCTGCATCGGCGGTCAGATTGATGGTCAGTTCCTTGAAATCGAAACTGCCTTTACCACGCAGGTCATAGCGCCGGTCGAGCTCCTTGACAGCGTTATCTACCGCGTTGGTTACTTCGTGTTTGTCCAGTTCGGACACCACGTCGAATGAGGGCATGGGCTTCCTCCTTTGGAAACGGCGCGAGGTGTGACCCAGCGCGCTTAGCTTGACGGTTCAAATGCGCCATCATTATAACTGTTCGCGCTGCCCGGGCCCTTCGAACCCTGTTGCAGTCCTCTCCTTTTTCCGAGCCCCTGAATGCCCAACCCCCAACTCAGCATCCTGGTGGTAGACGACGCCAAGTTCTCCAGCGTGATGATAGGTCGCGCGCTCAGCAAGGCCGGGTACGAAGACATTCGTTTCGCCAACAGTGCCAGCGCGGCGCTGGAGCTGATCGAGCAACGCCCCGCCAATGTTCTGCTCGCCGATTGGCTGATGCCGGAAATGGACGGCCTGGAGCTGACGGCTCAGGTCCGCCAGCAGGACGAGATGTCCGACCATTACACCTACATCATTCTCCTGACCGGACGCGACGGCCAAGACGTGCTGAGCAAGGCGTTCGATCACGGCGTGGATGACTTCATCGGCAAGTCGGTGATGAACGACCAGCTCGTGCCCAGGGTGTTTGCGGCCGACCGGCTTTGCGGCTCACTGCAGCGGCTGATGCGGGAGAATCGCCTGTTGACCGAAAATATCGCGAGTCTGGAGAAACGCAACCTGATCGACCCGATCACCGGTCTGGGAAACAGCCGCTACCTCCATCAGCGACTTGGCGACAGCTTGCGCCAGATCGAAAGCCGTGGCGGTGCGCTGTGCCACTTGCTTATCGGTTTGCCGGAGATCAACAGCCAGCGGGAACGCTACGGGGAACAGTTTCATCAGGACCTGCTGCGCGGTGTCGCACGGCGGCTTCAACAGCTAGTACGCCCGCTCGACGTGCTCACCCGCCTGGACGATCGCCATTTCGGCGTGCTTACCCTGATTGATGACTTACGCGGCTGCTCTCCGAGCAGTTTCAAGCGACTCCACGAGGGACTCAACCTCAAGCCGTTCAAGACCGACGAGGGCTTCATTTCGATCAAGGCCGGCATCGCGATGGTTAGCCTCGACGCCAGCGCGTTACCGGTCGATCCCAAGCAGGTTATCGCACAGGCCGGATCATTACTGCCTGACGCCTACGCCACAGGGCGCATCGTGCCTCTGCGCTACAAGCAGCCCGCTTGATGGCTGGGACTTGGCACGTACTTGGCGCCGGCAGCCTGGGCGGGCTGTGGGCGGCGCGACTGTTTCGCGCGGGCGTGCCGCTGCATCTGGTCCTGCGCAATCGGCAACGGCTTGCCGAGTACCGCAGCGTCGGAGGTCTTGCGCTGATCGAGAACGGTGCGAGCCGTCTCTATCCGATACCCGCGGAACTACCAGAGGCCAAGGCACCTATCGAACGGCTGCTGGTTGCCTGCAAAGCCTATGATGCGCAAGCCGCCATCACGGAAGTTGCACCGCGCCTTGCTAAACATTCGGAAATCCTGCTTCTGCAAAATGGCCTGGGCAGCCAGCAAGCCATCGCCACACGTTGGCCGGATAGCCGCTGCATCTTCATTTCCAGTACCGAAGGGGCCTATCGTCAGGCCGACTTTCGAATCGTACATGCCGGCCGCGGGCAGAACTGGCTCGGCGACCCGCTCAAGCGCCAAGCGCCGCCGTGGCTTGCTGATCTGGACATGGCTGACATTCCATACAGCTGGGCCGACGACATCATGGACAAGCTCTGGCGCAAGCTGGCGATCAATTGCGCGATCAACCCGCTTAGCGTGCTGAATGATTGCCGCAACGGTGAGCTGTTGAATCACCCCGAACTCCTGCACAGGCTCTGCTGCGAGCTCAGCGAGGTGCTACGGGCCTGCGACCAGCCAGAGGCCGCCGATGGGCTCGAAGCGGAAGTCCTGCGTATCATCGAGGCGACCGCACAGAACTACTCCTCAATGCACCAGGACGTACAAAGCCGACGCCGGACCGAAGTAGGCTTTTTGCTGGGCCAGGCTTGTCGAGCCGCGCGCCAGCATGGTTTGGCAACACCGGGGCTGGACGAACTGCTCGACCGGCTCCAGACGCTCCTGCGCCGTCACGGATTGCCCGCCGACTGAGCCACCGCTACCCTGCACGAACACCCTTCGCCCGTACCTGCCATGACCCTGCGCCAGCGCCTCGAAAATCTTCCGGTCGGCCGCAAGCTGCTTATCGCTCTGCTCGTGCTGCTGGCAACCTTGCTGCTGATCTCCAATCTGACCTTTATCAGCGCGGCCTACTGGATCTCGCGACAGAGCGTCGCGCCCCAGGCAATGCATACGCTCGGTGCGCTGTTCGCCACGCCCGAGCTGAGCCATCGGGCCCTGCAATCAAAAGCGGCGGCTGAAGAGCTGCTGGGGAAACTCAACGACTATGCACCGCTGCGGGCCGCCGTGGTTTATGACCGCACCGGGCGCAGCCTGGCGGAACTGTATCGTGGCGATCCGCTGGACTTGCCGCAGCAGGTAGACGAGTTGCCTGCGTGGCAGAACGGCGAGATGCGCGCCAACCTGCTGATCGAACTGCCCCAGGCCGCGGGGCCACCAGGTCATCTATTGATCGTCGCCAGCAGCGAACTGCCAGGCGCGTTCTACACCGGTACCTTGACCGCCAGTCTCGCGATCCTGCTGGCCAGTCTGCTGTTATGGGTATTGGTGGCCCGGCAGATTCGCCGCCTGATCACCCGGCCGATCCGCGACCTGGAAGCCCTGTCCCGTCAGGTGACCCGCGATGAGGACTATTCTCTGCGGGCAACACCGAAAAACCAGGACGAAATCGGCCACCTGGCCGATGCGTTCAACACCATGCTGTCGCGCATGGAGGCTCGCGAGCAACAGCTCAAGCGCGCCCGCGACGATGCCCAGGAAGCCTTCGATCATGCCCAGGGCCTGGCCGAGGAAACCCGCCATTCCAACCGAAAGCTGGAACTGGAAGTCCAGGTTCGCAGCAAGATCGAAAAGAAGCTCACCGGCTTCCAGAACTACCTGAACAGCATCATCGACTCGATGCCCTCGGTGCTCATTGCGTTGGACGAACAGCTCTATGTGACCCAGTGGAACCAACAGGCCAGTGCGCTATCCGGAACATCCATCGACGACGCGCTGAACCAGCCGGTATTCATCGCCTTCGAACCGCTGCGTCCGTTCCTCGCGCAGATCCGCCGGACATCCGAACATCACCAGGTCGAGAAGATCGAACGCGTCACCTGGGCCTTCAATGACGAGCCTCGGCATTACGCGTTGACGCTGTATCCCCTGATGGGCGGCGGCGGGCGCGGCGTGGTGATCCGTATCGACGACATCACCGACCGCATCAACATGGAAGAGATCATGGTGCAGTCGGAGAAGATGCTCTCGGTTGGTAGCCTCGCCGCCGGAATGGCGCATGAGATCAACAACCCGCTCGGCGCCATCCTGCACAACGCACAGAACATTCGCCGACGTCTCTCCCCTGATCTGGAGCGCAACCGGGAAGCCGCTGATGAAACCGGCGTTTTGCTGGAAGCGGTGAACCAGTACCTGCAGCGACGCGAAATACCGCAGTTGCTCGACGGCATTCAGCAGGCAGGCTCGCGTGCAGCCAAGATCGTCAGCCACATGCTCACCTTCACCCGGCTCAGCAACCGCCAACTGGCGGAATGTCAGTTGGCGGTGCTGATCGACCAAGCGCTGGAAATCGCCGGCAATGACTTCGCACTAATCGAAGGCTTCGATTTTCGCGCCATCGAAATCGTCCGTGATTTCGATCCGCAGATTGACCGGGTGCCCTGCATCGGCAACGAACTCGAGCAGGTATTACTGAATCTGCTGAAAAACGCCGCACAGGCCATTCATCAGAAACCGGAGCGAGCCCACGGGCAGATCACGCTGCGCACACGCCTGAACCCACCCTGGGCCGAGATTCAGGTCGAAGACAACGGCGGCGGCATTCCGGAACCGATCCGCAAGCGAATCTTCGAGCCGTTTTTCACCACCAAAGAAGTGGGTCAGGGAACCGGGCTGGGGCTTTCCGTTTCGTATTTCATCATCACCAACAATCACAAGGGCCAGATGGAAGTGCAATCCAGGCCGGATCAGGGCACCTGCTTTACCCTGCGCCTGCCGCTGACATCACCTAGTGAACCCACCAATAGCTGAATCAAGGAATCCCGATGGGCAACCGACTTTCGAAAATCTACACCCGTACCGGTGATGCCGGCGAAACCGGCTTGGCCGATGGCCGCCGTGTGCCCAAGGATCATCCGCGAATCGAGGCAATGGGCGAAATTGACACTCTCAACAGCCAACTCGGCCTGCTGCTGGCGGAGCTCGCCGAAGGCCAGGTCCGCTGGCCACAACTGGCCGAGCTGATCGAGGTGTTGAGCCCATGCCAGCATCGCCTGTTCGACTTGGGTGGCGAGTTGGCGATGCCCGAGTATCAAGCGTTGAGGACGGCCGAGGTCGAGCGGCTGGAAGCGGCAATCGACCACTGGAATCAAGAGCTCGGCCCGTTGGAAGATTTCATCATGCCGGGGGGCTCGCGACTGATTGCCCTGGCCCATCTGTGCCGGAGCATGGCGCGTACCAGTGAGCGCCGCTGCCAGCAGCTCAACGCAATCGAGCCACTGCGCGCGGTCGGCCTGGCTTATCTCAATCGGATTTCGGATCTGTTTTTCGTGGTGGCCCGGCTGATCGCACGACGTCAGGGTTGCGCCGAAATTCTCTGGTACGCTGCCGACGCACCCACCAAGACCGATGGCTGAACAAGCGCGGCGGCGCGAACGCGTCATCGACGGGATGCATGCGGCGTGGGAAGTCCTGATCGTCCTGCTGGTGTGCATCAACCTTGGGTTGATCCTGTTCGATAGCCTGTTCATCTTGCAGCCGATCAACGACGCACTGGCCGAATGGACTCCTGTCCTGCATCAACGCTACGACACGCTGATTCACCAGAACTTCCAGCACATCGACCTCGCCTTTGTCGCGATATTCATCTTCGATGTGCTGCTGGGCTGGACCGTCGCACTGTTCGAACGCCGCTACGCCCGCTGGTACTACTATCCCTTCGCTCACTGGTATGACGTGCTCGGCTGCATTCCGTTGAGCGGCTTCCGCTGGTTGCGGGTGCTGCGCGTCGGCAGCCTGCTGATCCGCCTGCAACGACTGGGGCTGATCGACATGCGGCGCTGGGCGGTGTTCGGTCTGCTCAATCGCTACTACCTGCTCCTGCTCGAGGAGCTGTCCGATCGCGTCATGGTTCGGCTGTTCAGCCGCATGCAGCAGGAGATCGGGGCCAGTGACGACCTCTCCCGCCGGCTGCTGCAGGAGGTGGTCAGGCCGCGTAAGGAGCGATTGCTCAACGATCTTTCTCGCCGCATGCACAGTATGTTGGAGAGCGGTTACCGGGATAATCGCGGCGCCATCGAAGGTTATGTGGGCGGACTGATCCACCAGGCGCTGCTGAACAACCCCGAGGTGATCCGGTTGCGTCGTCTGCCTTTGGGTGGACGAGTCGCCGACACCCTGGATGAAGCGCTCGCCGACATTGCTGCGCAGCTTCTTCAAGGCGGTGCCGAAGGACTCCAGAGCCCGCAGTTCCAGCGACTCGCACGAAACCTGGCGGATGAGTTCTTCGAGGCCTGGGTTTACCAGGACGAAGACACCGACTTGGCGCTCGAAGAGCTGCTGGTGGACGTCATCGAGGTGCTTAAACAGCAGGTGCTAGACCGCCGCTGGAGCCGGTTCGTCGGCCCCGTTCAGCCACCGTCGCCGCCAGGCTAGTTACGATTTGCCGCGGCAAGCCCTTCCCGCTGATCAAGTCGAGCCCCGACCACCATCTCGGTCGCCCAGTTGACAAGGATGTCGGTGTAGGCCTTCTGGCAGCAATCGCTGGTCAGCGCATGATCGGCGCCGAGAATGATCCGGTGCGTCAGCGAGTGCGTCTGATGGAAGGCGGCGCGGTAACTCATGATGGTGCTGTGTGGAACCAGATGATCGTGCTCAGACTCGACGATCAGCACGTCGCCGCGAAAGTCGGCGCAAGCGGCCAGTGCCCGGTTTTCTTCAGGTACGACACGTCGGCCGCGCAGCTGATTGAGCAGGTCACGGTTCAACTGTCGCTTGGGCACCATCCAATCATCGTCGCCATACAGTGCTGGCACCCGCATGGCTAACCACTTTACCGGCCGTAACGCGGTGAGCAGTGCGGCCAGGTAGCCACCGTAGCTGGTCCCCACCACAGCAATGGCCGAGGGGTCGATATTGGGGTGCTGTGCCAGAAGATCATAGGCCGCGAGCAGATCGTTCAGATTCTGCTCGCGGGTCACGGTTTGCTGCTGCGCCAGCGTCAAGGCATGGCCGCGCAGATCAAAAGACAAGCATATGCAACCCAGGCCCGCGATACCGCGAGCTCTGGCCAGGTCGCGCTCCTGGCTTCCACCCCAGCCATGTACGAATAACACGCCAGGCAGCTTGGTGGGGGGTGACAGGAAAGTACCGGCAATGTGTTCGTCATCGACAAGGATGTCTATGCATTCACTTTGGGTCGCCATAATCTTCTACCGTTACGTATTTGGTGATGAAACCGACCTCGGTATCTTCGCCTCGGAATAATACGGTCGCATCGGACGGGACGGCCTGTGACGCACCATAAATCTCAACGGTCGAGGCTCGCACTGCACCGCTTTTGCCCCCTATGAATGCTTCAAGCGCGGCTATTTCAGCGCCACTTGCGCCACCGACCCGCCAAGACTGCTCCAGTACCCCCGAACAAGCACGACCGCGACCGTCCATTCCCTGAGCGATGTCGTAGTTACGACGGGACGCGAAAAAGCCCCGGAAGCACGCCGAGGCGGCATCGTCGTAGACCTGCGCCTGCGTAACGGCCAGTCGGACCTTTTCCGGCAGATCGAGCCTGAGCAAGGCCTCGAAGTCACCGTCGGATACAACGAGGTCCGAGCCGCCGTAAACCATCTCGCCGGAATTGTCAGGCGTCAGCCGCTGGGTGCCGTAGTAACTGAGAGTTCGCCCCGCCACCCGAATCTGTCCAACGCTGAAAGTCGTCACATGCTCCAGGTTGGCCTCGAGTACCAGCCCGTACTGGGCCATCTCTTTTACATCAACGTGTTCCAAGGCGTGATCGAGCTGCTGCTCGGTATTGATGCGTTCCTGCCCTCTTCCGCCCGTGGCCCGAACCGGCTTCAGCCTCAATGAACCTTCGTGCAACAACCGTCGCCCGGCTTCGCGGGCATCTTCAAGCGAAAACACGCTGTAGCCTGGAAGCACGCTGCCGGTGACCCGGGCGGCAAAGTCGCGAGACCAGCCAAACGGGGCATCCGCATCCGGCCGCACCAGGGGATGCGTGATGGCCTTGGTTTCAATGAACGCCTGAGGCACCACGCCGCCGAACAGGTCCTCTTCATCAGCGAGGCCCAACTCACGGGCCGCGTCTGTGCCGATAATGGTGCCAGAGGGCAAGAAATACAGCGGGTGTGAATACTCGATGGTTCTGTCGAACTCACCGAGAAAGGCCAGGCCTTTAACTGTAGCCAGACGTTTGGCCAGATGCTCATGCACGGCCCTTTCATGTTTAGGATCTTTAGACCGGTTGGCCAGTGTCACTACCGCCCCGCGGGGCATTTGCGGCGCATCCGCATCGATCATTGAGCTCGCTCCATGGACTGCTGGTACATGCACGGCGAGCGGTCGATAGCCGCCCGTTTCGCTTGTTATCACCCGAGCCAAAGCGGCTCCGGTCTAATCAGATAGACCCTG
>NZ_AGSX01000078.1 GCF_000235745.1 Stutzerimonas stutzeri SDM-LAC | reverse complement strand
CGAGCCCGCCCCCACGAAAGGAAAGCCCCGATCATATGGTCGGGGCATCGCTAGAACCGTAGGGCAATCGCAACCTGCCGACCCGAACCAGTCAGCAGTCGCAACGGCGAGTTACCGCCCTGCGTCTGCGGTTGTTCGGCAAGGCAGTGAAGTAAGGCCCGCCGGAGCCGATCAGGTATACACCGTGGGAGCGGTCTTGACCGCGAATGCTTCCGAGCGCCATCGCGGCCAAGATCGCTCCCACAAACGAAATTCCCCTGACCATTGGCTGGGGGCATCGCTAGAAAAAAGCAGAGCACAGCATGCGCACACTCAAGATCGAACCGTTGACCAAGGAAGCCTTCGCCCCCTTCGGTGATGTCATCGAAACCGAAGGCAGCGACTACTTCATGATCAACAACGGTTCCACTCGCCGCTACCACAAGCTGGCGGCAGTCGAGGCCGCGCAACCGGACGACCAAGCCATCATCAGCATTTTCGCCGCCGACGCACTGGAAATGCCCCTGGCTATTGGCATGCTCGAACGACACCCGCAGGGCAGTCAGGCATTCATTCCACTGCTCGGCAACCCCTTTCTGGTCGTGGTCGCGCCACTTGGCGATGCACCTGTACCGGGTCACGTCCGGGCCTTTCGCAGCAACGGCAGGCAGGGCGTCAATTACCACCGCGGCGTCTGGCACCACCCGGTGCTGACGATCGAAAAGCGGGATGAATTCCTGGTGGTCGATCGCAGCGGTTCTGGCAACAACTGCGACGAGCATTTTTTCAACGAGGACGAGCGGCTTCTCCTCGACCCCCACCGGGACTCCGACCAAGCGACCCGTTAATCAACGAGGGCACGGCCTGCCTGGCGGTGGCTAGCCAAAGCGGACGTGTGTGCTTCAAGACAAGCGGGACACTTGCGACGAGTCGAATAAGAAGAAACAACGGTTGGCATGCCAGCCGTGCAAGAGGTAATTATCGTGGAAGCACATTTGACCGAATGGCTGAACCTTACTGTTCGCTGGATTCACATGATCGTCGGCATCGCCTGGATCGGTGCGTCGTTCTACTTCGTCTGGCTGGAAAACAACCTTAACCGCGCCAACCCCCGCGATGGCCTATCGGGTGATCTCTGGGCGATTCATGGCGGCGGCATCTACCACCTGGAAAAGTACAAGCTGGCCCCGCCCCAGATGCCGGACAACCTGCACTGGTTCAAGTGGGAGGCCTATACCACCTGGCTGTCGGGCGTGACCCTGCTGATGGTGGTCTACTACCTCAACCCTTCGCTCTACCTGATCGCGCCGGGTAGCGACATGGCCCCAGCGATGGCCATTGCCATCGGTTTCGGCTCGCTGATCGTCGGCTGGTTCGTCTATGACCTGCTCTGTGACTCGCCGCTTGGCAAGAAGCCCGCACTGCTCGGCCTGATCCTGTTCGTCCTGGTGATCTTCGCTGCGTGGGCCTATTCGCAGGTCTTCAGCGGACGTGCGGCGTACATCCACACCGGTGCACTGATCGGAACCATCATGGTCGGCAACGTGTTTCGCATCATCATGCCGGCACAACGTGCGCTGGTCGCTGCCATCGAGCAGAACCGCACGCCGGACCCATTGCTGCCGGCCAAGGGCCTGCTGCGCTCGCGCCACAATAACTACTTCACCCTGCCGGTGCTGTTCATCATGATCAGCAACCACTTCCCGAGCACCTACGGCAGCCAGTACAACTGGGCGATCCTGGCTGGAATCTCAGTGCTGGCCGTGCTGGTGCGTCACTACTTCAACACCCGTCATGACAGCAATCGGTTCGCCTGGGCACTGCCCGCTGCCGCTGTCGGCATGATCTGCCTGGCTTTCGTCACTGCGCCGAACCGCCAGGGTGGCGTACCCAATGCGGTGCCAACCAGCCCTCGCGAGCAAAGCATCGAAGCCCAGCAGGCCGCGGCCGCGGCCGGAACGGCGACCAGCAGCGAGTTCGCCAAGGTGCATGCGGTGATCAACGAGCGCTGCACGGTATGTCATTCCGCCCAGCCAAGCAGCCCGGTGTTCAGCGCAGCGCCTGCAGGCGTGATGTTCGATACCCCTGAGCAGATCCGCCAGCAAGCCGCGAAGATCCATGCGCAGGCCGTGGCCAGCCAGATCATGCCGCTGGGCAACATGACCAACATGACTCAGGATGAGCGCGACCTGCTCGGTGCCTGGATCGACAAGGGCGCGCCGATCGACTGATCGCCGCTCATCAGCCGCGCCCTCGGGCGCGGCTTTTTTCACCTCTTCATGCTCCGGCCACGCTGCACCAGGCGAGGCCTCAGCTCAACCCGAGATCAAGCCCAGCGGGACGGCGGCAACCGAAACCCCGAGCACCCTATACCCGGCCCCGCACGTTCGGCGGGGCCACCGCGACCATCCAATAACAAAAGCGTCCGAGGTGTATTGCATGAACGATGTGACCGAGCGGGAAACCGCCCCAGCGCAGAAGCGACTGCCCTTGCTGCAGATGCTGCTGGTGAGTTTCCAGCACGTGCTGCTGATGTATGGCGGCGCAGTTGCCGTCCCGCTGATCGTAGGCCAGGCGGCAGGGCTTTCTCGTGAGGAGATCGCCTTCCTGATCAACGCCGATCTGCTGGTAGCCGGCATCGCCACGGTCGTGCAGTCGATGGGCATCGGGCCGGTGGGCATCCGCATGCCAGTGATGATGGGTGCCAGCTTCGCCGCGGTTAGCAGCATGGTAGTGATGGCCGGTATGCCCGGCGTGGGCATGACCGGCATTTTCGGCGCAACCATTGCCGCCGGCTTCTTCGGACTGTTGATTGCGCCGTTCGTGTGCAAGATCGTGCGTCTGTTTCCGCCGCTGGTGACTGGCACCGTGATCACTGCCATCGGCCTCTCGCTGTTCCCGGTCGCGGTGAACTGGGCGGGTGGCGGCAGCGGCACCGGTCAGTTTGGCGCCCTGCCCTACCTCGGCGTGGCCGCGGCCGTGCTGGCGGTGATCCTGCTGATCAATCAGTTCATGCGCGGCTTCTGGGTTAACGTCTCGGTGCTGATTGGCATGGCGCTTGGCTATGTGCTGGCCGGTAGCCTGGGCATGGTCGATCTGTCCGGCATCAGCGCCGCTCCGGCCTTCCAGGTGGTCACGCCGAATCACTTCGGTGCGCCGCAGTTCCTGCTCGCGCCGATCCTGTCGATGTGCCTGGTGGTGGTGATCATCTTTGTCGAGTCCGCCGGCATGTTCCTCGCGCTGGGCAAGATCACCGGTCAGGAAGTGGACCCGAAGCAACTGCGCCGCGGCCTGTTGTGCGATGCCGGGGCGACCTTTCTGGCCGGCTTCATGAACACATTCACCCACTCCTCCTTTGCCCAGAACATCGGTCTGGTGCAGATGACCGGCGTACGCAGCCGCTACGTCACCGCGATTGCCGGCCTGTTTCTGATCAGCCTGAGCCTGCTGCCCAAAGCCGCATTCATGGTGGCTTCAATTCCAGCGGCGGTGCTGGGTGGTGCCGGCATCGCCATGTTTGGCATGGTTGCGGCCACGGGTATCAAGATCCTTCAGGAAGCTGATATCGGTGACCGTCGCAACCAGCTGCTGGTGGCCGTGAGCATCGGGCTCGGGATGGTGCCGGTGGTTCGCCCTGAGTTCTTCGCGCACCTGCCGCACTGGATGGAGCCGATCACCCACAGCGGCATCGCGGTGGCGACGCTTAGCGCGGTGACGCTCAACCTGCTGTTCAACGTACTGGGTGGAGCCGAACGCCAGGCGCTCACAGGCGCCGCGCATCACTGACAAACCCGTTCCGTGTCTTGCTCTCAGGCCCGCCATGTGCGGGCCTGCTTCTTTCCGGCTTGCTTTTCCCCGCGACGATCGACACTCGACAAGCTCCCACGGGGCGGTATGGGCATAGCGACATACCGTCGTTAAAATGCCCCGCCCGTCAATGCTGCCCCGACCGAGATGAACTGAGCCATGATCGAAGCAACCTGGATCGCCTTCGCGTTCATCCTTGGCCTTGCAGCACGCGCGATAGGGCTACCGCCCCTGATCGGCTATTTGGGCGCCGGCTTTGCCCTCGCCGCTTTTGGTGAGCACGTCGGTGTCGGCCCGACCGACAGCGTGATCCTCGAGCACCTCGCGCACCTGGGCGTGCTGCTGCTGTTGTTCACGGTCGGGCTCAAGCTCAAGCTGAGCAACCTGGTGCGCCGCGAAGTCATCGGCGGCAGCCTGCTTCACTTCGGCATATCCAGCCTGGTGGTGCTGCCGGCGATTCTGCTGTTTCTCGACACCAGCTGGCGCGACAGCCTCCTGCTGGCGATCGCCCTGTCGTTCTCCAGTACTGTACTGGCGGCCAAGGTGCTGGAAGGCAAACGCGAGCTGCGCGCCTTTCATGGCCGGGTCGCCATCGGCGTGCTGATCATTCAGGACCTGATCGCCCTGGTGGTGATGAGCATCGCAAGCGGCAAGGTGCCGTCAGCGTGGGCGCTGCTGGTGTTCGGCCTTCCGCTGTTGCGCCCGCTGCTGTTCCGCCTGCTCGACCACAGCGGCCACGAGGAACTGATGGTATTGCTGGGGCTTATGCTGGCACTGGTCGCCGGCGGTCTCGGCTTCGAATATGTGGGTCTCAGCTCCGAGCTCGGTGCGCTGGCCTTCGGTGCGATGCTGGCCAAGCACAAGCGCGCCACCGAGCTATCCAATTCACTCTGGGCGATCAAGGAAGTCTTTCTGGTCGGCTTCTTTCTGCAGATCGGCATTGGCGGTCTGCCGGATATCAACGCCATGCTCTTTGCCGGCGCGGTGGCTTTGCTGCTGCCGCTCAAGGGCGCGCTGTTTTTCTTCTTGTTCCTGCTGTTCCGGCTGCGCGCACGCAGTGCCTTTCTCAGCGCTTCGAGCCTGACCAACTACAGTGAATTCGGCCTGATTGTCGCCAGCGTGGTACTGCCGCAATGGCTGACGCCCTTAGCGATCACGGTGGCTTTGTCATTTGTCATTTCCGCTCAGCTCAATCGAATTTCACACTCGCTCTACGACCGCTTTGCCAGGCGGCTGATCCCCCTGGAGCGCAACACACGCCATCCCGATGAGCAGCCGGTGTCGCTGGGCGACGCGCAGATCCTGATCATGGGAATGGGTCGCACCGGCCGCGCCGCCTACGATCACCTGCAGAACCGCGGCTGGCGATTGATCAGCCTCGATTCGGACCCGGTAACTGTCGAAAAAAGCAGTGAGAAAGGTCGCCACGTCCTGTTCGCCGACGCCGAAGACCAGATGTTCTGGGAGAGCCTGGAGATGAACAAGGTCGAGGCAGTGATCCTGGCGATGAACGATGCCGAAGCGAAGATCATCTCCACGCGCAAGCTGCGCGGCAAAGGCTTCGAGGGATTGATCGTCTCCCATGCGATGTACGAAGACATCGCCCAGCAGATCGAGGAAGCCGGCGCGAATCGCACCTACCTGACCATGAGCGAAGCCGGTGCTGGTCTGGCCGAGAACGTCGCGCGGGAACTGAAGCCCAATCGCTGACCGGCACTCTCCTCCACGGCACACCTTGTGGGCATTCGCTGCCGGCCATAAGAATTGTGCACAATCTGAAAATTAATTGTTTCAACAGCTGTTCACAGGTTGCTATAGTCGAGCCCAACCTGACCGAACGAACAACTTTTCGACGGTCAGGCTACGAGGTCCGTGAAGCCTCGGAAGCCCATGACCGAACAATAACGAATGGCAGGCTTGACTCATGACCGCAACCGAATCCAGGAGCGGTGACGCTCCCAACCAGGACCTGATCTATCAGCTCGAAGATCGCCCGGGTCCGATCCCCGCTACATTCGCCGCGGTACAGCACGTACTCGCGAGCTTCGTCGGTGTCATCACCCCCACCCTGATTATCGGCAGCGTGCTTGGCCTGGGCGACTATGTCCCATATCTCGTCAGCATGGCGCTGTTCGTTTCGGGCCTTGGCACCTTTATCCAGGCCAAACGCGTTGGGCCAATCGGCGCGGGAATGCTTTGCCTGCAGGGCACCAGCTTCGGCTTTCTCAGCGTGGTGCTGGCGGCCGGCTTTATCGTGAAGAATCGGGGCGGCAGCCCGGAAGACATCCTCGCCACGCTGTTCGGCGTCGGCTTCTGCGCCGCCTTCGTCGAGATCGCCGTCAGCCGCTATATCGACAAACTGCGCCGAGTCATCACGCCTGTGGTCACCGGCACCATCATCTGTCTGATGGGCCTGTCGCTGATCAAGGTTTCGATGACCGATATTGCCGGCGGCTACGGCGCCGAGAACCCCGGCGCACTGCCCAATCTGGCGCTTGCCGGGCTGGTGCTCGGCACCATCATCGTGCTCAACCGTTTTGGTATCCCATTGCTGCGGCTGTCGGCGGTGATCGTCGCACTGATGGTCGGCTACTTCGCCGCCTGGATGATGGGCATGGTGGATTTTTCCAGTCTCGCCGCACTTCCGGCGATCAGTGTGCCGCAGCCATTCAAGTTCGGCTTTGCTTTCGACTGGATGGCCTTCATTCCGATCGCAGTGATCTTCTTGATCACGCCGCTGGAAACCGCCGGTGATCTGACCGCCAACTCGATGATTTCACGCGAGCCGGTCAAGGGTCCGCTGTACATGAAGCGCATCAAGGGCGGCATCCTCGGTGATGGCTGCAGCTCCCTGCTGGCCGCGACCTTCAACAGCCTGCCGATGACCACCTTCAGCCAGAACAACGGTGTGATCCAGCTGACCGGCGTGGCCAGCCGACATGTCGGCCTGTATATCGCCGGCATTCTGGTTCTGCTGGCGCTGTTCCCCGTAGTGGGTGGCGTGCTGCAGCTGATGCCCAAGCCGGTGCTCGGCGGTGCCACGCTGATCATGTTCGGTACGGTCGCGATTGCCGGAATCAAGATCCTTGCCGAAGCAGGCCTGAATCGCCGCAACATGCTCATCGTCGCGATATCGCTGGGCCTTGGCCTGGGTGTGGCCGCCGTTCCGGATGTGCTGAATCATCTGCCCGAGGTGCTGAAGAACATCTTCGGCTCGCCAATCACCATCGGCGCGTTCAGCGCGATCCTGCTCAACTTCTTCCTGCCGCGTGAGGCCGAAGAACTGGACGAATACGATCCGGACAACCTGATCGAGGATGCGGTCGGCACCAACACGCTGGCTGTGAATATCCCCGACTACTCCAAGGTCCATCCGAAAGCCACCACCACCGACCCATCCGCCCAGCTGACGCCCACGGGCTGATAGCCCTGACGCCCGGCCATTCAGGGCCGGGCGCTGCGCCCGCATCCACTACAACAACAAAACCAAAGGGTATCTACATGACCTTCAAGCGCACTCATCTGTCGCTGGCGCTGGCCGGCTGCCTGCTCTCCGCCCCGGCTTTTGCCGATGGCATGCTGCACTGGCAGAACAACAGCCTCAGCTATCTCTATGGCAAGGATTTCAAGATAGATGCCGGCGAAATCCAGCAGACCGTAACCTTCGAGCATGCCAGTGGCTGGAGCTGGGGCGACATGTTCCTGTTCGTCGATAACAAGTGGTACAACGGCCTGTCCGGCAATGACGGTCACACCTATTACGGCGAGTTCAGCCCACGCCTGTCGCTGGGCAAACTGAGCGGACAAGACATGAGTTTCGGCCCGATCAAGGACGTGTTGCTCGCCGCCACCTACGAGCGCGGCGAAAGCCAGGCCGACGGCACGCCCAACCAGAACTACCTGCTCGGCCCCGCCGTAGATCTCGATGTGCCCGGCTTCGATCGCCTAGCGATCAACGTCTATTACCGCAAACCAGACGGCACCACCGGCAAACCCTCCGGCCAATGGCAGGTCACGCCGACCTGGGCCATGACCTTCCCGGTGGGCAAATCGGACATCCTGTTCGACGGTTTTATCGACTGGGTCGTTAATGACGCCGGCTCGGAACGACGCGGGGACTTTATCTCGAAGAACCTGCACATCAACCCACAGATCAAGTACGACCTGGGCAAGGCGCTGGATGGCGAGCCGGGCAAGCTCTACGTCGGCATCGAGTACGACTACTGGTCTGACAAGTACGGCATTGAAGACGGTGGGTTTGTCAGTCAGAACTTTGTTGGCCCGACCGACCAGAACACCGCCAGCTTCCTGGTCAAGGCGCACTTCTAACCCAACGGCCGCAGGGACGCGGAACCAAAAAAGCAGCCTGAAGGCTGCTTTTTTGTGGGTCTCGGTTTTGCAACCTGCGTGCTGTTGGCATGTTCCGCACCAAGCGCTTAACGGGCGCAGGCCGACAATGCGGTCACTGGACGACAGGCGACCAGATGGCTGACGGGCTCCCGCAACACCGCGCGCCACTGCAGCAAGCAAGGGCGCGCCGCTTAGGTCACAGTTTGAAACTACCCATCTGTCGGTTCAGATCATCTGCCAGGCGGCTCAACTGCTGACAATCTTCACGACAGGCCTGCACGTCTGTGGCCGTGGCCTGGGCCAGGTCAGCGATACCCTGCACGTTGCGGGTAATCTCTTCGGTCACGCTGCTCTGCTCCTCGGTCGCTGCCGCCACCTGGGTGTTCATGTCGCTGATCGCCTCGACCTGTTCGGTGATGGCACCGAGCGACTGCCCGGTGCGCTGGCTGGCCTGCACACCGGTGCCTGTCGCAGCCTGGCCGGCATGCATCGAATTGACTGCGTTTTCAGCGCCGCTCTTGAGGCCCTGAATCATGTTCTGGATTTCATCAGTGGATGCTTGCGTACGGCTGGCCAGCGTACGTACTTCATCGGCGACCACGGCAAAGCCTCGGCCCATTTCACCAGCGCGAGCAGCCTCGATGGCGGCGTTGAGCGCCAGCAGGTTGGTCTGCTCGGAGATGCTGCGGATCACGGCCAACACCTTGTCGATGGAGGCGACCTGATGCGCGAGATCGGTAACCGACTCGGCGGCGTGGCCGATTTCACCGGACATCTTTTCGATATGCGCAATCGAATCGCTGACCACCTTGAGCGCTTCCACCACCTCGCTGCGTGCACCTTGCGACGCCTGGGCAGCGCTGCTGGCATTCTGCGCGATCTCCTGCACGGTCAGACCCATCTCATGCACCGCAGTGGCAACCATGTCGGTCATTTCATGCTGGCGGCCCGCCCGCGTCGCGGTGTTGTCGACGACCTGAGCCACCTGCCCCACGGCGGTACGCAGTTGATGACTGGTGTTCAGCACATCGCCAATGAGTCCGCGGAGACTGCCGATGAATTGGTTGAAGCCTCGCGCGAGGTCTCCCAGTTCGTCCGCCCGGCTTTCGTCCAGACGACGGGTCAGATCACCGCCCCCGCCACCGATTTCAACGAGTGCGCCGGTCACCTGGCGGATCGGCTTCACCAACCCACGCGCCAGCAGCACCACCAGGCCGAGGAACAATAGTGCGATGCAGGCACCAATCAGGCTAATGGTCCACATCGTGCGACGCGCCTCGGCAAAAATCTCTGCTTCCGGCACTTCGCTGACCAGCACCCAACCCAGGCTTTCCAGAGGCTGAGCGATCGCCAGGAAGGCTTCGCCGTCACGCTCGAATCGCACCGCGTCGGGGGCGCCATTGCGGAGCTTCTGCGCGGCATCGCTGCCTGTCAGCGCGCTAAGCTCGACTTGGTCGTTGTTCTCGGTTTTGGGGTGAACCTTGACGCGGCCATCGGCAGCGATGAGGTACACCTCACCGCGCTCGCCGAAGCGGAAGTTGCTGATCAGCTCGGACATGCTTTTGAGGCTGAAGCCAAGACCAGCCACACCCACGGTCTTGCCATCTGCCTCGATGCGCTGGTTGATAAACAAGGTCGGCTGGCGAGAGGCTTTGTCGATGTCGATTTCGAAGCGCCGTTCGATGCCGCTGTCGACCAGGCCGTAGAACCAGCCATCACCCGCAGCACTGCGGCTGAGCGTTCGAGAGAGCCCTGCTTCGGAGTAATAGTTGCCACTGTCGAGCACGGCAATCGAGGTGGTCAACGCGTTCTGCTGAGCCTTGACACCCTCAAGGTAACGGACCATCGCGGCCGCCTGGTCAGCGCCCTCGCCGTCACGCAGCCAGTCCTGAACCAGCGTATTGCCGGCAATTCCAGCCGTCGCGGTAATCGGCGCCGCCAGTGTGCGCTCAATGTCGTTGCGGATTGCCGATATGTTGGCAGGCAGCGCTTGCCCCACCAGATAGCGCTCGGCCAGGCGGTTGACCGCTGAGGAATAAACCAGAATGACGATCAGGATGCTGGTGAGCAGGGCTGCCCCCATGCTGACAATCAGCTGCCACTGAATACTTCGTTGCATGAAAGGCATATGCGAGACCTCGGTTGTTTTTATTAACTGTACACAACCATTAACAACTTATGTATACATAAGTAATTTTTGACGCCAGTATCCTATCGGTCGAAATCAAGAAGGCTTGATGACCGTTTGGCGGACAGCGCTGAAGCGGCGTCGATACGGCGCTGTGACGGGCATTCTTGGCTCGCGATCTGGACGGGGTGTGAACGAGTGAACGGCTACCGAGGCTGTGATCCAGCTCCGTGATTCCCCCAAGGGTGCCGTTGCCTTGAGGCCGTTCGGAAGCCAGTGCTAGGATGCGGCGGCAGGCCACCAGGCTGGATGGTCATGAATTGAACAGGCCCTATGTCCAGTATCCGCGAACGCAATAAAGAACTGATCCTTCGTGCTGCCAGCGAAGAATTCGCCGAGAAGGGCTTCGCCGCCTGCAAAACCAGCGATATTGCCGACCGCGCCGGGTTGCCCAAGCCCAACGTCTATTACTATTTCAAAAGCAAGGAGAACCTCTATCGCGAGGTGCTAGACAGCATCGTCGAGCCCTTGCTGCAGGCGTCTGCTCCGTTCAATCAACCCGGCGAACCAGCAGACGTGTTACGCGCCTACATCCGCACCAAGATTCGCATTTCCAGGGAACACGCTTGCGCCTCCAAGGTATTTGCCAGCGAGATCATGCATGGCGCACCCCATCTGCCCGCCGAGCGTGCCGCGCAGCTCAATGCTCAGGCCAGCCATAATGTGGCCTGCATTCAGGGCTGGATTGAAAAGGGACTGATGGCGACCGTCGACCCTCATCACCTGATGTTCAGCATCTGGGCGGCGACCCAGACCTATGCCGATTTCGACTGGCAAATTTCTACCGTCACCGGCAAGCCCGAACTCGATGATGCTGACTATGAAGCCGCCGCTGAAACGATCACCAGGATGGTCATCAAAGGCTGTGAGGTAAAGGAAGCGAATCCAGTTGACTAACCCTGCAATCAAATCGCAATGATGTCTGTGGTATCGCCCTGTCGCGCCGCATTCCGGTTCAATCGGAATCCGATCGCAGACCCGGCAGAACACCGGGCGATCTGCTACGTTTTGCCTTGCGCGCCTACCCGCCGTCTTTGACGCATCACCCACGGCAACCAATAGTTGCGTTGGCACCGGCTCGGAAAAAGGAAATCCTATTGACCGCATTGCGTAACAGTCTGTCCCGGAAACTGCTCCGCATCGTTCTGCTGTCTGCGCTTGCCGTTGGTCTGGTACTGAGCTGCGCGCAGATCGTCTTCGATGCCTACAAGACCCGCCAGCTGATTGATGCCGAAGCGCAGCGAATCCTGCGTATGACCCGTGATCCATCCACACAGGCTATCTACAGCCTGGACCGGGAAATGGGCGCGCAGGTCATGGAAGGCCTGTTCCAGCATGAGTCGATTCGCAAGGCGTCGATCGGACTGTCCGGCGAGCCACCACTGGCGGAAAAGTCCCGCCCGCTCATGCCACGCTCCTCGCGTTGGTTGACGGACCCGATACTGGGACGCGATCAGGATTTTTCAATTCCGCTGATCGGTCGCCCGCCTTACAACGAATACTACGGCGACCTGCGCATCACACTCGATACCGCGCCCTATGGAGAGGCGTTCCTCAGCAGCTCGGTGGTGCTCTTCGTGGTCGGCATCCTGCGTGCGCTGGTGCTGGGTTTTCTGCTGTACCTGATCTATGAGTGGCTGCTGACGCGACCGCTGACCAAGCTCATCGAGCACATGTCGCGCATCAACCCGGGGCGCCCCGGCGAGCACTCGCTGCCGATGCCAAAGGGGCACGAGCGCAATGAACTGGGACTTTGGGTCGAAACGGCCAATGGCCTGCTCGCCTCGATTCAACACAACATGCAGTTGCGCCATACGGCCGAAAGCAACCTGCAACGCATGACGCAATACGACTCGCTCACCAACCTGCCCAACCGCCAGCAGTTGCAACAGCAACTGGACAACATCCTGAGCGAGGCCGCCCGACTGCAACGTCGCGTGGCCGTACTCTGCCTCGGGCTGGATGATTTCAAAGGTTTGAACGAACAGTTCAGCTACCAGAATGGCGACCGCCTGCTGGTGGCTCTGGCCGATCGTCTACGCAGTCTGAGCGGGCGTGTAGGGGCAATTGCCCGGCTGGGAGGCGACCAGTTCGTGCTGGTGCTGGTCGGCTTCGAACAACCCTACGAAGCGGCCGAATTGGCACAGAAAGTCCTCGATGATCTGGAGCGGCCCGTCAGCCTCGATGAGCAACCTATCCGATTGCGCGCCACCATCGGTATCACCCTATACCCCGAAGACGGTGGCAACACTGAAAAGCTGCTGCAAAAAGCAGAACAGACCATGACATTGGCCAAGAACCGGTCACGCAACCGCTACCAGTTCTATGTCGCCAGCATCGACAGCGAAATGAGAACGCGGCGGGAGTTGCAGAATGACCTGGCCGAAGCCCTTACGCGCGGCGAGTTCCATCTTGTCTACCAACCGCAGATCGACTACCAGCTCAAACGCATCACCGGCGTCGAAGCCTTACTGCGCTGGGCTCACCCGAGCGGCAAGATAGTTCCGCCCGACATCTTCATTCCCATCGCAGAACAGAACGGCAGCATCATTGCCATCGGCGAGTGGGTGCTCGACCAGGCCTGCCGCCAGCTGAGCGAATGGCATCAACAGGGATTCAGCGACCTGCGCATGGCAGTCAACCTGTCCACGGTGCAGCTGCACCACGCCGGGCTTCCAGGCGTGATCAGCAATCTGCTCAGCAGCCACAAGCTGCCACCCGAGACGCTGGAGCTCGAGGTGACCGAAACGGGCTTGATGGAAGATATAGCCGCCGCCACCGATAATCTGCACAGCCTGCGTCGCTCCGGCGCATTGATCGCCATCGACGATTTCGGAACCGGCTATTCATCGCTGAGCTATCTGAAAAGCCTGCCGCTGGACAAGATCAAGATCGACAAGAGCTTCGTGCGGGACATGGCGGCGGTCGAAGGCGATACCACCATCGTTCGCGCCATCATCCAGCTGGGCAAGAGTCTGGGTATGCTGGTGATCGCCGAAGGCGTGGAGACCGCCGAGCAGGAACGCTACCTGATCGACGAGGGTTGCAACGAAGGCCAGGGCTACTACTACAGCAAACCCGTGGCCGCTCCTGAACTGACCGCACTGCTCAAGCAATCGCTGCGCTCCGAGCGCCGGCTCAACTCCGAACACCTATAAGCGTGGCTTGCCCCGCCGCGCATCAAATGCGCACCTCCCTTCAACTTAAGAGCGTCACCGATGAAGCGTTTTGTACTGATCGACACCGCCGAGATTCCGGATGGCGGCGGTGCCCTGTGCCTGTTCGAGTACGGTGACGATTTCGTCATCAAGATCCAGGGCGGCAACGGCAACCAGTTGATGAACACCCGGACACATGGGTCCGAAGATGCGCTGGCGGAGATACCCTGCCGAAAGATCGCGCAGCGGCCGCAACCACGGGTGCTGATTGGCGGTCTGGGTATGGGCTTCACGCTCGCTTCGGCGCTCAGGCATCTGGGCGACAATGCCGAAGTTCAGGTCGCCGAACTGGTCCCCGGCGTGATCGACTGGAATCGTGGTCCGCTGGGCGAGAAATCCGGCATGCCGATCAACGATCCACGAACCCGCGTGCTGCGCAGCGATGTCGCCGAGGTGCTGAAGAACGAGCCGCAGGGCTATGACGCCATCATGCTCGATGTCGACAATGGCCCCGAGGGACTGACCCGCAAAGGCAACAGCTGGCTGTACTCTTCCACCGGGCTTGACGCCTGCGCCAAGGCGCTGCGCCCCAAAGGTTTGCTTGCCGTTTGGTCAGCCAGTGCCGATCAGGCATTCTCCCAGCGTCTCGCCAGGTCAGGGTTTACCGCCGAAGAAGTCCAGGTGTTCGCGCACGGTAATCGCGGCACCCGACACACCATCTGGATTGCGGAAAAGCGTGGATAGAAACTTGGAGCAACAGCTGATGGCACTTTGATACCAAAGTAGCTATCGGCGGCCGAAACGCTCCACTACACTCAAGGCTGTCCACGCCGATCCGTCCCGATACCGCGCAGTACTGAAGTGGTACGTACGATGAAAACCGAGCCTCGCCCCGCGCTGGAAACTGTTCTGGATCTGATGCTCGATGCGGTCTGCGTCGTCGATGCCAACGGCCGCTTCGTCTATGTCAGCGCTGCATGCGAAAGCATATTTGGCTATACACAAGAGGAGATGATTGGTCGCCAGATGATGGATCTGGTAGCGCCCGAAGATCGCGAGCGCACCCTGCTGGCGGCGCAGCAGGTGATGTCCGGCCAGCCCAGCCTGCATTTCGAGAACCGCTATATCCGCAGCGACGGAAGACGGGTAGATATCATGTGGTCGGCCCGCTGGTCGGAAGCCGATCAGTTGCGAGTCGGGGTGGCGCGCGATATTACCAGGCGCAAGCGTTCCGAATCGCTGCAGGAAGCGGTCTATGCAATATCCGAGGCGGCTCACAACGCAGCCAATCTGACTTCGCTGTTCGAGCAGGTCCACCAGATCACCGGCCGGCTTATCCCGGCACCGAGTTTCTTCGTCGCCTTGAACGAGGCTGATCAGGGCAACACGACATTTCCTTACTGCAAGACCGTTGGCGATCCGGCCCAGCTTCCCCTCGACCCAGCCGCGGCGCTGTGTACAGAGGTCGCTCGGACCGGACAGGCATTGCTACTGACCGCGCATAGCAAGGGCGTTTGCGACAACCTCAAACTATTGGCCGCCGCGGACAACTTCTGCTGGTTGGCAGCGCCACTCTCCACCCGTCAGGGTTGCATCGGCGCGCTGCTGCTCAACGATACGGCAGAAAATGCGACCTACTGCGAGCAGGACATAGACCTGTTGCAGTTCGTCGCCAACCAGGTCGCCACCGCCATTGAACGCAAACAGCTGCAAGCACGTCTCGAGCGGATGGCGCAGTACGATGAGTTAACCGGCCTGCCCAATCGAGCCTTCCTCTTCGATCGGCTGAAGACGGCGCTGGCGCGGGCACGGCGCAACAGCGAGCGGTTGTCACTGCTGTATCTGGATCTCAATGGTTTCAAGCAGGTCAACGACAGCTATGGGCATAGCGTGGGTGACCTGCTGCTGCAAGCCTTCGCCCGCAGGCTTACGCAACACACTCGTGAAACCGACACGGTTGCGCGAATGGGCGGCGACGAGTTCGTCGTGTTGTTGGAAAGTAGCCCGACCGCAGCCGATACGGAGGTTGTGGTCACGCACATTCTCACCGCGATGCAAGCGCCGATAGAACTTGCCGGCTTGGCCCTGGCGATCCAACCAAGCATTGGTGTGGCCTACTTCCCAGAGCACGGTACAGACGAAGCATCGTTGCTCAGGCGAGCCGATGAAGCGATGTACCAGGCCAAATCAGCAAGCGTGCAGCAGCGCCCAAACCTTCAAAAGCCCGTCTTTGCCAAGTTCGACATAACTCCGCCATAAGCGACGCGCGCGTGGTTCTGGGTGCCCGCTGTGGCTCAACCAACCATCCGCGCAGCCAGCAGCACCGCACCAAGCAGACAAAGTGCCGCCCCACCAGCGGCCTGCCAGCGAAAGCGTCGCGCGAGCACTTCCTCGCCATGACTGGACAGCACGAAGGGCAAGCCCTCTTCTGGGCGTACCAGCTGATGCAGCGCGTGCCGGCCACTGGCCAGACGATGACGCTGTTGCGCTTCAAGGCCGGCGGCGAGGCGTACGCGGCTCCATTCCGCCTGGTCGAGTTGACCATCTCGATTGTTGTCGAATCGCTGCAGGAGCCCTGCGTAGTCTTCTTTCCACTCCCGCACAACCTGGCCCTGGGCGTCCAACAGGTCGAGGCCCTGCCGGCCACCGCCGGTTGTACGAAAATCGCCAATTGCATAAAGGGGCTCGTCGGCATGCAACCGCTCCTCGGTGTAGCGGTACTGCCGGTGCCCAGTCAGCCAGGCCAGCACGCCAGCGGGCGGTGCGCTACAGGGGTGGCGCTGGTTACCGGTCCAACGATCGCACCGCGCGGGTAGCACTTCCGCGCCACGAGGATCGACCAGGCAGCATCCGGTCGCATCGAACAGCCGCAACAGCCCTTCGCTGCTGCCCTGCTCGATCACCCGCCAGTTGCCGCGCTTGCCGCCGGAGCAATACTCCTCGATACGGTAGCGCCACCAGAGGCAGGGCGTGGCCGTCAGCGGCGCGAGCAATGGCGGCATCTCGGGAGGGCTTCGCAACACCCCGGCCAGTTCGACATAACCTTGCGCCGCCGAGCGAATCCGCGAGGTTGGTGTGTCCAGCAAGTGGCGCAGTTTCGACCAGCGACTGCTCCACAGCCAGCCGCCAATCAGACACATCGCCACCCCTGCAACGCTCAGCAGCACCTTGGCCCCCGCTCAACCGAACAGCGGTTTGAGGTCGAGATCGGCCTTGTCCGCTTCGCTGAACTGCAGCAAAGCGGCCTCGCGAAACCCGAACGCGCGAGCCAGCAACACATCGGGAAACTGCTCGACGCGCACGTTATTCAGATTGACCGACTCGTTGTACAGCTCGCGGCGATCGGCGATGCCGCCTTCCAATCCGCTGATGCGTTGCTGCAGATGACGAAAGCTCTCGTTCGCCCGCAGCTCCGGATAATTCTCAGCCAAGGCGAACAGACGCCCCAGCCCCGCACGCAAGCCGGTCTCCGCCTGACCAAGCGCGCTGACATCGCCCAGTTCGCGTGCATCGGACACCGCAGTGCGCGCCTTGATCACCTGCTCCAGCGTGCTGCGTTCGTACTGCATGTACTGCTTGCAGGTTTCCACCAGCTTGGGCAATTCATCATGACGCTGGCGCAACAACACATCGATATTCGACCAGGCCTTGCTTACGCCGTGCTTGAGTCGCACCAGGCCGTTATAGAGGACCACGGCGTAAGCCGCAGCGAGAAACAACAGGACGCACGCAACGGCGACACTCAGGCTCATCAGGGCGACTCCAGTAAGGTAACCAGCTTTTTAGAGATGGCATTCTAGCGGCACCCGCAGACGCGATACGCGACCTGTTCCACGCAATTTCTTTGCACAAAATGCAAATCTTTCGCATTATGCTCTGCATCCATTTGTCGCAGCCCCTGCTGTCGACCAACTCCTACCACCCTGCAAGCAAAGGAACCCGCCATGCTACGCACTCCCGTCTGGGCTACCGCCAGCCTTCTGGCTGTCGCCATTTCACTCGCTGGTTGCGGCGAAGACAAAGCACCGGCCGAGCAGGCCGCTGCCCCGCAAGCGGCCACAACCCAGAGCGAACCGGCACCGGCTGCCCAAGAGACCGTGAACAGCGAAGCCGCGCAGGCGGTGGTCAAGCACTACGCCGATATTGCGCATGCGGTCTTCAGCGATGCACACAGCGCCGCTCTGAAACTGCAGGATGCCGTTGACGCGCTCCTTGCCAATCCGACCGAAGAAACCCTGCAAGCGGCCAAAGCAGCCTGGATCGCCGCCCGTGTTCCGTATATGCAGAGCGAAGTGTTCCGCTTCGGCAACCCGGTCGTCGACGAGTGGGAGGGCCAGCTCAACGCCTGGCCGTTGGACGAAGGCATGATCGACTATGTCAAAGGTGACTATCAGCACGCCCTCGGCAACCCTGGCGCCACGGCCAACATCATTGCCAACAAAGAGCTGCAGATCGGCGAAGACAAGATCGACGTCAGTGAAATCACCGGCGATAAGCTGGCCAGCCTGAACGAACTGGCCGGCTCCGAAGCCAACGTTGCCACCGGTTACCATGCCATCGAGTTCCTGCTCTGGGGCCAGGACCTGAACGGCACCAATGCGGGTGCCGGTGAACGCCCGGTGAGCGACTTCATCGAAGGTGAAGGCTGCACCGGCGACAATTGCGACCGCCGTCGCGCCTTCCTCAAGGCCGCTACCGAGTTGCTGGTCAGAGACCTCGAAGAAATGGTCGGCGAGTGGAAAGCCGGCGTCGCCGACAACTACCGCGCCAGCCTGGAAAAAGAGCCGGCTGAAAATGGCCTGCGCAAGATGTTCTTCGGCATGGGTAGCCTGTCGTTGGGCGAACTGGCCGGTGAGCGCATGAAGGTCGCACTGGAAGCCAACTCGCCTGAAGACGAGCACGACTGCTTCAGCGACAACACGCACAATTCGCATTACTACAACGCCAAGGGCATCCGTAACGTCTATCTGGGCGAGTACGAACGCATCGACGGCACCACGATGACCGGCCCAAGCCTGGCATCGCTGGTGGAAGGCACCGCACCGGAGGTCAACAGCACGCTGAAGACGGATCTGGAAACCACCGAAGCCAAACTGCGGGTGCTGGTCGACAGTGCTGAGAATGGCGAGGCCTTTGACCAGTTGATCGGTCCGGACAACAGCGAAGGCCAGGAAAAGGTCCGCGCTGCGATCGCCGCGTTGGTCCAGCAGACCGGCTCGATTGAGAAGGCAGCTGGCGCACTGGGTATCAGCGACCTGAACCCGGACACCGCTGATCACGAGTTCTGATACAC
>NZ_AGSX01000079.1 GCF_000235745.1 Stutzerimonas stutzeri SDM-LAC | reverse complement strand
TCACTATCATCGAAGAGCGCGGCTCGACGCCGCGCAATGCGGGCTCGAAGATGGTGGTCAGCCGCGAACACCTGTACGACACAATCGGCGGCGGCCACCTGGAATACAAGGCTCAGGCGATTGCCCGAGAGATGCTCGAAAACCGGGTGCGTGATACGCGGTTGGAACGCTTCTCCCTGGGCGCGAGCCTCGGCCAGTGCTGCGGTGGCGCCACCGTGCTGCTGTTCGAGCCCATGGGTCAGCCGCAGGCGCATATCGCGGTGTTCGGTGCCGGCCACGTCGGCCGCGCGCTGGTGCCGCTGCTCGCCAGCCTGCCGTGCAAGGTGCGCTGGATCGATTCGCGTGAAAGCGAGTTCCCGGCCCAGATCCCAGCGGGCGTGGAGAAAGTGGTCAACGACGAGGTTGTCGACGAAGTGGCCGAGATGCCGGCGGGCAGCTATTTCATCGTCATGACCCACAACCACCAACTCGACCTGGAACTGACCGCGGCCATCCTCGAACGTAACGATTTCACCTACTACGGGCTGATCGGCTCGAAGAGCAAGCGCGCCAAGTTCGAACACCGTCTGCGCGACCGTGGCTTCCAGCCCGACACCGTGCAACGCATGCGCTGCCCGATGGGGATCGCCGAGGTGAAGGGAAAACTGCCAGTCGAGATCGCGGTGTCCATCGCCGGTGAGGTGATCGCCACCTACAACGCCAACTTTGGTGAAAAAGCTCAGGACGGCGAAAAGCCGGTGCCGATGCTGGTGCCCGCCTCGCGGCGTGGGTGACGAGCCCGTGTGGGAGCGGTCTTGACCGCGAATGGCGCCGAATAACGTTACACCGAGCCAATCGCGGTCAAGACTAAACGCCCGGCTGGGCGCTCCCGGCTAGGCGCCCCCAACCGCCCCACATCTGCGCTTTAGAGAAACTACATGTCTAGCAACAATGCCTTACGCACTGCTCTGCTGCTTTGCCGTGTCGATGTCGACCTGACAGGCGAAAGCGCGTACGTCACGCGCAGGGCTTGAATTCAACTACAGAGGAGCGGGAATGGCGGCGGATGCGAAGCGTCGAGCAGCAAGCACGTTGCACCGCGCCGAATCGCAGCCAAGACGGCGCGTCCCGACCAGACGCCCCCAGCTAGGCGCCCCACCGCTTCCAAATCTGCGTTATAGAGAGAACTTATGTCCAGCACCAAAGCCTACCGTGCCGCCCTGCTCCACTGCCTTGCCGACCCGCGCGAAGCGGGCGCAGAACAATCCCATGAATACTTCGAAGACGGCCTGCTGGTGGTCGAAGAGGGCAAGATCGCCCGCATCGGCGCCGCATCCGATCTGCTGCCGACTTTGGCGGCCGGCACCGAGGTGGTCGAATACCCCGATGCCCTGATCACACCCGGTTTCGTCGACACCCACATTCACTACCCGCAGACCGGCATGATCGCCTCCTATGGAGAGCAGTTGCTCGACTGGCTGGAGACCTACACCTTCCCCACTGAGCGCGCCTTTGCCGACAAGGCCCACGCCGGCGAGGTCGCCGAAATATTCTTGACCGAGCTGCTGCGCAACGGCACGACCACCGCGCTGGTATTCGGCAGCGTGCACAAGGAGTCGGTGGACGCCTTCTTCGAGGCCTGCGAAAAGCGCAACCTGCGGATGATCGCCGGCAAGGTGCTGATGGACCGCAACGCCCCGGACTACCTGACCGACACCGCAGAAACCGGCTACGCCGACAGCAAGGAACTGATCGAGCGCTGGCACGGCAAGGGCCGCCTGCACTACGCCGTCACCCCGCGTTTCGCGCCAACCAGCACCCCCGAGCAGCTCACCCTGGCCGGCCAGCTGTTCAAGGAATTCCCGGACCTCTACATGCACACCCACCTGTCCGAGAACCGCAAGGAAATCGAATGGGTGCGTGCGCTGTTCCCCGAGCGCAAGGGCTATCTGGATGTCTACGACCACCACGGTTTGATCGGCGCACGCTCGGTGTTCGCCCATGGTGTGCACCTGTGCGACGAGGAATGCCAGCGCCTGGGTGAGACCGGCTCGGCGGTCGCGTTCTGCCCCACCTCCAACCTGTTCCTCGGCAGCGGGCTGTTCGATCTGGAGAAGGTCGAAGACTTCGGCGTCCGCGTCGGCCTCGGCACCGATGTCGGCGCGGGCACCAGCTTCTCGCAGCTGCAATCGCTGAACGAGGCGTACAAGGTAATGCAGCTGCAGGGCAAGAAGCTCGACCCCCTCAAGTCGCTGTATCTCGCCACCCTGGGCGGCGCCCGCGCGCTCTATCTGGACGATCGCATCGGCAACCTGCAGCCGGGCAAGGATGCCGACTTCGTCGTGCTCGACTACAAGGCCACGCCGCTGATCGACTACCGGATGCGCCAGGCCAGGACGCTGGTAGAAAAACTCTTCGCCCTGACCATCCTCGGCGACGACCGTGCGGTGAAGGAAACCTACGCGGCCGGCGTTTCGGTGCATCGAAAGGCATCGTGAACAGCGGTACCAGGACTTGCTGATTGATCGTCTCGCCAGCGACGCAAGCTCTGGGCGCGGCCGCGTGGATCGATGAAGCGTGATCCACCCTACGACTCGGAGCCGCAGCGGTGCGTAGGGTGGATGTCGCTTTTTACATCCACCATCGGGTCGCTCAGGGGCTCGACGGACGCGTGGATCGATAAAGCGTGATCCACCCTACGACTCGGAGGCACCGCCGCACGTAGGGTGGATGTCGCTTTTTACATCCACCATCGGGCCGCTCAGGGCTCTACGACGCGTGGATCGATAAAGCGCGATCCACCCTACGACTCGGAGGCACCGCCGCACGTAGGGTGGATGTCGCTCTTTACATCCACCGTTGGGTCGCTCAGAGGCTCGACGGACGCGTGGATCGATGAAGCGCGATCCACCCGGCTCGGAGTCACAGCCGTGCGTAGGGTGAATGTCGCTCTTTACATCCACCATTGGGTCGCTCAGGGCTCGACGAACGCGTGGATCGATAAGGCGTGATCCACCCTACGACTCGGAGGCACCGCCGCACGTAGGGTGGATGTCGCTTTTTACATCCACCATCGGGTCGCTCAGGGCTCGACGACGCGTGGATCGATAAAGCGCGATCCACCCTACGACTCGGAGGCACCGCCGCACGTAGGGTGGATGTCGCTTTTTACATCCACCATCGGGTCGCTCAGGGCTCGACGACGCGTGGATCGATAAGGCGTGATCCACCCTACGGCTTCAATGCTGCCATCAAGGTTTCGAGGTTGTGCTCGAACATGCCGAGGTAGGTGCTCGCCGGTCCCTCGCTGGCCAGTGCATCGGAGTACAGGGTGCCTCCGACGGTGGCGCCGGCTTCGTCGGCGATTTGCTCGATCAATCGCGGGTCACGGATGTTCTCGACGAACACCGCTCGCACACCTTCGCTGCGAAGTTGACGAATCAGCGCAGCCACCTCGGCCGCAGAAGGTTCGTCATGGGTCGACAGTCCCTGTGGCGCGATGAACTCCAGCTGCCAGGCCTGGCCCAGATAGCCGAACGCATCATGACTGGTCACAACCTTGCGTTGACTGGCGGGCAGGCTCGCTATCTGCGCATCGGCGCTCTTCAGCAAGGCATGCAGGCGGGCCAGGTAAGCATCGCGTCGCGCTTCATAGCCTTTGCGATGATCAGGATCGAGCTCGGCAAGCGCCTTGGTGATGTTGCGCACGTAGATCTCTGCATTGGCCACACTCTGCCACGCATGCGGGTCCGGTACTTGTTCGCCATCTTCCTCCAGCATCAACGGAACGACACCCGCACTTGCGTTGATGCGCTTGCCCTCAGGCTCGCTACTGGCTAGCAAACGTTCCAACCAGGGTTCGAAACCCAGGCCATTGGTGACAATCAGGTCGGCCCGCAGCAGCGCTTTGGCGTCGTCCGGGCTGGGCTCATAGACATGCGCATCGGCGTCCGCGCCGACCAGGTTAGTCAGTTCAATCCGATCTCCACCGACTTCCTGGACAAGGTCAGCGAGGATGCTGAAGCTGGTGACGACCTCAAGCTTCTGCGCAGCGTGCAGTGAAAGCGGCAGCCACAGTGTGAGCACAAATAACAGGTATCGCATGGAAAAACCTCAGACGGTGATGGGAAAAGCGCGCGAGCGCAGCAGGCCTTGAACAGGCCCAGCCACGACCGAAAACAGGTAGAACGCCCCGGCCAGCAGCACGATGCACGGGCCGCTGGGCAGGCTGGCGTAGAAAGACAGCAACAGACCCAGCCATACGCACACGGCTCCAAGCAGCGCGGCAAGCGGCAGCATGACCGGCAACCGTCTGCTCCAGAAGCGCGCCGCAGCGGCTGGCAGCATCATCAGCCCGACCACCATCAGCGCACCGATGGCCTGGAAACCGATCACCAGGTTGAGTACGACCAGCGTGAGGAAGGCCGCGTGTGCCAACGGCCCGAAGCGGCTGACGCTGCGCAGGAACAACGGATCCAGGCTGTCCAGCGCCAGCGCGCGGTAGGTCAACGCAAGTATCAGCAGGCTGAACACAGCCGTACCGAGCATGCCCGCCAATGTGGTCGCATCGACCGCCAGTGCCGAGCCAAACAACAGGTGCAGCAGATCGAGCTTGCGACCCGCCAGTCCGAGCAACAACACACCGCTGGCAAGCGAAATGGGATAGAGCGCGGCCAGACTAGCGTCTTCACGCAGACCAGTTCTCCGACTGACCCAGGCCGCCGCCCCCGCCATTCCGAGCCCAGCCACGAGGCCGCCGAAGGTCAGTGCCGGCAGGCTCAAACCGAACAGCCAGAACGCCAGCGCCGCACCGGGCAGGATGCCGTGGGCGATTGCGTCTCCAATCAAACTCATTCGCCGCAGGATCAGAAACACCCCCAGCGGCCCGGCACTGCAGGCCAACGCCACGCCACCGAACAAGGCGCGACGCATGAAGGCAAATTCAGCAAATGGCGACCAGAACAAATCGAGCATCACGCGACCTGCCCGAGCCGCTGCCGGTCAACCATAAACTGCTGAATGGGCGCGGCGATGCATCCACTGCGGGCGATCAACAAGCCCTCACAGCGCTTTTCCCCGAGGCTTGCCAGGTTGTGGCTGACGAGGACCAGCGTCCTGCCCTGCTGCTGCCAGCAATCAATGTGCCGCCAGAGCAAACGCAACCCCACCTCATCCAGCGCCGCCTCTGGCTCATCCAGCAGCAGGACCTGAGCATCAGTCAGGCTCAGACGCGCCAACAGGGCCCGCTGCAATTCTCCGCCGGACAGGGCGTGCAGGCCTTGAGTCTGCAAATCCAGCAGGCCCCAATCCGCCAACGCTTGCCTTAAGCGCTCCCGGCGCTCGGCGCGTCCGAAACGGCTACGCCAGAACCCGCCACTAACCAGCTCGGCCACGCGAATCGGAAATTGCCGGTCGACATGTTGCTGTTGCGGCAGGTAAGACACCCCACCCAGAAGTGGAACGCCAATATCGATCCGCCCCGCCAAGGGCCGATCCAAGCCGGCGATCACCTTGAGCAGACTGCTCTTTCCAGATCCATTGCTACCGATTACGGCCGTCAGGGTCCCTGCCCGCATCGTCAAATCCAGGGGTGGCGTAAGCGCTCGCCCGCCGGCGCCCCACTGCAAGCCATGGCATTGAATCATCATCACCTCAGATATTCCGAACATTCGCAACAGCCCTTTCGATTGAGCAGGCAGTTGCGCTTATGTGCTGGTTATAACATAACATTATGCGTATCAAGACCGACCTGCACAACAGGGAAAGTGATCCGATAACGATTGCTGCGCGGTGCCGCCTGCGCGAGGCATCACGGCACCGCGAAGCGGTGCCGTGCACTGAATGTACGGGCGGCAGGTAAACTGGGTAGCGGTAGACCGGTACGCGACGCGGCGCGAGGAGAAGCGCGACGGGTCGTCGACGCAACGAGGATGGCTGGAGGTTTAGCTAAGCGTTGCCCGCTGAAGATAGCGCCAGCGCAGATCCATTGAGGTAAGAGATGAAGCGGGAGCGCTGCCTTCAGGCAACTCAGGTCTCAGCGGCGCACCGAACAGACGCCGCCTGAAGCCGGATGGAAATTAGCGGGCGGTACGCGGTTTTTTCTTGGCCAGGGCCAGGTGCGAGAACACCGCATGCAGATCATCCGACGCGCTGTCTTCATCGAGGTTGAGCTTGCTGTCGATGTGATCCATGTGATGCATCATCAGGCGCACCGCCTTCTCGCTGTCACGTGCGGCGATGGCATCGATCAGCTCATTGTGTTCGTCGAACGAGCAATGCGAGCGATTGCCGCTTTCGTACTGCGCGATGATCAGCGAGGTCTGCGACACCAGGCTGCGCTGGAAACTCACCAACGGTGCGTTCTTCGCCGCTTCGGCCAGCTTCAGGTGAAACTCCCCCGAAAGGCGAATCCCCGCGCCGCGATCGCCGCGGGCGAAGCAATCCTGCTCGTCGGTCACCATTTGCCGCAGCTCGCTCAGCTGCTCAGCGCTGGCATGTTGCACGGCCAGCTCGGTAATCGCCCGCTCCACCATGCGCCTGGCAAAGAAAATCTGCCGCGCTTCATCGACGCTCGGGCTGGCAACTACCGCGCCGCGATTGGGCCGCAGCAACACCACGCCTTCATGAGCGAGCCGTGACAAAGCGCGCCGAATGATGGTGCGACTCACGCCGAAAATCTCGCCCAACGCTTCTTCGCTGAGCTTGGTGCCCGGCGCCAGCCGCTGCTCCAGGATTGCATCAAAGATATGGGCGTAAACGATGTCGTCCTGGGTCCCGGTACGGGCCTTGCCGCTTCGTGTCGGCTTTTTCAAAGGCTGCAGCTGTTCGTTCATAGTGACTCGCGTCGGAATTTTCGGCAGACCCGAACTTTACTGCCTTTCGTCATGCAGCTGGGAGGCACCAACAGCGAAACAAGTAAATAAATCGCATTTTATTGTGCACAATCAGTAAAGCCATAAATTTTTCCAGAGCCAATCCAGACGCCCTACCACGTTGCGTTTTCATCGCCACATACCGAACAGAAACAGCGCCAGCGCCATAGCTTCCAAAATGCCTGTTGCATTTCTTGTATACAAAAGCATAATCGCGTCAAGCCTTCCTGACCTTTCGGTCAAAAAAATCGAACAGGACGAGCCCTCACCATCACCTGCCCTCGAGAGCGCCGCTCTGGGTGATAGACAACAAGAACGATGAGGAACACCTTGTGGAAACCACCAAGCAGGAACAGGCGGCCCTCGGGCTGCAGCCGAAAAACCCCGGCTTGCTCGACCGATTCTTCAAACTCAGCGCCCACCGAACCAGCATCAAGACCGAGCTGCTTGCCGGCCTGACGACCTTCGTCACCATGGCTTACATCATCTTCGTCAACCCGAACATCATGGCCGATGCGGGTATCGACCACGGCGCCGCATTCGTCGCCACCTGCATCGGGGCGGCGTTGGGTTGCCTGCTGATGGGCCTCTACGCCAACTGGCCGGTAGGGCTCGCGCCGGGCATGGGCCTCAACGCATTCTTCACCTACACCGTGGTCGGAGAGATGGGCTACAGCTGGGAGATTGCGCTGGGTGCGGTATTCCTCTCCGGCATCCTGTTCATGATCATGAGCCTGTCCCGCCTGCGCGAATGGTTGCTCAACAGCATCCCCATGAGCCTGCGTTTCGCCATGGGCGCCGGTGTCGGGTTGTTTCTCGGGCTGATTGGCCTGAAGACTGCGGGTATCGTTGTAGACAGCCCGGCCACCCTGCTGACCATGGGTTCATTCGGTGAGCCTACCGCCCTGCTCGCCGCGGTGTGCTTCCTGATGATCGCCGTGCTCAGTCATCGCAACGTGTTCGGCGCGATTCTACTGAGCATGCTGGTGGTGACCGGAATCGGCTGGGCAATGGGTCTGGTCGAGTACAACGGTCTGGTGTCGATGCCGCCCAGCCTGGCGCCGACCTGGCTGGCCATGGATATCGCCGGCGCACTGAATGTCGCGATGGTCAGCGTGATCCTGGCGTTCCTCTTCGTGAACATGTTCGACACAGCCGGCACCCTGATGGGCGTCGCGCACCGTGCGCACCTGGTGGATGAGGACGGCAAGATCCAGAACCTCTCCCGTGCGCTGAAAGCCGACAGCACGTCCAGCGTCGTGGGTGCCTTTGTCGGCTGTCCGCCGGTGACCAGCTACGTTGAAAGTGCTTCCGGCGTTGCCGCCGGTGGTCGTACCGGCTTGACCGCAGTGACCGTCGGCGCGCTGTTCCTGATCGCGATGTTCTTCGCGCCGCTGGCCGGCATGATCCCTGCCTACGCCACTGCGGGCGCGCTGATCTACGTCGCCATGCTGATGATGAGCGGCCTGGCCCATATCGACTGGAAGGATCACACCGACACCATTCCGGCTATCGTCACTGTGGTGATGATGCCGCTGACCTTTTCCATCGCCAACGGCATCGCGCTGGGATTCCTGACCTATGCGACGCTCAAGCTGTTGACCGGGCAGCGCGACAAGGTCTCGATCAGCCTGTACGTGTTGTGTGTGATCTTCATCGCCAAGTTCGCCTTCCTATAAGGAGCGCGATGGTCAGGCCCCACCGCTTTTTGCGATGGGGCCTGATCTATTTTCCAACCTGGGCGATTTGCGCTATCCATAGCGCGGCGCCCGGCGAAACGCCATCGAAAACAGCTAAACGAAACACTGAAACGCAGCATTGCAGAGGAGCACTGAAATGAGTCTGGAAACCTGGTTGTTATTTGCGAGCGCGGCGCTTGTGGTCATCCTGGTCCCCGGTCCGCTGTCGCTGCTGATGATCAGCAACAGTCTCAATTATGGGCTGCGTCGCTCCTGGCCAGCGTTCGTCGGCGGGGTCAGCGCGTCGATCTGCCTGCTCAGCGCCTCCGCCCTCGGACTCGGCGCTCTTCTATTGGCGTCGGAGCAGGTGTTCAGCGTGCTGAAAATCATCGGCGCCTTTTACCTGTTCTACCTTGCCTGGCAGAGCTGGCAGGAATCACGCCGCCCCGCCAGCGGGCCTAGCGTAGCGACATCGGAAGTCAGCCCTCGCTTTCGCCAGCTGTTCTGGCGCGCGTTTGGCCTGGGCGCCAGCAATCCCAAGGACATTCTGTTTTTCGCCGCATTCCTGCCCCAGTTTCTGAGCGCAGATCGACCCTTTATGCCGCAGTTGCTGGTGATGATCCTCACCTGGGCGGTATTGGACCTGTGCTGCAAACTCGCCTACGGATTGGGCGCGCATGGTGCCGCGCGCTACCTGCGTACAGGTAAGGGACAGGTTTGGTTCAACCGCACCAGCGCGGCGCTGTTTGGCGGCGCGGGGGCGGCTTCTTTGGTGAGTCGCTGAAGTTGCATCGCTGGTTTCGTAGGACCGATTTTGGTCGCGAATGAGTGAAGTGCTGCGGCTTCGGCGGGTAGCGTTGGACGGGTTCCTTTCGCGGTCGAGACCGCTCCCACGGGTTAGGCGTGCCAGTAGTCATCCGCGGCGGCCCCACGGGCTATCTGCAGCCCGTGGCCATGCGCGGCGGCTCTCACGGGTTAAGTGCAGCCTTTAGCTTGTGCCAAGCCTCGATCATTACTGGCTCATCGTCATTGAGGACTAGCCGCCCCCGCTAATGAACTACTCACCTTGCCAAGTCCAAAAAAAACCCGCCATTAAAGGCGGGCCGAGAGACTCAGGGGAGTCAAAGTTTCACGCATGGGAGAAGTACGCCGCACCGACAACGGCACGGCAAGCGCCATCAGCTACCCCGATAGGTCGAGTAGCTGTACGGCGAAATCAACAACGGCACATGGTAGTGATCCTGCTCAGCACTGATGCCAAAGCGCAGCACCACCACGTCGAGAAAGGCAGGCTCGGGCAGCGTAACGCCGCGCCCGCGGTAATAGTCGCCGGCTGAGAACTGCAGCTGGTAGACGCCGGAACGATAGCTGTCGCCTTCCAGCAGAGGCGCATCGCAACGGCCATCATTGTTGGTCTGGCGCGTCGTGACCAGCTCAAGGCGCTCGCCTTCAACGCGATAGAGTTCGATGCGGATATTGCTGCCAGGGCAACCGTGCGCAGCATCCAGTACATGAGTAGTCAAACGTCCCATAGATTCCGGCATCGCGGATCATCCGACGATGCCCGCCTCCTCTTGTGTGAGTTGTGGAGCTGGGTCGAGCATAGCATCCGCGGCAGGAAACAAAAGACAGTTTCTATAAAATTTGTACACAATTTACAGTTTTATGCATGCCTCATTTTCTGTCCAATCAATTCGATGCACAGCAGCAGCACCAACCCACGGCACCGAAAAAGAGCAAGAGAGGCAGCTCAAGACGCGGCTCATAATAAAAAATCTTGTCGATTTTTGATTTACAAAGTGCAAAACGTTTTGTATACAATTAGGCCATGAAGGTCGCCCGGCACCTCGCAGCGACGACCCGCGGATCAGATAAGGAATAACAACAGTGAGCGCAGACTACCCTCGCGACCTCGTCGGCTATGCCAAGAACCCGCCCCACCCGCACTGGCCGGGTAATGCCCGCATCGCGCTGTCCTTCGTACTGAACTATGAAGAAGGCGGCGAACGCTGCGTACTGCATGGCGATAAGGAATCCGAAGCCTTCCTGTCTGAAATGGTTTCCGCCCAGCCTCTGCAGGGCGTGCGCCACATGAGCATGGAGTCGCTCTATGAATACGGTAGCCGTGCCGGGGTCTGGCGCCTGCTCAAGCTGTTCCGCCAGCACGACATCCCGCTCACGATCTTCGCCGTGGCCATGGCCGCGCAGCGCCACCCGGACGTGATCAAGGCGATGGTCGCCGATGGCCATGAAATCTGCAGCCACGGTTACCGTTGGATCGACTATCAGTACATGGACGAAGCGCAGGAGCGCGAGCACATGCTCGAGGCCATCCGCATCCTCACTGACATCACCGGTGAGCGTCCGCAGGGCTGGTACACCGGCCGCACCGGGCCGAATACCCGGCGACTGGTGCGAGAGGAAGGCGGCTTCCTCTACGACTCGGACACCTATGACGACGACCTGCCCTACTGGGACCCAGAGTCGACGCCCGACAAGCCGCACCTGGTGATCCCCTACACGCTGGACACCAACGACATGCGTTTCACCCAAGTGCAGGGCTTCAATACCGGTGACGACTTCTTCAATTACCTGAAGGACGCGTTCGACGTGCTCTATGCCGAAGGTTGCGAGGGCGCGCCTAAGATGCTGTCCATCGGCATGCACTGCCGCTTGCTGGGCCGTCCCGCACGTCTTGCCGCGCTGCAGCGCTTCATCGAGTACGCCAAGGGCCACGAGCAGGTGTGGTTCGCCCGCCGTGTCGACATAGCCCGCCACTGGCACTCGACTCACCCGCTTACTCAGGAACGCAGCCTATGACCCCATTCAAGACCATCAAGCCGTCCACCCTGGACCGCGACGCTTTTATCTCGACCTTCGCTGATGTCTACGAGCACTCGCCGTGGGTCGCCGACACTGTTTATCAGGCCGGGGTGGACGAGACGCTGGACTACGTCGAGGTGATGCACACCCGCATGTCGCAGGCGATGTTGTCAGCCCACCATGACACCCAGCTGGCACTGATCAACGCTCACCCGGACCTTGCCGGCAAGGCTGCCGTACGCGGCGAGCTGACCGCATCGAGCACCGCAGAGCAGGCCGGCGCCGGGATTCATGAATGCACGGCAGAAGAGTTTGCCCGCTTTACCGAGCTGAACGATGCCTACAAGGCCAAGTTCGGCTTCATCTTCATCATGGCCGTCAAGGGCAGTAACCGGCACCAGATCCTCGCCGCTTTCGAAGAGCGCATGCACAACTCGCAAGAGCAGGAATTCGCCCGCGCCCTGGCCGAAATCAACAAGATCGCCCTGTTCCGTCTGCAGGCGATGTAAGCACGCACCATCAGACGACACGAAGAGAAGAACAACGTATGAAGAGCTACGCCGTACCTTTCGAAAAATACGTCAACCTGGCCGACGCCCGCCTGGGCACAGAGGCCATTTCCGTCACTGACGACTGGTTCGCCGACGTCAACCGGCTATTCCAGCCGACGCCGGCCGTATGGAAGGAGGGCGTTTTCGATGACAACGGCAAGTGGATGGACGGCTGGGAGTCGCGCCGCAAGCGCTTCGAAGGCTACGACCACGCGGTCATTCGCCTCGGCGTGCCCGGCTCGATCAAGGGCGTCGACATCGACACCAGCTTCTTCACCGGTAACTTCCCGCCGTCCGCCTCACTGGAAGCCTGTTTTCTCGCCGAGGGCGACCCGGACGACAGCACCGAGTGGACCGAAATCCTTCCGGCCGTCGAGCTCAAAGGCAACAGCCACCACTATCACGAGATCGCGTTCGACAAGCCGGTCAGCCACCTGCGCTTCAACATCTACCCGGACGGCGGCGTAGCCCGTCTGCGCGTACACGGCATTCCGTACCGCGACTGGAGCACGGTCGGCGACAACGAGCAGCTCGACCTGGCCTCGGCACTCAATGGCGGCCGCGCGCTGGCCTGCTCCGACGAGCATTTCGGCCGCATGAGCAACATCCTCAACCCGGGCCGCGGCGTGAACATGGGCGACGGCTGGGAAACCGCCCGCCGCCGTACGCCCGGCAACGACTGGGTCATCGTCGCGCTGGGCACCCCTGGCGAAATCGAGCGCATCGTCGTCGACACCCTGCACTTCAAGGGCAACTACCCGGACAGCTGCAACATCCAGGCGGCGTACGTCAAAGGCGGCACCGACAGCCAGATCGAGACCCAGAGCCTGTTCTGGCGTGAGCTGCTGCCGAGCCAGAAGCTTGAGATGCACGCCGAGCACGAGTTCAGCGAGCAGATCGCCAAGCTTGGCCCGATCACCCACGTGCGCCTGAACATCTTC
>NZ_AGSX01000080.1 GCF_000235745.1 Stutzerimonas stutzeri SDM-LAC | reverse complement strand
TTCGCTCAAGGACTGGCGGGTCGTATGACCGGCGAGCAGCGACGCTCGCCGGCGTCCGGACGGAGCAGTCAGCTTCTCAGTTCTTCGATTCGCCAATTTTGAGCGCAAACACGCCCGTTAAAAGCAAACTGCCGCGCCAGATCCGACGGCCAGTTTGCTCAGGCGCGACTAGGCATGCGGCGCTGGGCGCAGCGCCTTGGCCATGCATTGCAGAGCCTCACGCGGCCCACCGCAAATCAGCGTAGCGGGCACAGCCAGCATTAGATTCAGGGGAAGGTCGAACGCTTCCAGCTGCAGCCCGTCGCAATCGAGGCCAGGCACGCCACAAAGCTGCGGATGTTGGCGCTGAAGGCGTTCGGCATAGCTGCCCTCCCCCTCCAGATAGCCATATATCGGCTTGCCCTGCGCCGCGGCATAACCGACTTCGAAACTGGTGCCACTGTCCGGCTCGCCACCGCGAAAGAAGTTCAGATCGGCAAGCACCGCATCGGCCTGACCGAGCAATTCCAGATTGGCCCGATAGATCCAGGCTGCCTGGTCACGCGGCCCCTTGATCCCATGCGGCACCTGCTTATCCAGCGGGTACAAACCGATGAAGCCGAACTCGGCACACAAAGCCTTGAGCCATTCCCCCTGTTCAAGGGCATCAGGCCGAAACACAGCGGGGCCAGCGAGGTAGATGCGCAACGTCATTGAGATTTCATCCTGCAGAGCCGGGCCACAGCCCGATCAGCGAAAGTATGGTGAAGGTAGCGAACAGCGCCATCAGCAAGAGCAGCATGCCTGAGCCACACTCTTGGCATGCTCGACGCGCTTTTATGGTGACAAATGGATCAGTCAGAAACGGCTCATCGGATGCGCTGACTTTTGGGTCAGTAATTTCTTGACCGAAAAGTCAGATAAGGCTAATTTCCACCCCCAGAGCCCAGAACAATAAGCCCCGGAGGCCCGCCTTGATCCAGTTCCTACTCAATCGAGAACTGCGCCGTGAGCAGACACTCGATCCGAATACCACCGTGCTGGAGTATTTGCGCGAATATCGCGGCAAGTCCGGCACCAAAGAAGGTTGCGCTTCCGGTGACTGCGGTGCCTGCACCGTCGTGGTCGGTGAGCTGGACGGTGACCGCCTGCGCTACCGCACGCTCAATTCGTGCCTGACCTTCGTCAGCGCCTTGCACGGCAAGCAGCTGATCACCGTCGAAGACCTCAAGCACCAGGGGCAGCTGCACAGCGTTCAGCAAGCCATGGTCGACTGCCACGGCTCGCAGTGCGGCTTCTGCACGCCGGGCTTCGTCATGAGCCTGTTCGCCCTGCAGAAATCAGCGGACGGTTTCGACAAAGCCGACACCCATGAAGCCTTGGCTGGCAACCTCTGCCGCTGCACCGGCTACCGTCCGATCCTGGAAGCCGCCGAGCAGGCGTGCGGTGGCAAGCAGCCGGACCAGTTTGATGCACGCGAGGCCGAAACCATCGCCCAACTGAAGGCCATCGAACCCCGCGAAACCGCCGAGTTGAACAGCGGCGACAAGCGCTGCCTTTCGCCGCTGACCGTAGGCGATCTGGCTGACATCTACAGCGCCAACCCGGACGCCCGCCTGCTGGCCGGCGGCACCGACCTCGCCCTGGAAGTCACCCAGTTCCACCGCGAGCTGCCAGTGATGATTTACGTCGGCCACATCGCTGAAATGAAGAAAGTCGAGGTCACCAACAAGGGCATCGAGATTGGCGCCGCCACTCCGCTGACCGATTGCTATGAAGTGCTGGCGAAGGAATACCCGGACTTCGGCGAGCTGCTGCACCGCTTCGCCTCCTTGCAGATCCGCAACCAGGGCACCCTGGGCGGCAACATCGGCAACGCCTCGCCCATCGGCGATTCGCCACCCTTGCTGATCGCGCTGGGTGCGCAAGTCGTGCTGCGCAAAGGCAACAACAGCCGCACCCTGCTGCTGCAGGATTACTTCATCGACTACAAGGTCACCGCTCGCGAGCAAGGTGAATTCATCGAGAAGATCATCGTGCCGCGCGCCCAGCCGAACCGGGTGTTCCGCGCCTACAAAGTGTCCAAGCGCCTCGACGATGACATCTCCGCCGTCTGTGCAGCCTTCGACCTGAAGCTCGAAGACGGCCTGATCGACGATGCCCGGGTGGCCTTCGGCGGCATGGCGGCCATTCCGAAACGCGCGGTGGCCTGCGAGCGCGCCCTGATCGGCGCGCCGTTCACTGCCGACACTATCGAGCGCGCGTGTGAGGCACTGGAGAAGGACTTCACACCGTTGACCGATTTCCGTGCCAGCCGCGAATACCGCCTGTTGGTCGCACAGAACTTGCTGCGTAAATGCTTCCACGAACACCAAGCGCCGGCGTACGAGACGAGGGTCACTTCCTATGCATAAGCCAACCAAAACCCAGGAAGAAATCGCCGCCCTGTTCAAGCAGGACCTGGTCACTGGCGTCGGCCGCAGCGTCAAGCACGACAGCGCGCCCAAGCATGTCACTGGCGAGGCGGTGTACGTCGACGACCGCCTGGAATTCCCCAATCAGCTGCACGTCTATGCCCGCATGAGCGACCGAGCCCATGCCCGCATCGTGCGCATCGACACCGCGCCCTGCTACCAGATTGCGGGCGTGGCCATCGCCATCACGGCGCGGGACGTACCGGGTCAGCTGGACATCGGCGCGGTCATGCCCGGTGACCCGCTGCTGGCCGACGGTAAGGTCGAATATGTCGGTCAGCCGGTGATCGCCGTCGCCGCGGACAGCCTGGAAACCGCGCGCAAAGCAGCCATGGCCGCGATCATCGAATACGAAGATCTGGAGCCGGTGATCGACGTGGTCGATGCGCTGCGCAAGAAGCACTTCGTACTCGACAGCCATACCCACAAACGTGACGATTCCAGTGGCGCGCTGGCCACCGCCCCGCGTCGCCTGCAGGGCAGCCTGCACATCGGCGGCCAGGAACATTTCTACCTGGAAACCCAGGTCTCTTCGGTGATGCCCACCGAGGACGGCGGCATGATCGTCTACACCTCGACACAGAACCCCACCGAGGTGCAGAAGCTGGTCTCCGAGGTACTCGGCGTCTCGATGAACAAGATCGTCATCGACATGCGCCGCATGGGCGGCGGTTTCGGCGGCAAGGAAACCCAGGCCGCAGGCCCCGCGTGCATGTGCGCCGTGATCGCGCACTTGACCGGCCGCCCGACCAAGATGCGTCTGCCGCGCATGGAAGACATGACCATGACCGGCAAGCGTCACCCCTTCTACGTCGAGTATGACGTCGGCTTCGATGACGACGGCCTGCTGCATGGCATCGAGATCGACCTGGCCGGCAACTGCGGCTATTCGCCGGACCTCTCCGGCTCCATCGTCGACCGCGCCATGTTCCACTCCGACAACGCCTACTACCTGGGCGATGCCACCATCAACGGCCATCGCTGCAAGACCAACCTGGCGTCGAATACCGCCTACCGCGGCTTCGGCGGCCCGCAAGGCATGGTCGCCATCGAAGAGATCATGGATGCCGTCGCCCGCGAGCTGGGCAAGGACCCGCTCGAGGTGCGCAAGCGCAACTACTACGGCAAGACCGAGCGCAACGTCACGCCGTACTACCAGACCGTCGAGCACAACATGCTCGAAGAGATGACCGCCGAGCTCGAGGCCAGCAGTGAGTACGCCAAGCGCCGCGAAGAGATTCGCGCGTTCAATGCCAAGAGCCCGATCCTGAAGAAAGGCCTGGCGCTGACGCCAGTGAAATTCGGCATCAGCTTCACCGCCAGCTTCCTCAACCAGGCCGGCGCGCTGGTGCATGTCTACACCGACGGCAGCATCCACCTGAACCATGGCGGCACCGAGATGGGCCAGGGCCTGAACATCAAGGTCGCGCAGGTAGTGGCCGAGGTGTTCCAGGTCGACGTCGAGCGAATCCAGATCACCGCGACCAATACCGACAAGGTGCCTAACACTTCGCCGACGGCCGCGTCTTCTGGCGCCGACCTCAACGGCAAGGCGGCGCAGAACGCCGCGCAAACCATCAAGCAACGCCTGATCGAGTTTGCCGCCCGGCATTACCAGGTCACCGAAGAGGATGTGGAATTCAAGAACGGTCAGGTGCGCATTCGCGACGAGTACGTATCTTTCGACGAGCTGATCCAGCAGGCCTATTTTGGCCAGGTTTCGCTGTCGTCCACCGGCTTCTACCGCACGCCGAAGATCTACTACGACCGCAGCCAGGCGCGCGGCCGGCCGTTCTACTACTTCGCCTATGGTGCGGCGTGCTCGGAAGTGATCGTCGACACCCTAACCGGCGAGTACAAGATGCTGCGCAGCGACATCCTGCATGACGTCGGCGCCTCGCTGAACCCGGCCATCGACATCGGCCAGGTAGAAGGCGGTTTCGTTCAAGGCATGGGCTGGCTGACCATGGAAGAGCTGGTGTGGAACGACAAGGGCAAGCTGATGACCAGCGGCCCGGCGAGCTACAAAGTGCCAGCCGTGGCGGACATGCCGCTGGATCTGCGGGTCAAGCTGGTGGAGAACCGCAAGAATCCGGAGGACACCGTGTTCCACTCCAAGGCCGTGGGTGAGCCGCCGTTCATGCTTGGCATCTCGGTCTGGTGTGCGATCAAGGACGCCGTCGCCAGCCTGGCCGATTACAAGGCCCAGCCGCAGATCGACGCGCCGGCGACGCCCGAGCGGGTGCTCTGGGGTGTGGAGCAGATGCGTAAGTTGAAGCGGACTGCTAGTGCAGGCGCAACAGCGGAAACCACCCCGGCCTAAGTTGTAGGTTGGGCTGGGCGGCGCTCCGTTTCAGCAATGTAGGGTGGGCTTCAGCCCACCAATGGGCGAACCTCAATGGTGGGCTAAAGCCCACCCTACGAATGCCTGACCAACCAACAGCGTGGGCAGCGCGAAAATCTGCTTCAGCCCACCGGGTATTAGATGATCGTTTCGGTGAAAGACGCGTGGCGCATCTTTCACCTTCGAGGGACAGAACCATGAGCAACACGGCCTGGATCGATGCACTCGCCGACCTGCAGCAACAAGGCGAACCCTGCGTG
>NZ_AGSX01000081.1 GCF_000235745.1 Stutzerimonas stutzeri SDM-LAC | reverse complement strand
GCGAGCAGCGCTTTGGCGAATGGGACCAGGGCGTCGAGGCGGGTGCGGTGATCGCGCTGGACGACAACTGGACGCTACAACCCGAGGTCGGCTATCAGCCTTCGCCCTATTTCCTGCCCGAATGGCATGCCGATCTACGCCTGCAACGACAACTGCGGGCGGGCTTCCTCGGTGCTGTCAGCGTGCGCCGCACCGAATACGAAACCACCCGCGTCGAGCGGCTGGCCCTCAGCGCCGAACGCTACTGGGACTCATGGCGGGCGGGCTACACATTGAACATCACCGACGTCGCCAATGCCGGAACGCCGGTCGGCCATGATCTGGCGCTGGACTACTACTATGCAGGTCTCAACTATGCCGGCCTGCGCCTGACCATCGGTGAAGAAGAAGCGGTCGAGGAACAGCAGCTGATCACCAGCGACGTACGTGCGCTCAGCCTGCAGGGCCGCCATTGGCTGGACAGCCGCTGGGCACTGACCTGGGAAGTCGGCCAGCATCGCCAGGGCGACTATTACACGCGGCGCTGGCTGCAGCTCGGCCTGCGACATGCTTTTTGAGTCCTGCCCGGTCTGGCTGTGCGAGGTGCCGCGCAAAGCCTGGCTGGCCATCTGGCCCGAAGACGGCATGCTGCAGCTGGCACTTAATTGTGCGCTGAGCCTGGGCGCGCTGACGCTGTTGGTAATGTTCCAGGTCATGTTGCTCGGTGAGGTCGCTCGCCGGCGCTCAGCACGGCGGCGAACCTTCAACGACCAGTGGCGACCCTTCTTTGCCCTGTGCAGCCTGGGTGACGAGCTGCCAGAACCGGCTCCTGCACTGCCACGCGGACAGCAACTGTGGTTTCTCCTGCAATGGAACCGCACCCAACTGCAACTGCGTGGCGCAGCACGTGAGCGGATGAACCAAGCGCTGATCGCGCAGGGCATGGACCAACAGGCCCTGGCGCTGCTGCGCGGTCGGGTCCGCGGCAAACTGATCGGCCTGACCTGCCTGCGTCATCTGGCCGACCCCGCCCATTGGCAAGCCGTACAGCCATTGCTGATCAACCGTAACGTGACCGTTTCACTGGCCGCCGCACAGACGTTGATTGCGATGGACGCGGCCCGCGCCATGCAGCTGATCTTGCCGACCGCCGTGACCCGCCCCGACTGGGCCTTGCCGCGCCTGGCGAGTCTCTGTCAGCAGGCCGGTGAGCAGGCGGTGACCTTGCCATTGCTGGTCACCCTCACCGGCTCCGAAGATCCGCGCCGCGAGCGACTGGTGCCTTTGCTCGTGCATGGCGATCCCCGTCACGCCGCGCCCTGGGCACGCGCACGGCTCGAAGAGGAAGCGGCTCCCGAGCAGTTGCAGGTTGCGCTGCGTTGCCTCTGCGAGCTGGGCGACCCGCGTGACCGCGGCCGTCTGCTGCATGCCCTGCAACACAGCCACACCGATGTGCGGCTGGCTGCCCTGCAAGCCCTGCATAAACAAGCCAGCGGTGACGACAGCGAGCTGTTCATGCCGCTACTCGGCGACCCTAGCTGGTGGGTCCGCCAGGCCGCCGCAGACAGTCTGGCGACCCTACCGGGCGCCACCGCGGAACGGCTGCAGACGCTGCTCCGGCAAGTGCATGATCGCTACGGGCAAGACGCCCTGCGTCGCGCCATGGCGGAGGTCAGGCGATGACGGTCGATTGGCTGTGGTGGCTGCAACTGGGCTTCATCGTTTATTTCCTGCTGCTCAACGGCATGTATCTGCTGCTCAACGTGCTGTCGATGGTCAGCCTGATGGACTATATCCGCCAGCGTGCCGAAACCGGCGAGATCGCACCCTATCTAGGCGTAGAACCGCCAGTCTCGGTGCTGATGCCCGCGTTCAATGAAGAAGCGACCATCCGTACCTCGGTGCGCTCGATGCTGCAACTGCAGTACCCCGAATTCGAAGTGGTGGTGATCAACGACGGCTCGAAAGACAGCACCCTCGCAGTGCTGATCGAGGAGTTCGAACTGGTCCCGCATCCCGAGCCGCTGCGTCAGGCCGTCGCCCATCAGCCGGTGCAGGCGATCTACCGCTCACGGCGCTACGCCAATCTGCGCGTCATCGACAAAGCCAATGGCGGCAAGGCCGATGCGCTGAATGCCGGCATCAACGCCGCCCGGCACGGCTTGTTCTGCGGGGTGGATGCCGATTCGATTCTGCAGCGCGACAGCTTGTTGCGCGTCGTCCAGCCCTTTCTCGAAGACGAACGCACCGTTGCGGCCGGCGGTACAGTGCGTATCGCCAACGGCTCAGAAGTGCGTGGCGGTTTTCTCATCCGCGCCGGGCTGCCGCGTAATTGGCTGGCACGCTTTCAGATCGTCGAATATTTGCGCGCCTTCCTCTTTGGCCGCCTGGGCTGGTCGCCGATGAATGCCGTGCTGATCATCTCCGGCGCCTTCGGGCTGTTCGACCGCGAGCGAGTGATGGCTGTCGGCGGCTACCGCACCGACACGGTTGGCGAGGATATGGAGCTGGTGGTGCGGCTGCACCGCTATCACCGGGAAAAGCGCATCCCCTACCGCATCCGCTACTTGCCCGACCCGATCTGCTGGACCGAATGCCCGGAAGACCTCGGCACCCTCGGCCGTCAGCGCAGCCGCTGGCAGCGCGGGCTGGCAGAGAGCCTGGGCCGTCACGCCCGCCTCGCCTTCAGCCTGCGCGGTGGCACACCGGGTTGGCTGGCCTGGCCGTTCATGGCGTTATTCGAATGGATCGGACCATTAATCGAGCTGGTGGGGTACGGCTTCATGATCGGCGGGTTCGCGCTCGGCGTCGTGTCCTACACCGCGCTGACCGTGTTCCTGCTGGTGGCGATCGGCATGGGCATCCTGCTCTCGGTCAACGGCCTGCTGCTGGAAACCATGTCATTTCGCGTCTACGACCGGCGCCGCGACATGCTGCGGCTGTTTCTCATGGCCGTGCTGGAGAATTTCGGTTACCGCCAGCTGAACACCCTCTGGCGCTGCCGTGGACTCTGGCAATGGTTTTCAAGGCGCAAGCATCAATGGGGCGCCATGCGTCGTAGCGGGCAGTGGGGGCAAAGCTAGCTGAACGCTGAAAACCGAAGGATGGATCACGCGTTGTCGATCCACCCCTTGCTGCGAACAAGGTGGATGTAAAAAGCGCCATCCACCTTAGGGATGTCCTTACAGCTTGATCCAAGTGGCCTTCAGTTCGGTGTACTTGTCGAAGGCATGCAGCGACTTGTCCCGGCCGTTACCGGACTGCTTGAAGCCACCAAATGGCGCTGTCATATCGCCGCCGTCGTACTGGTTGATCCAGACGCTACCCGCCCGCAGCGCCTTGGCCGTCAGGTGCGCCTTGGACAGGTCTGCCGTCCAGACCGCAGCAGCGAGACCGTACGGCGTGTCGTTGGCGATGCTCACCGCCTCGGCAGCAGTATCGAAGGTGATCACCGACAACACCGGGCCGAAGATCTCCTCACGGGCGATCTTCATCGCGTTGCTGACGCCGTCGAAGATCGTCGGCTCGACATAGAGCCCGCCCGTGTCCTGCATCGTCCGCTGGCCGCCGATCAGCACCTTGGCACCGTCGTTGCGACCGGCCTCGATGTAGCCAAGTACGGTATCGAGCTGCTGAGTATCGACCAGTGCGCCGACGTTGGTGGCCGGGTCCAGCGGATTGCCGGGTTTCCAGCCTTTAAGCGCCTCGACCACCATCGGCAGGAAGCGCTCCTTGACCGAGCTTTCGACCAACAGCCGCGAGCCAGCGGTGCAAACCTCGCCCTGGTTGAAGGCGATGGCGCTCGCAGCCGATTTCGCCGCAGCCGCCAGATCCGGGGCGTCAGCGAAGACGATGTTCGGACTCTTGCCGCCGGCCTCCAGCCAGACGCGCTTCATGTTCGACTCGCCGGCGTAGATCATCAGTTGCTTGGCGACCCGGGTTGAGCCAGTAAACACCAGAGTATCCACATCCATATGCAGCGCCAGCGCCTTACCCACGGTGTGGCCGTAGCCTGGGAGCACGTTCAAAACGCCCGCCGGAATGCCCGCCTCAATCGCCAGCTGCGCGACACGAATGGCGGTGAGCGGAGATTTTTCGGATGGCTTGAGGATGACCGAATTGCCCGTTGCCAGCGCCGGTCCGAGCTTCCAGCAAGCCATCATCAGCGGGAAATTCCACGGCACAATAGCCGCCACGACCCCCACGGGTTCGCGCGTGACCAGGCCCAGTTGATCATGGGGCGTGGCCGCCACTTCGTCGTAAATCTTATCGATCGCCTCACCAGACCAGCGCAGTGCATTGGCCGAGCCCGGCATGTCTACGTTCAACGAATCGCCGATCGGCTTGCCCATGTCCAGGGTTTCAAGCAACGCGAGTTCTTCGGCATTGGCCTGAATCAGGTTGGCGAAGCGAATCATCGTGGCCTTGCGCTTGGCCGGGGCCATGCGCGACCAGACGCCGGATTCGAACGCCATGCGCGCACTGATCACGGCGCGATCGGCATCGGCCTCGTCACAGCTCGCCACCTGAGCCAGCACCCGCCCGTCGACCGGGCTGATGCAGTCGAAGCTGGCGCCGGCGCTGGGCGCAGTGTATTCGCCCTGGATGAAGGCCCGGCCTTCGATGCGCAGGTCGCGGGCACGCTGTTGCCAATCGGCAAGTGTCAGGGTGGTCATGGGGCGTCCTCGATATCTGTCCAATAATCAGAAAGGCACCCTAAACCAGCGGCACCGGGCCTATCAATATTTTTTACGCGACAGCCTTTTCCAGCCTTGTTTTGTTCGTTTTATTAAACATAGACTCGCCGAAACCGCTGGGCGCTCGGGTGATGTCGCGCTACAGCATAGCCGTCGAACCCGTCGTCCTGCCGGAGCACGTCATGGCCCATGATCCCGCCACATCTGCCGAACATTTCTGGATGCCCTTCACTGCCAACCGTCAGTTCAAGGGCAGCCCGCGCCTGCTGGAGCGCGCCGAGGGCATGTACTACACAGACACCGATGGCCGTCAGGTGATCGACGGCACCGCCGGGCTCTGGTGCTGCAACGCCGGCCACGGCCGCCGCGAGATTACCGAGGCGGTGAGCCGGCAGATCGCCCAGCTGGACTTCGCACCGACTTTCCAGATGGGCCACCCGCTGCCCTTCGAACTGGCCGAGCGGCTCGCGCAGATCAGCCCGGCCGGACTGAACCGGGTGTTCTTCACCAACTCAGGATCGGAATCGGCAGACACCGCACTGAAGATCGCCCTGGCCTATCAACGCGCGATCGGCCAAGGCAGTCGCACCCGTCTGATCGGCCGCGAACTGGCCTATCACGGCGTCGGCTTTGGCGGCATCTCGGTCGGCGGCATGACCAACAATCGCAGGGCCTTTGGCGCGCTGTTGCCGGGCGTCGATCATCTGCCGCATACGCTCGATCTGCAGCGCAACGCGTTCAGCCGTGGGCTGCCCGAGCATGGGGTGGAAAGGGCCGACGAGCTGGAACGACTGGTCACCTTGCATGGTGCAGAAAATATCGCCGCCGTGATCGTCGAGCCAATGTCCGGCTCCGCTGGGGTGATCCTGCCGCCGCAGGGTTATCTGCAGCGCTTGCGCGAGATCACCCGCAAGCACGGCATCCTGCTGATATTCGATGAAGTGATCACCGGCTTCGGTCGGGTCGGCGAGGCTTTCGCCGCACAGCGCTGGGGCGTGACGCCGGACATTCTCACCTGCGCCAAGGGCCTGACCAACGGCGCGATACCCATGGGCGCGGTGCTGGTTGACGAGAAGATTCACGAGGCCTTCATGCAGGGCCCGGAAAGCACCATCGAGTTCTTTCACGGCTACACCTATTCCGGCCACCCGGTCGCCTGTGCCGCCGCCCTGGCAACCCAGGAAATCTACCAGCGAGAGAACCTGTTCCAGAAAGCCGTCGAGCTCGAAAGCTACTGGCAGGACGCCCTGTTCAGCCTGCAGGGGCTGCCGAACGTGACGGATATCCGTACGGCTGGGCTGGTTGCTGGCATCCAGTTCGCACCCCATGCGGACGGCGTCGGCAAACGTGGCTACGAAGTGTTCCGTCAGTGCTTCGAGGATGGCCTGCTGGCGCGCGCCAGCGGCGACACCATTGCCTTGTCACCGGCGCTGATCGTCGAGCGTGAGCATATCGACGCGATGATCGAGCGCCTCGCTGATGCTATCCGCAAGGTTGCGTTATAGCGCGTCGGGTATCGCGGCACTGAAGCGTTCATGCTGTGCTTTGTGGAACACCTGGGACACAGCCATTCTTGGTATGCGTAGCAAAG
>NZ_AGSX01000082.1 GCF_000235745.1 Stutzerimonas stutzeri SDM-LAC | reverse complement strand
GGGGCCGCCATAATGGTGCGGCTCGACGTTGGATGGCGAGCCGGTAAACAGCAGGCCGTCTAAGCTATCTAACAGGGCGGCAGTGTCGATCAGATCGCCAAGCGCCGGGATGACCAACGGCATGCCGGCTACAGCCGCCGCGCGCAGGTACTTATCACCGGCTATGTGGAAACTGTGGTGGCCGATCTGCCTGGTACAGGCGGAAACGCCGATCAATGGCACGCGAGGCATGGGATACTCGTCTTTCCAGATGGGGCTCGTCGGAGAGTAGTCTTGTTCGTTTTTATAGACAATAGCCGAGGGTTTCCGCTTCGCAATGCCATGTCAGCGTTTCGGGATTGCCTCCCTGATTGCCCCGAAAATGCCCACTGTGGGCGTTGATGAGGCATTTCGAGGCGCTATTGACAGCGACAGGGCTTTTCGATTGACTCCAAGACAAGCTGTTTGATGATTGAAATTTTTAACAATTAAGGTGCTTCATCATGCTTCCGCCGCCGCGTGCCGTTCAGCTCAACGAAGCGAACGCATTTCTAAAGGAACACCCGGAGGTCCAGTACGTCGACCTGCTGATTGCAGACATGAACGGTGTCGTCCGGGGCAAGCGCATCGAGCGCGCCAGCCTGCACAGGGTGTATGAAAAAGGCATCAACCTCCCGGCCTCGCTGTTCGCCCTCGACATCAATGGCATCACCGTGGAGAGTTCCGGGCTGGGGATGGACATCGGTGACTCCGACCGTACCTGTTTTCCCATTCCCAACACGCTGAGCAACGAGCCCTGGCAGAAACGCCCGACCGCCCAGCTGTTGATGACCATGCACGAGCGTGACGGCTCGCCATTCTTCGCCGACCCACGGGAAGTGCTGCGCCAGGTCGTGAGCAAATTCGATGAATTGGGCCTGACCATCTGCGCCGCTTTCGAGCTGGAGTTCTACCTGATCGACCAGGAGAACATCAACGGCCGACCGCAGCCGCCGCGCTCGCCGATTTCCGGCAAGCGCCCGCATTCCACTCAGGTCTACCTGATCGACGATCTGGATGAATATGTCGACTGTCTGCAGGACATCCTCGAGGGTGCCAAGGAGCAGGGCATCCCCGCCGATGCCATCGTCAAGGAAAGCGCGCCGGCGCAGTTCGAGGTCAACCTTCATCACGTCGCCGACCCGATCAAGGCCTGCGACTACGCCGTGTTGCTCAAGCGATTGATCAAGAACATCGCCTACGACCACGAGATGGACACCACTTTCATGGCCAAGCCCTACCCTGGCCAGGCGGGCAACGGGCTGCACGTGCATATCTCGCTGCTGGACAAGAACGGCAACAACATTTTCGCCACCGGCAATCCGCTGGAAAGCGAAACGCTGCGCCATGCCATCGGCGGCATTCAGCAGACCATGGCCGCCTCCATGGCCTTCCTCTGCCCCAACGTGAACTCCTATCGACGCTTCGGCGCCCAGTTCTACGTGCCGAACGCACCCTGCTGGGGCCTGGACAACCGCACCGTGGCGCTGCGCGTGCCGACCGATAGCGCCGACGCCGTGCGCATCGAGCACCGGGTTGCCGGTGCAGATGCCAACCCTTACCTGCTGCTGGCCAGCGTGCTGGCCGGCATCCACCACGGGCTGACCAACAAGATCGCACCGGACGAACCGATCGAGGGCAACTCCTACGAACAGGTCGAACCGAGCCTGCCTTCCAACCTGCGCGATGCGCTGCGCGAGCTGGACGACAGCGAGATCATGGCGCGCTATATCGACTCCACTTACATCGACATTTTCGTCGCCTGCAAGGAAAGCGAGCTAGCCGAGTTCGAACACTCGATCTCCGACCTCGAATACAACTGGTACCTGCACACCGTCTAATGCCTGGCCCCGTACCGCTGGGTGCGGGGGCCGGTCGGATCGGGGACAGCAGCCGCGTTAGCTCAGCCGTCACTCAGCCGAGTGACGCGAGCCTGCCGCAACGTGGCAGGCGTGAACCGCACGATTCAGGCCGTTGCATCTGTCGGCAGGCTGGCATCCAATACGGTCATGAGCACAGCCGAACCCACCCCGCGTACATCCCCCAACCGCAAACCTCGCGCCAGCAGCCAGGCGCGGATTGCGCAGATCCTTGCGGCTGCGCGAGAACTGCTTGCCGACGCAGGCGTGGGCGGGCTGTCGATCTACAGCGTGGCCGAGCGCGCGGCGATTCCGCCCTCTTCGGTCTACCACTTCTTTGCCAGCGTGCCGGCTCTGCTCGAGGCGCTCACCGCTGATATTCACGCCGCCTTCCGTGCCAGCCTGCAAGAGCCTGTCACGCACGATGCCCTCAATAGCTGGCACGACCTCTCGCGACTGATCGAGCAACGCATGCTCGCCATCTACCAGGCCGATGCCGCGGCTCGCCAGCTGATCCTCGCGCAGCACGGTCTGGCGGAAGTCACCCAGGCCGACCGCCAGCACGACATCGAACTCGCCGGGTTGATGCAGGTCCTCTTTGAACGACACTTCGAGCTGCCGGTGCTGCCTAGCGAGGTGGAGGTTTTCGCACTGGCGATGGAGCTTGGTGATCGCGTCTATGCGCGCTCGGTGCACCTGCATGGCGCCATCACGCCACGCATGGCCGAGGAAGGCATGCGGGTATTCGACGCTTATCTGGGTCTGTATCTGCCGCCCTTTCTTCCGAAGCGAGCCACACCGATTTAATCGATATTTATCGACTTATAAAGGGCTATCGTCACCATGTATCGACAAAAAGCACTTTTCATACCGATAACTATCGAATAGATTTCGCCATGCCCGACCTGGGCTGCCCTTACGCCAGTATCCGCGAGGTTCCTCATGTCCCGTATCGTCACCGTTGCCGCTACCCAGATGGCCTGTTCCTGGGATCGCCAAGCGAATATCGCCAACGCCGAGAAGCTGGTCCGCGAGGCTGCAGCCAAGGGCGCGCAGGTGATCCTGATTCAGGAGCTGTTCGAGACGCCGTATTTCTGCCAGAAGCCCAACCCTGAGTATCTGCAGCTGGCCACGTCGGTTGAAGACAACCCGGCCGTTCAGCATTTCCAGAAAGTCGCGGCTGAGCTGCAAGTGGTGCTGCCGGTAAGCTTCTTCGAGCTGTCCGGGCGCGCACGTTTCAACTCGATCGCCATCATCGACGCCGACGGCAAGGTGCTCGGCGTCTACCGCAAGAGCCATATCCCGGACGGCCCCGGCTACCACGAGAAGTACTACTTCAATCCGGGCGACACCGGCTTCAAGGTCTGGAATACCCGCTACGCCAAGATCGGCGTGGCCATCTGCTGGGACCAGTGGTTCCCGGAAACCGCCCGCAGCATGGCGCTGATGGGCGCCGAGTTGCTGTTCTATCCAACGGCCATCGGCAGCGAGCCGCACGATTCGAGCATCACCTCGCGCGACCACTGGCAGCGTGTGCAACAAGGCCATGCCGGCGCCAACCTGATGCCGCTGATCGCCAGCAACCGCATCGGCCGCGAAGAGCAGGACGGTTACGACATCACCTTCTACGGCTCCTCGTTCATCGCCGATCAGTTTGGCGCCAAGGTCGAGGAGATGGACGAGACCAGTGAAGGTGTGTTGGTGCACGAGTTCGATCTCGACCAGCTCGAACACATCCGCAGCGCCTGGGGCGTGTTCCGGGATCGCCGCCCGAACCTGTATAGCCCGATCAAGACGCTGGACGGTTCGCTGGAATCCTGAGGCCTCTTCATCGGTTAAGGCTTCAGCCGCACGACGCGTTGCGGCTGAACGCCATCCGCCGTGGTCCGATATATCGCCTCCAATAAACGGCCGTTCGCATCCGGCCACGATTGATTACCGCCTCCAGGTAGACCAATGACCACTCTGACCACGACCCCGCGTGCTGACGACTATCACATGCCTGCCGAGTGGGCGCCGCACAGCCAGACCTGGATGGTCTGGCCGCAGCGCCCGGACAACTGGCGTAACCAGGGCACGCCGGCACAGGCAGCCTTTACCGCGGTAGCCAAAGCCATTGCGCGCTTCGAGCCGGTTACGGTCTGTGCTACCGCCGAGCAGTACGTAGCGGCGCGGGAGCAACTCGACGATCCGCGTATCCGCGTGGTGGAGGTCAGTAGCGACGATGCCTGGGTGCGCGACACCGGTCCGACCTTCGTGATCAATGGCAAGGGTGGCCTTCGCGGCGTCGACTGGACATTCAACGCCTGGGGCGGGCTGAACGGCGGACTCTACGAAGACTGGCAGCGCGACGATGAAGTAGCGCGCAAGATCCTCGAGATCGAGCGCTGCGACCGTTACCGCACCGAGGGCTTCGTCCTCGAAGGCGGCTCGATTCATGTCGATGGTGAAGGCACGTTGATCACTACCGAAGAGTGCCTGCTCAACCGCAATCGCAACCCGCACCTTTCTCGCGAAGAGATCGAGCGGGTACTTGCCGACCATCTGGCGGTCGATAAGGTCATCTGGCTGCCGCATGGCCTGTACAACGACGAAACCGACGGACACGTGGACAACTTCTGCTGTTTCGTTCGCCCAGGCGAGGTGCTGCTGGCCTGGACCGATGACCGCGACAACCCCAATTACGAGCGCTGCCAGGCCGCCATGGGTGTACTGGAGCAGGCCCGTGACGCCTGGGATCGACCACTGGTGGTACACAAGATGCCGATCCCAGGACCACTGCACGCCACCGAAGAAGAATGCGCCGGTGTGGTGCCGCTGGTCGGCAGCCAGCCGCGCGACCCCTCGATTCGCCTGGCCGGCAGCTACGTGAACTTCCTCATCGTCAACGGCGGCATCATCGCACCCTCGTTCGACGATCCGCTCGATGCCGAAGCCGAAGCTATCCTCAGCCGACTGTTTCCGCAGCATCAAGTGGTCATGGTGCCGGGTCGCGAAATCCTGCTCGGCGGTGGCAACATCCACTGCATCACTCAGCAGCAGCCCGCCGCGTCGAGCCGCGCGGCGACGTAGCAATCAGCACTGGAGTCCTCGCATGCGTTTCACAACCCTTCTGTGGTGCGTGTTGCTGGCACCCTCCGTCCAGGCGCTTGAGGCCTATTCGTGTCGCAACGGCTTTTTCCCTGCGTTTGCCGGTCAGGTGCGCCACGCTGAAGTAACCGCCGATGCCGGCGAACGGGTGCACTTCAGGGACGATGCCGTCGGCTGTCCCGAAGATGAGTCCTGCCTGCGGAAGGCCTATCTCGTGGATGGCGACAGGCTTCTTGTCGGCAAACAGGCGGCCGGCTGGGCTTGCGTCTGGTACTTCGCCGAGAAGCGCGAGTTCGTCGGTTGGTTGCCCGCAAGCCATATCGACGTTGAAGCCGCACACACGCCCACGGCCGACGACTGGATCGGCCGCTGGGCGCCGATTGCGGGCAGCAACAGCATCGTCATCAGCCGTCGCTCGCCGACCGGCCCGCTTTTCGCCGAAGGCGAGGCGACCTGGTATGGCGGTCTCAACAGCCATGGCGAGCGGATCGCCCATGTCGGTGCATTCGCGGGCGAGGCACGACCTTCCGGCGATCTGCTGAAGATCGCGGAGGGCGATGACGATTACGACTGCAGCGTTACCCTGCAATACGTTGCCGGTAACCTGGTCGTCACCGACAACAGCCACTGTGGCGGAATGAACGTGCGTTTCGACGACGTGTACCGCAAAGCCCCCTGAGACGCCGCACTGTCGCGTGCTTGAAGCGCAGCCGATTTAGTCTAGAGTTCAGGTCTTTAGTGATCTCAAGACCAACCCAGCAACCACCCGTACCGATCACCACGCCAAACAGGAAAACCTGCTGTGCTGATGCCCCGTTCTGCCCTGCCGGCTTTACTTCTCCTTGCACTTTTCATCAGTGGTTGCGATGACGAAAGCGACGCTGGCTCCGATCCCAGCGCCGGGTACGTCCCGCCGTCCCTGGAGCAGCTCCCGGACTGCGACACGATTGCCGCCACGCTTGGACCAATGGTCCAAGGCATGAAGCTGGTCGAAGAAGAAGACGGTGGGCGCTACGACAATGTGAGTGTCTACGGCATCGGCTGCACCTGGCTATCTCCGGAGATGCAGTCTGGCAACGCGTTCGAGATGGTAAAGGGAGGCGGTTTGGCTGTTGCGATCAGTGTTGACCAGGAGCCGTCGGACGCGAAGCTGCTTCGGCAGATGGGGATGGTCTATGACGATCACCGGGTCGAGGACATTGGCGGATTCGTCATTGACCTGAGCAAGCAAATGGATCCCGCTGCGCAACTGGGCATCGTCGGCCCGCAAGTGATCGTCGGCCGGGTCACCGTTACCGTTGCGGCGGGTGGTCTCGCTTTGCAGAAGGTCGAGAGCATGCAGGGCATCACCAACGACCAAGCGATCGGAGGTGCAGTTGCCGTTCACGACATGCTTCGTTGAAGGCCGCGACGTCGAGGTAGCGGCGTTGACCACATCAAGCGTTGGCCAGCGCAGTGAATCATTCAACTCAGTACTGACAAACATCCAACAACAGGAGCGAACATGTCTTTAGCAACAGGTCTGCAAGCGCTGTCCATGGCGGGCGCACTCATGCTGGTCAGCCTCAGTGGGCAGGCTCAGGAGCCGAACCAACAGATCATGTCGAACATGCACACCCAACTGGCCAACTTTGGTGGTTCCATGCACGCAACCGCCAAGGTTTGCGGAGACTATTCAGACAACCAGCTGGCCGAGCAAAAAGAGAAGCAGAGAGCCATGGCTATCCAGAATGGCATGAAAGCAACCGCGTTTGACGAAGCCTTCGATGCCGGTGAAAAAAAGACGAAGTCGAAATGGGCAGACATCCCGGCGTCGGAACGTCAGGCGAAATGCGACGAGTTCAAACAAGAGATGGAAGCGTTAGGGCAGCAATTCACACAATGACTGCCACCCGCGGCCGGTGGATAAACCATCGGTTGCGGCGAGCGGCTTCCATCTTTCATAAAGCGACTCAGGACACGATGACCTGATTCTTGCCCAAACGCTTGGCGGTATACATCGCCGCATCGGCTCGCGCAAATATGGCGCTGAGGTCGGGGTCGCTGGCTCTCAGGTAGGTCACGCCCAGGCTGATCGTGACGCCAAAACGCTGCCCATCAGGGCTGGTGAAGACCAGCCGCTGAATCTCGCGCTGCAAGCGTTCGGCGATCTGCTCGGCGAGATCGGGCTGACAACCAGGCAGCAGTAACGCGAATTCCTCGCCGCCGATCCGGCCGAACAGATCCCCTCGGCGCAATACCGACGAGCCGCACTGGGCCACGCGCTGCAGTACCTGATCTCCCATCTGGTGTCCGTGGGTATCGTTGATTCGCTTGAAGTCATCGATGTCCAAGAGCTGGAACGCCATCGGCGTCGCGTACTGCCGGGCGAGATCGAACTCCCGCTGGGCACACTCGAAGAAGTACCGCCGGTTGCTGCTCTGGGTCAGCACATCAACAGTGGCCAGACGCTGCAGCTCACCTTCGAGCTGCTTCTTATCGGTGATGTCTTCGGCAATGCCAACGATGATCGGCCCGTGCAAGCTGTCCGCGTTGCGTGCGATGAAGCACTTGTCGCTGAGCCAGCGCAGCTGCCCGTCGGTGCGGATGATGCGGTACTCGCGCGCTTCGACCGCACCTTTGTCGAGCACGTCGACCATGCTCTGCTGGGCGTACTCAAGATCATCCGGGTAGATGCTGTTGCGCCACTCGCCGAAGTCCGACAGCAGCAAGGCGGCGGAGCGTCCGAAGATCTGCTCGTAGGCCGGGCTGACGTAAATCATCTGCTGCGCCTGCCAATCGAATGCCCATAACACCGCATTGACAGCTCCCATCAGGGTGCTGAACAGTTGCTCGCGCTCACTCAAGCGTTCGACTTCGGCACGCGCATGCATCAGTGCCAAAAGGGTTTGCGCCTCGGTCGGCGGCAGAATCCCTCCTCTCGTTTCGCTTCGTTGCTTCACCAGATTCATACCTGCTTCCAAAACATGACGGCAGGCACCGGCGGAGGCCCGCTGGGTGACTGTCGCAAGAGCACCAGAATGCAGTTCAGAGAGTGGCGGGCAGGCAAAGTTCCGGGCGTCGCGCGCGTCACAGCGCGCACCGATCAGAGGTCAGGCATGGGCGACAGCCGGCCGTAGCGAGTAGGTTCGCAGATGCTCGGCAAACTCGCGCAATGACTGGATACCGCTGGCTTCCGCGTCCTGCACCCACTGCTTGATCGCGGCGAGCATCTCATGCCCGTTGGCACTGGTGCGGGTCCAGATCTGCTGCAGGGCCAGGCGCTGCTCGTAGATCTCCCGCAACGACTGACTTTGCTCCAGGATCACGTCGATACGCGCCTGCTGATCGTGCTGCAGCAGGCTCGGTTCGCGCGACAGCAACCGCTTGGCGCGGCGGAACTGATGCCGCACCGAGGTATCGGCGCGTTCCAGCTCCAGGCGCACGAGCGGCTTGATCACCAGCCTGCGGTACTGCGCCATGATCTGGAAGCGGTTGTTGAGAATCGCCATGGCGCTGTCCATGTCCAGCTGATGCTTGGCCGTAACGCGGTGGGCGATAGGCGCGGTGCGATTCACTTTCGCCAGGCCGAACAGGCTGAACAGCTTGATCCAGGCCCAACCCATGTCGAACTCCCATTTGCGCACCGACAGCTTGGCCGAGTTCGGATAGGTGTGGTGGTTGTTGTGCAGCTCTTCTCCGCCGATCAGGATGCCCCAGGGCACCAGGTTGGTCGCCGCATCACGGCATTCGAAGTTGCGATACCCCACGGCATGTCCCAAGCCGTTGACCACGCCGGCGGCCCACAGCGGAATCCAGATCATCTGCACCGCCCAGACAGTCAGGCCGATCACGCCGAACAGCGCCAGGTCGAGGCCGAGCATCAGCACGATGCCAAGATTGGGGAAGCGCGAATACAGATTGCGCTCGAGCCAGTCGTCCGGGCAGTTTTTGCCATAGATGCGCAGGGTTTCTTCGTTCTTCGCTTCTTCCATATACAGCTCGGCGCCGCGACGCAGCACGGTCCCCAGCCCCTTCTGCACGGGGCTGTGCGGATCATCCGGGGTCTCACACTTGGCGTGATGCTTGCGATGGATGGCGGTCCACTCGCGGGTATTCATCGCCGTGGTCAGCCACAACCAGAAGCGGAAGAAGTGCTTGAGCGCCGCATTCAGCTCGAGCGAACGGTGAGCCGAATAACGGTGCAGATAGACGGTGACCGCAACGATGGTGACATGGGTCAGAATCAGCGTGGACGCCACGACGTACCAGGCGGAAAGGTCGAGAAAACCGGTGTACCACATAATGTCGCTGCCTCGCGGTGTAGAAGCCGATCCGCAGGCGCGGACCTGGCTGCATTATCCTCCCTGCCTGCCGGGATGAGCCGCCGCCTGTCGTTCGGCGCTGATTTTTCGTTTCAGGGTCTGACAGAAACAACTCGCGCGGCCGATACAGCGAAACAACGGCCAATGCTTTCGAGATAGCATATAGCCATCACATTTTCTTCACCCGTTCGCACGTCTGCGCACGCGAGCCGCGTGAGGCGCGCCGATCACTACCCAGTACAGAGCCATGAGCCCTCATCCCCGTTCAACCAGTCCTCGATGGCTACTTGGCATCGGCAGCCTGCTGTTGGCCCTGCTGTTCGGCGGCCTGGCATTCAATGGATTCAAGGCTCGGGACACCGTCTGGTCATTGCAGACAGCGCAACAGGGCGAGCTGCAGGCGTTGGCATTGCACAGCGCCCGGCAGGGGCTGGAAAAACAAGCCCGATTGCTTGCCCGTACGCTCAGCGCCAGCCCCGACACCTTGCGGCTGGTGCGCCAAGCGGACCGGGCCATCAGAGCAGGAGCCCAATGGCATGGACCGCGCATGGCGCGCATACGCCAGCAGCTGACACAGTCACTGACGCCCACCTGGACGGCGATGCAGGCCCACGGTGCGCGTCAGTTGCAGCTCTACTGGGGCGAGGCCGGGATCGCCCTGTTGCGCATGCAGGATCTGGACGCCTTCGGTGACGCGGTGGCCGACCGCCGGCCATTGCTCTACAAAGCCCTGTCCCAAGGGCGGATCGTGTCTGGCCTGGATATCGGCCATCACAGCGCAGGCAACCGGGCAATCGTGCCGATACGCGCCAGCAGCAGCTTAGACAGCGAAGTGATCGGCGCTCTGGAGGTGGGGTTCGACATTCTTCCGGATCTGTCCGAGCTCGGCGATCAGCTGAATGCCGGCCTGGGTTTGCTGGTCAACCGCGCCGAACTGGAAGATGTGCTCTGGGCGCGCCCGGTGGGCATTCAGCTCAAGGGAATCGGCGACTGGCTGCTCGACACCCAGTCGGCACCGCAGATCCTGCAGTGGGCCGAGCAGCAGTCGCTTCCCGCACCCGAAGCAGGGCAGGCGCTGCGCATGCTCGAGTCGGATGGCCGCAGTTTTTTGCTCAACCAGATTCCGCTGCATGACGTCAGTGCTGAATACAGCCCCGGCCGCCTACCCATGGCCGTTGCGTTGGTCTGGCGCGACATCACCCCGACGCTTCGTGAGCAGCAACAGGCTGAACGCCACCTGCTGTTGAAATGGGGCCTGGCATGGCTCATTGCCGAGGCATTGCTGCTCATGCTGGTGTTCATGCTGCACCGACGGGGCATCGTGCAGCGTCTTCACCAGAGCCGTTCGGTGCAGCAGGAGCGCGCCCGCCGGCGTCTGCTCGAACGTGGACAGAAAATCACCAGCCTGCTGCCGGGCATGGTCTATCAGCTCAAGCGCTCCGAGGATGGCAGGTACAACTTTCTCTATGCCAGCGAAGGTTGCCGCGAACTTTACGGGGTCAGCCCGGAACGGCTGGTCGATAACGCAGCCATTGCCTTCGCCGCCGTGTATGACCCAGACCGCCCCAGTCTCAGAGCGGCGATTGAACGCTCGGCCGCCATCCTGGGGTCTGGTACCACGCGTTATCGCATTAAGCATCCGGACAACCGGCTGATCTGGGTCGAAGTGCGCGCATACGCCGAACGCCTGCGGGACGGATCGGTCCTCTGGCATGGTTTCATCGCCGACATCACCCCGCTGATGAGCGCGACCCTGGCCCTGCGTGACAGCGAAAGCCGCTTTCGCAGCATGGTCAGTAATCTGCCGGGCGTGGTTTACCGCCGCGGCGTCGATGCCGAACGCACCTTCAGCTATCTGAGCGACGGCATCGAGCGCCTGACCGGTTACCCCGCCAGCGATTTCATGGCGCCGGGCCTGCGCCCGTACAGCAGCCTGATCCATCCCGATGACCGCGCAGGTCTGGCGGACGACGGCGCGGACACGTTCGAGCGAACCTACCGCCTGATCAACGCCCGCGGCGAAACACTCTGGGTTCAAGAGAACCGCCGCGCACTGCGCGACGGCGATGGACGGCTGCAGTGGTACGACGGTTTCATCGGCGATGTCACCGCTCGCGCATTGGCCGAGCGCGAAGCCCATGAGCGCGAGAGCTACGTGCGCCTGCTGATCGCCAATGTCATCGACGCGATCATCATCATCAACCAGCGCGGCTTGATCGAGACCTTCAACCACGCCGCTGAGCGCACCTTCGGCTATAGCGAAGAGGAAGTGCTTGGACGCAACCTGTCGATACTCATGCCCGAGCCCCATCGCGCTGCCCATGACGGTTATCTTGAGGACTACGAAAAACGCGGGGAAGGCCGCAGCCTGGAGCAGAACCGCGAATTGCAGGCGGTTCGTCGCAACGGGGAGGTGTTCATCATCGAACTGCGCGTTTCGGAGATCAGCCACCGCGGTGAGCGCAAGTTCATCGGCCTGGTGCGCGACATCACCGAGCGCAAGCGCGTCGATCGAATGAAGAGCGAGTTCGTCTCCATCGTCAGTCACGAACTGCGCACACCGTTGACATCGATTTCCGGCGCGCTGGGCCTGATCCTCGGTGGCGCCATTGGCGAGGTTCCGCCGGCCATGGGGCAAATGCTCGGTATCGCGCAACAAAACAGCCAGCGCCTCGGATTACTCATCGACGACCTGCTGGATATGGAAAAGCTGGTTGCCGGGCAGATGAATATCCAGCTGCAGTCGCAGCCTCTAGCGCCTTTGCTGGAGGACGCATTGCAGTCGAACCAGGCCTACGCCGAACAGCTCGGGGTGCGTATCGAGCTGGGCGAGCAAGCCGCAGCAACCGTGAGCGTCGACGCGCACCGTCTGCAGCAGGTCCTGGCGAACCTGCTGTCCAATGCGGCGAAATTCTCCCCGGCCGGCGCAGTCGTAACCTTGAGCAGCCAGCGCCGCGGCGATCAGATCCGCGTAAGCGTTGAGGATGTCGGCCCCGGCGTTCCACTGAGCTTTCGGCAGCGCATTTTTCAGAAGTTTTCCCAGGCCGACTCGTCCGATACGCGTCCGAAAGGCGGCACTGGTCTTGGTCTGGCGATCAGCAAGGAGCTGATCGAGCACATGAACGGAGGCATCGGTTTCGATTCGGAGCTCGGCCAGGGCGCGTGCTTCTGGTTCGAACTGCCTGTGCAGGAACCGGGTTAGACGACTATTTTTCCAGTGTGCCGCGTCAGCCGATGAGCAAGCTGGCAAACTGTTTCTTTCGAGCGCGCCGGGCACGCTTTGTTGGAGGTCTCGCATGGGCGAGCTGAAACGGATTCTGCATGTCGAGGACGATCCGTCCATCCAGGCTGTCGTCAAGGTCTCGCTGGAGGCGATCGGCGGCTATAAGGTGCAGTCGTGCTCGTCCGGCCAGCAGGCGCTCGAAGAAGTGGAAGCCTTCGCTCCGCAGTTCGTCCTGCTGGATGTAATGATGCCTGGGATGGGTGGCCCCGAGACCCTCACCCGGCTCAGCGAGCGGATCGATCTGGCACAGGTTCCGGTGGTATTCATGACCGCCAAGGTTCAGCCAAGCGAGATTGAGCACCTACGCAAGCTCGGCGCACACGACGTGATCGTCAAACCCTTCGATCCGATGCGCCTGGCCAGCCAGATCCAGGCCATCTGGGAGGCCCGCGGCGCATAGCCGCTTGCCCCGAATCCAAGAGAACTCAGCCAGATGGAGTCATCGAAATCGATACCGCCGTCCTCCTTACCCCGCGAGCTGTCCCGGCTCGCCGCGTTGCTGCGCTACGAGATTCTCGACACGCCTGACGAGGCTGCCTTCGATGATTTCACCCAGCTGGCTGCCTATATTTGCGACACCCCCATCGCCTTGATCTCGCTGGTCGACGACCATCGCCAGTGGTTCAAGAGCCGTTTTGGCCTCGATGTCAGCGAAACCCCGCGAGGGCTTTCGTTCTGCACCTATACCATCGAAGGGCAGGGCCTGTTCGAAGTCGAGGATGCGCAGCGCGACGCACGTTTTCGCGATAACCCGCTGGTCACTGGCGACCCGAACATCCGTTTCTATGCCGGTGCGCCACTGACTTCGCCGGACGGCTACAACCTCGGCACCCTCTGCGTCATCGACCGCCAGCCGCGACAGCTCGACGAAGCGCAGCGCGGCGCCCTGACACGGCTCAGTCGCCAGATCATGCGGCTGTTCGAAGAACGCCTGCAGGCCCACCGCTACGCCGAGCAAGCGGCGCTGCAGCAGGCACTACTCAACAGCGCCGCGAGCGCGATGCTGGTGACCACGGCTGACGGACACATATCCGGCGTCAACCCCACCGCCGAGCGCCTGTTCGGCTATTCCGAGCAGATGCTGATCGGGCAACCGCTGACCTCCGCGCTGTTCCCGCAGGACGCGCTACAGCGCCGCGCAACCATTCTCAGCATTGAGCTGGGCGAACCCATCGAGCCGGGATTCGCCGTACTCACCGCACCGCTGGTCGAAGGTCGCCGCGAAACGCGCGAGTGGCGTCTGGTGCATCGCAACGGCAGCGGCGTGCCGGTGCTGCTGAATATCTCGGCGATCCACGATGAGCGCGAGCTGTTGCGCGGCTACATCGTCAGCGCCTACGACCTGGCCCACCAGGAACACCTGCAGCTGCGCCTGCAGCAGATCGCTGCACAGGTGCCGGGCATGCTGTTCCAGTTCTGCTGGCGGCCCGACGGCAACAGTTCGTTCCCCTACCTCAGCGAAGGTGTCGAGGACATCTACGGCCTGAGTGCTGCCGAGATGGAGCCCAGTATCGGGCCGATCTACGCACGCGTGCACCCCGACGACCGCGAGCATGTGCTGGCGAGTATCCGCCACGCCGCTTCAACCCTGACGCCGTGGTACTTCGAGCACCGAATCGACCACCCGCGCAAAGGCCTGATCTGGGTCGAAGCCCGCGCCACGCCCATGCGTCAAGCAGACGGTTCAGTGCTTTGGCACGGGCTGGTGACCGATGTCACCGAGCGCAAGGCCGAACAGCTGGAGCTGGACAAACAGCAGGAAATGAATCGACGCCTGCTCGAAGCACTGTCTGAAGCGGTTGTGGCCTGCGACGCCGATGGCAACCTCACCCTGTTCAACCACACCGCCCGCCGCTGGCACGGGCTTGATGCCCAGCAGCTCGCGCCGGAGCAGTGGCCGGGCGTCTATCATCTCTATCACGCGGACGGCGTCACGCCGATGCGCCCTGAGGAAGTCCCGCTGATGCGCGCCTTGCGAGGCGAGCACATCCGCAATCTGGAGATGACCATCGTGCTGCATGGCACACCCCGATACGTGCTGGCCAACGCCGATCCGATGTACGCATCCCATGGCCAGCAGAGCGGTGCGGTGGTCGTACTGCACGACATCACCGAGCGCAAGCAGATCGAAATTCTGCAACGGGACTTCGTCTCGACCGTGAGCCATGAACTGCGCACACCACTGACCTCCATCACCGCCTCGTTGGGGCTGATTTGCGGTCGGGTCATGGGCGAGGTGCCCGAACATCTGCAGGAGCTGTTGGACATCGCCCACCAGAACAGCAAACGGTTGAGCACATTGATCGATGACCTGCTGGACATCGACAAGCTGTACGCCGGCAAGATGCGTTTCGAGTTGCGGGCGCAGCCCCTGCAACCCTTGCTTGAGCAGGCGCTGCGCAGCAATCAGGGTTATGCAGAAAGCCATGCCGTGAGCATCGAGCTGGGAGGCTGCCCTGCCGTGTCGATCACCGTCGACGCGATGCGCCTGGAACAAGTGCTGAGCAACCTGCTGTCCAACGCGGCGAAGTACTCCCCGGCCGGTGAAACCGTCACCATGAGCGCCCGGCTGTTCGCACCGCAACGGGTGCGTGTCAGCGTCTGCGACAAGGGTCCCGGCATCACCGAAGCCTTCCGCGAACGCATTTTCGGCAAGTTCGCGCAGGCGGACTCATCCGATACGCGCAAGCAAGGCGGCACTGGCTTGGGCTTGGCCATCAGCAAGGAGCTGATTGAACACATGAAGGGCGAAATCGGCTTCGATTCGTCGCCCGGTGCCGGAGCCTGCTTCTGGTTCGAGCTGCCCTGCCATGCGCTGAACGAGGACGCGCAGTGAGGCCCCTGCTGCGCATTCTGCACGTCGAGGACGTGCCCTCCATCCAGGTGGTGACCCGCATCGCGCTTGAGAAACTGGGCGGTTTCGAGGTGCTCAGTTGCGCCTCCGCTCAGCAAGCGCTGCAGCAGGCACCCGGGTTCAAGCCGGACATGATCTTGCTCGACGTGATGCTGCCGCAGATCAGCGGCATCGAATTGTTGCGTCAGCTCGCGCCATTGATCGACCTGCAGCAAACCCCCGTGGTGCTCTTGACCGGCCAGTCGGACGACCCGGCGGGCCCTGAAGAACTGCAACGCCTGGGTGTGCGCAAACTGCTGCACAAACCCTTCGACCCACTGCAACTGGCGGCAAAACTGAACGAAATATGGAATGCCGAGCATGAATGAGGGCGCTAACGAAGCGCTGCAACGCCAACTGCAGGCGCTCAACGAAAAGTTTGCTGAACGCTTGAGCGAGGAATTGGCGGCACTCGAACGACACGCCGAGCAGCTGCAGACGGTTCGCGAGCAGGAACAGCGGCGCCAACGGATGCTCGACTTGCACGAGCGCCTGCATCGCCTGGCCGGTACGGCAGGCACCTTTGGTTTCACCACGCTGGGCGAGCAGTCGCGGCTGCTGGAACAGCGCGCTGAGCGCTGGCTGGAGGCGGCCAAGCCCAGCGGCCAGGCGCTTTGCGCGTTTGTCCGGGCCGTTCACCAAATGGTTGCGGCCGAACGCGCCGAAGGGCCCGACAATGATTGCGAGATGCACAGCGGCACGCCCGACACGCTGCCGGCCGGGTGCCGGATCTATCTGCTCGAAACGGACTCAGATGCCGGCCAGAACATGTGCCAGACCCTGGGCAACTTCGGCTATGAAGTGCTGCTGTTTCCTGACGTTTCGCTGTTGCAGAGCGCTGTTCAGGGGCAACTGCCCGACGCCCTGATTGTCAGCCAGCATGACGGCGAACTGGAAGCCATCAGCGCGCTGCAGCAGAGCCTAGATGTGCCGTTACCGCTGCTGGTCATTGGTCACCGAGCGGATTTCGACAGCCAGCTGGCGGCGGTGCGAGCCGGTGCCAAAGGCTTTTTCGTTCGGCCACTGGACGTCACCCAGCTGGAGAACAGCCTGGAAAACATCCTCAATCTGGAGCTGAGCGAGCCGTACCGGGTATTGATCGTCGACGATGACGACGACCTGTCCGCGCGTTACAGCCTGGTCCTGCGTAACTCGCAGATGCTGGTGCAGACCCTGAGCGACCCCAGTCAGCTGTTCGAAGTGATGCGCGATTTCGATCCGGAAATGGTCCTGCTTGATATGAACATGCCGGATTTCACCGGGATCGAGCTGGCGCAGATGATTCGCCTGAATGACGAGTGGCTGCGTGTGCCCATCATCTACCTGTCGGCTGAAACAGACATCAATCGGCAGATGGCCGCCCTGCTCAAGGCGGGCGACGACTTCATTACCAAGCCGATCAGCGACAATGCACTGACCGCTGCCGTGTTCTCTCGCGTGCAGCGGGCGCGGGCGCTGAGCATGGCGCTGTCGCGTGACAGCCTTACCGGCCTGCTCAAGCACGCCGATATCAAGGAACAGGTCGCGCTGGAGGTGGAACGCACGCAACGCAGTGGCAAGCCCACCAGCGTGGTGATGCTCGACCTCGATCATTTCAAGCAGGTCAACGACCAGTACGGACATGCCGCTGGGGACAACGTTATCCGCTCGCTGGCCAACCTGATGCGCCAGCGGCTGCGCCGTATCGACAGCATCGGCCGCTACGGCGGCGAGGAGTTCGTGGCGGTACTGCCGGACTGCTCGGCGGAACAGGCCATGCGAATCTTTGACGAGATCCGCCTGCGCTTCGCCGCCTTGAGCTTCCACGCCGGCGCGCGCACCTTCAGCGTGTCACTCAGCGCTGGAATAAGCGAGACCGACGGCCATTCCGGTGCTGGCGCCATGCTCGAACTGGCAGATCAGGCGCTCTATAGCGCCAAGCACAACGGTCGCAATCAGGTACAGATCGCCTGACGGATCGAGTCGGCTCGCAGGAATAGCAAGCGAACCGTCGTGCGATTGAGAACTCCAACTACACTGCATAGCAGTCGTGGCCGGTTCGCAGACGCTGGCAGGCAATGGCACGACTGCGCCGGCTCCAGCCTTCGAAGGCGCCCCTGTATTCGTTCAACCGGCGAAAGGAGTTCCGGTTTGCCCGCAAGAACCCAGATCAGCTGGCATTGGCTCGCGTTCCTGATCGCCTTCGTTCTGCTCGTTGCATTGGGCTGGCAAGGCAAGCAAACCCAGGAACAAGTTTTGGCGACCAATCTTTCGGTCAGCCAAAGCCTGGAAATCATCACCGCGACCCAGTCAATGCTGTCTTCGCTGCAGGACATCGAAACCGGGTCGCGCGGTTTCGTCCTGACCGGCGACGCCAACTACCTCGAGCCCTACGAGCTCGGACTAACCCAGATCGAGGCACATCGCCGCAAACTACAAAGGCTTCTGGAGCAGCGGACATTTCCGGACCAGCGGTGGTTTGAGCAACTGGATCGCAATATTGCCGAGCGTCTGCAGATATCCGCCGGTAATATCCAGACGCGCCGCACTGCCGGCTTGCAAGCGGCGGCCGAACGCCTGCACCAGGCCGGCGGCAAACTGATCATGGATCGCCTGCGGGCGTTGCTCAATGCGGTCGAGCGACAGGAACGCAAGCAGCTCGCCGCCGCCAACCAGGCCGTGGCCGACACCATCGCACAGAGTCGCCGACTGGCACTGATCGGCAGCCTGCTGGTCGCAGCGTTGTCGTTGGCCGCGTTTTGGGCCATCCGGCGCAACCTGCAGATTCGTCAGGCCCTGGCGACCAAGGCGCAAGCCGGCGAGGCGCGTCTGGGGGCCCTACTGCAGGCCATTCCCGACTACCTGTATGCCATTGACGGTCAAGGTAGGATCACCGCCCTGTCGCAAGGAAACGCTGTGCAGGCCCCGCCGGCCCAGACCATCGAGCCGCTGCTGCTCGGGCTGCTTCCCCAAACCGATAACTCGCTACAGCTGGGCCAAACCACCTGGTGCGAACTGGATCAACAGCGGATCTTCGAGGTTCGTCTGGTGCCGACCGGTCTCGGTGATCACCTCGCGATTGCCCGTGACGTGACCGAGCTACAACGTAGCCGCGACACGCTCGAGGACCAGAAAGTCTTCCTGCGGCGGGTCGTCGATACCGATGAAAACCTGATCTTCGTGCGTGACGAGCTGGGCCGGTTCCTGCTGTGCAACAGTGCCTTTGCCGCCCTGCTCGATACTCGGCCCGACGCCATCGAAGGCCACCGGGCCGAAGACATCGTTGGGGTGAAACTGCTGTTGCCACTGTTGCAGGGCGAAGCCGAGCTGCTGTGTGGCAGTGGCGAACTGCGCATCAACGAGGTCGGGCTCATGGATACGCACGGCCAGGAGCGCTGGCTCCAAGTGGTCAAGCACCCCATGACCATGTCCAACGGCGCCTGCTATGTCGTGACCGTTGCGGTCGATATGTCGCTCAGGCGACGCATGGAACAGATGAAAACCGAATTCATCTCCACCGTCAGCCATGAGCTGCGGACCCCCCTGACTGCCATTCGCGGCGCACTGGCCATGCTGGTCGGCGGCGTTGCCGGCGAGATCGACGTGAGCGCTCGATCACTGCTGGACATCGCACACAAGAACAGCGAGCGCCTGGTCCGCCTGATCAACGACATCCTCGACATCGAAAAACTTGATGCCGGGCGCTTGCCGTTCCACTTCAGCCTCTGCGATGTCCAGGTGCTGACCGAACAAGCATTGGCCGACCTCAAGCCATATGGCGATGAATACGGCGTCCGCCTGGCGCTTACGCTGCCCGACGGCCCGATCCAGGCCGAAAGCAACCTCGACCCGGATCGATTCATCCAGGTGATCGCCAACCTGCTGTCCAACGCAATCAAACATTCACCTGTCGGTGGCGTGGTCAGCGTCGACCTGCGCCTGCACGGGGGCAGCCTGGAGATCGGCGTACAGGACCAGGGGCAGGGCATTCCAGCGGATTTTCGCTCACGGATATTCGAACGCTTCGCCCAGGCTGACTCATCCGATGCGCGTAAGCGTGGCGGCACCGGACTGGGCCTGGCGATCACCCGCTCGCTGGTCCAGCAGATGCATGGGCGGATCGGTTTCGACTCTCAGGAAGGCCGGGGCACGCGCTTCTGGCTGCGCCTGCCCGTCGCATCTACACAGTCCGCCAAGCCACCAACCGTCGCGCAAGCGCTGCCGGCAGCGGGCACCAATCGGCCGTTGGAGCGCATTCTCGTACTCGAGCCCGACGCGCCTGCCGCGGAACAGCTCGCCGCCGTGCTGCAGCAACACGGCTACGCCACGCTGATTGCCAAAACGGCTGCCCAAGCGCGAGAAATGCTGGCCGAGTTCAGCATCCAGGCACTGACGCTGAGCCCTGCACTGAGCGACGAGGACAGCATTGCCTTTCTGCAGAACCTGCGTAGCCAGAATGCCTATCGGCATCTGCCGGTGCTGATTGTCAGCCTGCAGCCACAACGTCGCGACAATGACGATGGCGCCCTGCGCGGCGGCGCGGTCGGCGTAATCGACTGGTTGCACAAGCCGGTTGACCCGTCGCGGGTCATGGAAGTGGTGCAGGCCTGTCTCAGAACCAACGGAGCCCGCCCGCGGATTCTTCATGTTGAGGACGACGAGGATCTGCGCGTTCTGCTCGCCCGGCTGGTCGAGCCATTGGCGATTGATCTCCATGGCGCCTCTACGCTTACCGAGGCCCGTCACCTGATCGACGAGCAACGCTTTGACCTGGCGATCATCGACCTGATGCTGCCCGACGGAGACGGCAGCGAGCTGTTCGATCAGTTGGCTCAGAGCGTGCCACCACCGCCCGTAATCATATTTTCCGCGCTGGATGCGCCCGTGCACGACAGCCGCCTGGCCCTACGCCAGCTGGTCAAGTCGCGCCATGACGGCGACGAGCTCGCTGCGCTGATCCAGCAGCTACTCCAGCAATGGCCGCCCGGCCATACCCAGGTTTCAGAAGAGGTCAACCCATGAGCGATTCCACTAGCCAGCGCATTTTGATGGTTGAGGACGAGGACGACATCGCGTTCCTCATTCGCTTCATGCTCGAACGGCACGGATTTACCGTGGATCACGCGGCAGACGGCCGTCAGGCCATCGAAAAGATCACCTCATCGGGCCCACCTGATTTGACCCTGATGGACATCATGCTGCCCTACCACGACGGGCTGGAGCTGATCGAGCGGCTGCGCGCACAACCTGGCTGGGAAACCGTACCGGTGCTGATGCTTACCGCCAAGGCACGCGAAGTGGACATTGTCCGGGCGCTGGAGCTGGGCGCCGACGATTACGTCACCAAGCCTTTCCAGCCGGAGGAACTGCTGGCGCGTATCCGTCGTCTGCTGAGGCGTCCACGATGATACGAACGGCAGTTACCTTGGCATTGTCCACATGGCTGCTGTCATCGATGGCACTGGCCGACGTTGCGACCGCCCAGCGCCAGGTCGATGCCCAGCAATTCGGCGCCGCCGCAGCGACCCTGGAAGCACAACTGGCAAGGCAACCCGACGACAGCGCGGCGCTGTACCTGCTGGCCCGCGTGCGCGCCTGGCAAGGGCAACCCGAGCAATCGTTGCCACTCTATGAGCAGCTATTGAAGCGCGAGCCGGATAACGCCGACTACCTCCTCGGGCAGGGCCAGGCGTTGCTGTGGGCAGGTCGTCCGCAAGCCGCCCTGGTCTCGCTGGAACGCGCCGCGGAGATCGCACCGAACTATGCGGACGTGCAGCAGGCGATGCAGCAAGCACGGGCGTCGCTGACCTCTCCCATCACAACCACAGCGCCAGCTGCCAGCGCCACTACGGCACAACGGCGACATGAACTGGAGCTTTCGGCCCGCCAGGACTGGCTGGACAGCGGCTTCGACAACTGGCGTAGCCAACGGTTGGATTACGCCTCGACGCAACCGGAAGGGCTCGGCTGGTAC
>NZ_AGSX01000083.1 GCF_000235745.1 Stutzerimonas stutzeri SDM-LAC | reverse complement strand
TCGGCTTGCCCGGCATCAGCGGGCGGCAGCTGGCCGAAATCGCGCGCCAGCATCGACCCGGCCTTCATGTGTTGTTCATCACCGGCTACGCGCCGAATGCTCAGGTACGTGGCGAGTTCCTCGGTCCCGGAATGGACATGCTGGCCAAACCCTTCAGTATCGACATGCTCGGCACCAAGGTTCGTCAACTGATCGAGCGCAGCGGATAGCATCCAAGGAACTCTGCTGAGCGCTGCGCACTCTCTAGTGGAGGATCAAGCAGAGGCATCCATCATGCGCAGAATAATCCTGACAGCCGTTACCCTGAGCTGTATCCCTTTTGGCGCGGCGATGGCGGATGAAGGTTTCGTCCGCCAGATTTTGTCATCGGGCGCCACCACCGCTTCCACTTACATGACGTTCCGCGACGACAAGCTGGTCGCTGCGGCCCGCGAAGACGCCAGCAGCTTTGTGGCCAGCGACGGCGCCATTCGTGGCCCTTATCTGGAAGGGATGCTCGTCAAGCTACGTCGCGAGCAGCCGCAACTGCATGCCAGCGACATGCAACTGGCTAACGCCATTCTCGCAGCCGAACAACACTAGGCAACGCAACACCGGCCAGCCGGCCGGTTGTCGCTCCGCATGCATTCAAGCGGCAATTCGCGTCGTCACCCGTCCACTCGCAGCATTCGGAGAATTCCATGAAGAAAACCGCATCCGCCGTTTGGCAAGGCGATCTCAAAAGCGGCAAAGGCACCATCAGCACCGAAAGTGGCGCGCTTAAGGAAAACCCGTACGGCTTCAACACCCGCTTCGAAGGTGCGCCTGGTACCAACCCCGAAGAGCTGATTGGCGCCGCACATGCCGGTTGTTTTTCCATGGCGCTGTCGATGATGCTGGGTCAGGCGGGCTTGACTGCAGACCGCATCAACACTACCGCGGAAGTCACCCTGGACAAGGACGATAAAGGTTTCGCCATCACCGCAATCGCCCTGACGCTGAAGGCCAAGGTGCCTGGCGCCGACGACCAGCAGTTCCAACAGATTGCCAACCAGGCGAAGGAAGGCTGCCCGGTATCGCGTGTGCTCAATGCGCAGATCAGCCTGAACGCGACGCTGGAGAACTGACCCCACGCAAACAAAAACGCCGCCCCATCGGGCGGCGTTTTCGTGCGTGCGGTTTGCTGGATCAACCGCGGATGTTGTAGATGTCCTTCTCGTTCAGCTCGGCATATTCGTACAAGCGATTGAGATAGGCGCTCTGCTGTTCCCAGACTTTGCTGGCAACCGGATCGGCAGCGGCGGAGGCATCGACCACTTCGGCCGCCACTTCCTTCAGGCGGGCCAGCACTTCGTCAGGCAGGCGGCGCACTTCGACGCCCTGCTCGCGCAGCTGCTCCAGTGCTTCCATGTTCTTCGCGTTGTAGTCGTCGAGCATGTCGCCGTTCACCGCACGGGCAGCGGCACGAACGATGGCCTTGAGGTCGTCCGGCAGGGTATCCCAAGCCTTGAGATTGACGTCCAGCTCGAAGGTAACGTTCGGCTCCTGCCAGCCCGGCGTGTAGTAGTACTTGGAGGCTTTGTGTAGCCCCAGCGCCAGGTCGTTGTACGGGCCGATCCACTCGGTGGCGTCGATCGCACCGGTCTGCAGCGCTGTGAAGATCTCGCCGGCCGGCATGTTCACCACGGTCCCGCCCATCTTGGTCAGTACTTCGCCGCCAAGGCCGGGGGTGCGCATTTTCAGGCCATTGAAATCGTCGACCGAATTGATTTCCTTGTTGAACCAGCCAGCCGTCTGCACGCCGGTTGCGCCGCAGGCCATCGGCAGCACGCCGTAAGGCTTATAGACCTCTTCCCACAACTCCATGCCGCCGCCGTAGTGCAGCCAGGCGTTCATTTCCTGCGCGTTCGGACCGAACGGCAGCGCACAGAAGAACTGCGCGGCCGGAACCTTGCCCTTCCAGTAGTAGGGGGCGCCATGGCCCATTTCGGCTGTGCCGCGAGATACCGCATCGAAGACTTCAAGTGCCGGCACCAATTCGCCTGCAGCGTAGACCTTGACGGTCAACCGGCCATTGCTCATCTCGTTGACGCGCTTGGCGAAGTTCTCGGCGCCAACGCCAACGCCCGGGAAGTTCTTCGGCCAGGAGGTGACCATCTTCCATTGGAATTTCTCAGCGCTTGCGCTGCCTTCGGATTTGGCTGCGGTTTTCTCGGTTTCCTTGTTGCAACCCGCCAGTGCGGCTGCAGCCAGGCCCGCACCGGCGGCGGCCAGAATTTGACGACGTTTCATGAGTCACTCCTTGTTGTTGTAATGCTGAATATCGGAAGCCCCGATATCAGGTGGTTCTAGCTATCATATGGCTATCTCTCGCTCAAGCACCGTGACTACGTACACCCACTACGTACGTAGTACTGCCGGTTGCGACACGCTCGCACAGCCGCCTAGAATCGCCGGCCGCCTGGCCATAACAATAAAGGATCTGCCATGTCGAAACATGCCCCGCCACTGCTCGGTCTCGCCAGAGTAATCGATGCAGTGAACGCCCGCTTCGGACAGGCCTGTGCCTGGCTGACCCTGTTTTTGGTCCTCGGGACCGCCCTGGTAGTAGTGCTGCGCTATGGTTTTGGCATCGGCGCAACCGCACTTCAGGAAGCCGTTCTCTACGCTCACGCATTGGTCTTCATGGGCACCGCGGCCTGGGTCCTGCAACGCAACGGCCATGTTCGCGTCGACATCTTCTACCAGCGTTTCAGCGCCCGCTACCAGGCATTGGTCGAAGTGCTCGGCACGCTGCTGTTTCTGCTTCCGGTCTGCCTGTTCCTCGGCTGGGCCAGCTGGGACTACGTTGCCAACTCCTGGGCGACGCTGGAAGCTTCCAGCGAGACGGGTGGCTTGAAGTTAGTTTTCATACAGAAAAGCATCATTCTGGTTCTGGTTTTTACGCTGGTACTGCAAGGCATTTCTGAAATCATCAAGGCCGCCTACATCGTTGCTGGACGCCTGCCGGAGCCGGAGGTGAAGCATGGCTGAGTTGATGGCAATACTGCTGTTCATCAGCATCTGCGTGGCCTTGATGGCCGGCTATCCGGTTGCCTTTACGCTCGGTGGTGTCTCACTGCTGTTCGCCGGTATCGGCATGCTCACTGGCACGTTCGATGGCGGCTTCCTGAGCGCATTGCCCAATCGCCTGTTCGGCATCATGAACAACCAGACGATGCTGGCGGTGCCGCTGTTCGTGTTCATGGGCGTGATGCTGGAAAAAAGCCGGGTGGCCGAGGATCTGCTCGAATCCATGTCGCGGCTGTTCGGCACCCTGCGCGGCGGCCTGGCGATTTCCGTTTGCGTAGTCGGCGCTTTGCTCGCCGCCAGCACCGGCATTGTCGGCGCCACGGTAGTAACCATGGGTCTGTTGGCGCTGCCGACCATGTTGCGCCGCGGCTATGATCCGGCCATCTCGACCGGCACGCTCGCCGCCACCGGCACCCTGGGCCAGATCATCCCGCCGTCGATCGTGCTGGTCCTGCTGGGCGACGTGATGTCCAGCGCCTATCAGCAGGCGCAGCTGAAGATGGGCATCTTCTCGCCAAAGACCGTCTCGGTCGGCGACCTCTTCGTCGGTGCGCTACTGCCCGGCTTGTTGCTGGTCGGCATGTACATCCTCTACATCATCGCGGTTGCCATCTTCCAACCGAAGAAGTTGCCAGCCCTGCCTCAGGAGGAACTGGGACCCATCGAATGGGGTAAGTTGATCCATGCACTGGTCCCGCCATTGCTGCTTATCAGCGCTGTCCTCGGCTCGATCCTGGCGGGTTATGCCACCCCGACCGAAGCTGCCGCGCTGGGTGCTCTGGGCGCGATGATTCTTGCTTTCTATAAAGGCAAGCTGAACTTCGGCCAGCTGCGCGAAGTGGCCTATGGCACCACTGAAATCAGCGCCATGGTGTTTCTGATCCTCATTGGCGCCTCGCTGTTCTCGCTGGTATTCCGCGGCTTCGGCGGCGAAGTGCTGATCGAGGATGTCTTCGCGCAGCTGCCAGGTGGCGTTCTCGGAGCCTTCTTCGTGGTGATGCTGGTGATCTTCCTGCTCGGCTTCATCCTCGACTTTATCGAGATCACCTTTGTGGTGGTCCCGATTGTCGGGCCGGTGCTGCTGGCCATGGGGCTCGATCCGGTGTGGCTCGGCGTAATGATCGCGCTGAACCTGCAGACCTCGTTCCTTACACCGCCGTTCGGTTTCGCCCTGTTCTACCTGCGCGGGGTGACGCCGAAATCAGTGCCCACCAGCACGATCTACAAAGGCGTGCTGCCGTTCATCGCGATTCAGCTATTGCTGCTGGTGATCGCCTACCAGTTCCCGGGGCTGGTTACCTGGTTACCCGAACAGATTTACGGCAAGTAGTCCTGTTCATACGCCCGCTTCGACGGGCGTCTCGCTTTTCGGCAGCGGCGTTCGGCGCGATCATAGTCACGAAGCCGCCATCGCCGAGCCCCCATGCCCACCGCCCCATTCAGCTACGCACAACTGACCGAACACTTTCGGCAACTCGACGAGTTCCTGCTGCAGCACCAGGCGTTGTGGCGCCCGCGCCCTTTCACCCATTTGCATCTCGCCTGGGAAGCCGAACATCCAGAACTGGCTTGCTGGTTGCGGGGCCGCTCGCTGGACGAGGCCGAAGCGGCGCACAACCAGCCCGCACAGCTCCTTGCGCCCGCCCCGTTTCCACAGCTGGCCGCGCAGACCACTGCACTGAGCCGCATGGATGAGCTGCCCACCTCCCCAACTCCCAGCGCCGAGGCCTGGCAGCCAGCCGACGTACCCGGGCGAAAATGGCGGCAAATTCAGGCATTCGGTGCGGCGTTGAAGTTCCGAGAAGCGCCTCAGCACTGGCTCGACTGGTGTGCGGGCAAAGGCCATCTGGGGCGCCAGCTGGTCAGCCGTGGCGGCGAGCTGACCAGCCTCGAGTGGGATAAGTCCTTGGTTACCGCCAGTGCCCATCTCAGCCAGAAGCTCGGCACCGACGCCAGTCACCTCCAGCAGGACGTGATGGCCGACGACGTGTCCGCACGGCTCGATCCAGCAATGACACCGGTGGCGCTGCATGCCTGTGGCGATCTGCATGTTCGACTGATCGAGCTGAGCATTGCGCAGCGTTGCCACCAGCTGGCGCTAGCGCCCTGCTGCTATAACCGCACCCAAGCCGACCGTTACCAACCCTTATCAGCAATCGCGCGACATTCCGCGCTAGAGCTTTCTCGCGATGACCTCGGCCTACCTCTCAGCGAAACCGTCACTGCCGGTGCGCGCGAGCGCCGCCAGCGCGACCAATCGATGGCCTGGCGCCTCGGTTTCGACCTGCTCCAGCGTGATCTGCGTGGCACGGATGAGTATCTGCCCACACCCTCGCTTCCCAGCAACTGGCTGAAAAAAAGCTTCGCCCACTACTGCCGTGACCTGGCGACCCTCAAGCAACTACCCGAACCGCCGGAGCGAGACTGGAATGTGCTGGAACAACGCGGCTGGCAACGACTTGCCCAAGTACGCAATCTGGAACTGCTGCGAGGCCTGTTCCGACGCCCGCTAGAGCTCTGGCTACTGCTCGACCGCGCACTATTACTGGTGGAAAACGGCTATGCAGTGCGGCTGGGCACCTTCTGCCCAGCGGAACTGACCCCACGCAACCTGATGCTGATTGCCGAGCTTGAACACCCGAATGCAAGCACATGAGAAAACTCACGCAAACAACTGGCAACAAACAGTTTACTCGCCGCGAGCAATGGCTATAATGGCGCCCATCTTTTAGCCGGTATAGCTCAGCTGGTAGAGCAACTGACTTGTAATCAGTAGGTCCCGAGTTCGACTCTTGGTGCCGGCACCATACAAATGCTTTCCCATGACTCCTCATGGTCGGAAAGCGACATCAAACCCCGCTCCGTGCGGGGTTTGTCGTTTCTGAAGGTGTAAACCTTGTTCAGGACGGGACAACACAAACAAAAAAGCCCCGCATCAGACGATGCGGGGCTTTTCTGTTTGGGCTGGGTCCTTTCCCTTCGGCCGCTCCGAGCAGCGATTCCTTGCGTCGATCCTGACGCTTCGCGAGATCCTTCGCGGCAGCCTTGCACCAGCCCCAAGGCGGAGGGCCGGTCGCCGTGCTAGGCGCTCCCTGACACATCGAGATGGGTCAGGGAACGGCCAGCAGCGGCAGCAGGGTTAAGAGCAGGTGTGATGGCAAAAGTTCCACTTTTGAAATGAAAAGGCCATCAGCTTAAGTACAGCCACGCAATACCAGCGTAACCGTCAGTCTGCCCCGCCACCGGTCAGGCTCGTCTAGACGGACCGCCAGCCAACCGTTTCGCCTGCACTTAGCCCGCGAGTTTGCTGCTAGCCGAGGAGCTCTAGCGGCCTTTCGCCAGCGCCTCGCCAGGCTGACCGGCGATACATGTCCAATTGTTTACGTCCGGAACATGCCAGGCAAAGCACGGTCTGCTATGCGTCGCCACTCCAGCGCAGCTGAAGGCAATGCTTGCCACCACGGAGCCAGCCTTGAGGAACCGAGCCACTCGATGAGCGCAATCACCACCGTCTTCCACAAACTCAAACTGTATCTGTTCAATGCTTCATGGATGATGGCGGAGCGGTTGCTGAACATCGGCGTGGGCTTTCTCATGGCGATCGTGCTGGCCCGCTATCTGGGACCGGAACAGTTCGGGATTCTCGCCTACGCCATTTCCATGACCACGATCTTCGCCTCGGCCGGTCACATGGGATTGGCGGGACTGGTGGTGCGCGAGGTGGTAAAGCAGCCGGACAAGGTTCCGGAGACGCTGGGCACCACGTTCATGCTTAAGCTGACCGGCATGACCATTGGTTTCGTCCTGGTGCTCGTTTACGCATCGCTGTTCGAAGAGGTCGGCGGTACCGAGTTCTGGATGTTGCTGATCGTCGCCTCGGCCATCTTCTTCCAGACCTTCGACGTGGTGGAGTACTGGTTCCAGTCCCAGGTGCAGGCCCGCTATCCGGCCATCGCCAAGTCCAGCGCAATCCTGCTTTCCTCGGGTCTGAAGCTGTTGATGGTGTTCAGCGGTGCGGGCGTCATCGCCTTTGCGTTCGCCCATACCGCGCAGTTCATGCTGGCGGCGGTGATTCTCGCGGTGCTCTATAAAGGCACCACGACCGTCTCGCTGATGAGCTGGAAAGCCAGCTTGGCCAAGGCCAAGGAGTTGCTCAGCCAGGGTTGGATTCTGTACCTCGGGTCGATCTTCGCGGTCGTCTACATGAAGATCGATCAGGTGATGCTCAAGTGGATGGTGGGCGCCGAGGAAGTCGGCGTGTACGCCGTTGCGGCACAACTCTCAGAAGCCTGGTACTTCCTGCCGATCGCCATTGTCGCTTCGTTCTTCCCGAAGCTGATCAAGCTGCACGCCGCCGACCCGGCGCTGTTCAACAAGCGCTTCCAGCAGCTTTTCGATGTCCTGTTCATCCTTGCCATTGCCGTCGCGGTGCTGGTGTCGCTCGTCGCCGAACCCGTGATCGCCCTGCTGTTTGGCGACGAATACCAGAACTCCGCCGCGATCCTCACCATCCATATCTGGGCAGGCGTGTTCATCTTCATGCGTGCGGCGTTCAGCCGCTGGATTCTGATCGAGGGCGCGCTGATGTTTTCACTGATCACTCAGGGCCTCGGCGCGCTGGCCAACATCGGCATCAACCTGCTGCTGATTCCACACTACGGCGGTGAAGGCGCCGCCATGGCCACGCTCATTTCTTATGCGGTTGCTTCCTACGCTGCCCTGCTGGTGCACAAGAAGACCCGCCCGGTGTTCTACATGATGACCAAATCGATGTTCAGCCCCGTCCGTTACGCATTCAACGCTGTAGGAGCCGCCCGATGAGCCTGATGTCGCTCGCCAGAGCCTTGCCTGATCCCGTCAAGAACGCGATTAAGGTCACCCGCGACAACACTGGCCTGGCCCTGGTCCGCCTGTTCTCCTCCAGCGGATTCCTGGCCTCGGTTTATTACTGCCTGATCAGCCGCGAGTTCGATCGTGAGCACCGCGCCGTGCTGCTTGGCCGGCTGAATTTCGCCAAACGGATGCGCGGACAGGGCGACAACGACGCCTTTCTGCGGCGCAACGTGCATCGCCTGGAAAAGGGCCTGATCATGCGCCCCCGGCGCAGTACCTTTGCCGAGGATTACATCGGCCCGACGGTCCGCTGCTTCGCCGATGCGACCCAGGCGGGCGTCGTCAACGGCCAACAGCGCTGGGCCAACGATGTGCTCACCGACTACTTCTCAGCGGTCGGTAGCACGCCACGCATCGATTCGGCCAAGCAAGCCTTCACCAGCACCCAGACGCCTGAAGAGACCAACCGCTGCGTGCCCTACCCGCACAGCGATCTGCCGAACTGCCCGGTCAGCTATGACGAGCTGATGGTGCTGTTCCGTCGCCGCCGCTCGGTGCGCTGGTATCAGGACAAGCCGGTGAGCAACGAGTTGATCGAACAGGCCGTGCGGGCCGCCGCGCTGGCGCCATCGGCCTGCAACCGCCAACCGTTCCGTTTCTATGTCAGCAACGGCAATGAAAAAGCCGCCGCGGTCGCCAAGTGCGCCGGCGGCACCGCCGGTTTCCACGACAACCTGCCCTGCGTGATTGCCGTGGTCGGTGACCTCGGCTGCTACCCGGAAGCACGCGACCGCCACGTGGTTTATATCGACGGCTCGCTGGCAGCGATGCAGTTGATGCTGGCCTTGGAAAGCCTGGGGTTGTCGAGCTGCTCGATCAACTGGCCAGACGTTGAAGAAAGAGAACGCCAACTGGCGAAAATACTGGGCCTAACGTATCAGGAGCGCACTGTGATGCTCCTGGCGGTGGGCTATGCCGATCCAACGGGAGGGATTCCTTATTCGGACAAGAAGACCGAGAAAGACTTGATCGTATACAACTGAGGTAAGCGATGATTATCGAGATCAGAAAGGCAGGCTTCGTCAATAAAGGCGCTGAGCTGATGTTGCACGCGGCGCTGCAGAAGCTGAGGACCCGGTATCCCGACGCTACCTTCGTCATGGCGCCGACCCCGAAAAAAGCCGAACAACCGTTCCGTAAGCTGGTGCAGCTGGGCTTCTACCCCAAGGCCTGGCTGTGGCGCTACGGCATACAGTGGGGCACCCTTGCCAACTTCACCCCGCGGCCGCTGCGCGAGATGTACGGCGTGGTGCTGGATAGGGAAGTCGACGTGGTCATTGATGCAGCGGGCTTCGCCTACAGCGATCAATGGGGCGAGGATCCCTGCGCGGAACTGGCGCAATCGACCCGGCGCTGGAAGAAGAACGGCACCCGCGTGATCCTGCTGCCACAGGCGCTAGGGCCATTCAAGTCCGAGAAAAACCGTGCGGCGATGAAGACGGTGGTCGAAAACGTCGACCTGATATTCCCGCGCGAGCGCGTGTCCTACGAACACCTGACTGAACTGGTGGGTGAGCAGGCCAAGATAAAGCAATCGCCGGACTTCACCAACCTCATGACCGGCGTGCTGCCCCAAGGCTTCGATACCGAGCAGAATCGTTTCTGCATCGTGCCTAACTGCCGGATGCTCGATAAGACCGACCAGAAGACGCGCGAGGCCTACCTGCCCTTTCTCATCAGTTGCACGCGCTACCTGCTGGAAAAAGGCGCCAAACCGTTCGTGCTCGTGCATGAGGGCAAGGACGATCAACGCCTGGCTGACGAAGTATCGGCGGCCGTCGGCGGCATTCCGATCGTCAAGGAAAGTGGCGCGCTGGAAATCAAAGGCATCCTGGGTGCCTGCAGCGGCACCTTGGGCAGCCGCTTTCATGGCCTGGTCAGCGCGCTGTCACAGGGCGTTCCGGCGCTGGCCACCGGCTGGAGCCACAAGTATCAGATGCTCTTCGAAGACTATGGCTTCCCCGAAGGGCTGGTTCAGGTCACCACCGACGAGGCGGAAATCAAGCGCAAGATCGACCTGATCACAGACGATGCGGCGCGAATCCAGGCCTTGATCCAGGCCCGTACCGAACAACTCAAGCAACAATCAGAGCAGATGTGGCAGCAGGTGTTCGCCGTGATCGATCAGTGCGAGCGTGCTCACCAGCCGCAACACCACAGAGCTGGCGCGGCCTGACCTGGCCGACCGCCGTGGCGTCGCGCGAGCTGGCGTCACTGCCTAGTGCTCTTTCCTGCCGAAGCGCTGACGGATCAGCCGGTACAGGTAGTAGAGCACCATCAACACGACCACGCCGGTGGAGATCGGGTTCATGTACTCGGAGACCTTCTCGTACTGCGATTCGAGCAGGTAGCCGGCCAGCGCCAGCAGCGCGGTCCAGATCAGCGACCCCAGCGTCGAATAGATCAGGAATTTGGTCATCGACATCCCGGCAATACCGGCCGGCACCGAGATCAGGGTACGTACCGCCGGGATCAGACGACCGAAGAACACCGCGCCCTTGCCGTGCCGGTCGAACCACTCGCTGGCCTTGTCGACATCCTCCGGCGACAACGTGAGCCAATGCCCCCAACGTTCGGCAAAGCGCTTCATGCGCGCCTGGCCGAGCTTGGCGCCGGCGTAGTACCAGGGCAGCGCGCCGACGACCGAACCTGCCGTGCCGACCAGGATCACCGCAATGAAATTGAGATCACCGCGCGCTGCGACGAAGCCGGCGAGCGGCATGATCAGCTCCGACGGGATCGGCGGGAAGATGTTCTCCAGCAACATCAACAAGAACACGCCGATGTAGCCGAATGCCGAGACGATTTCCACGATCTTGTCGAACATCGATTACCTCTGCTGTTGGGGTGAAGAAATCTTCGCCGCAGGGCCCGCGCGGGTTGGCGCTGGCTTATCGAGCGGCGGCGAGGGCTTGGTACTGACCGCCGGCACTGGCGTAGCCGGCAGCGACGCGTAGTAATCGGCCAGGGCCTGCATCTGCTCCGGCGTAAGCCGCTGCGCGGCGCTGTGCATGATATGGGCATATTCACTGCCGCCACGTTTACCCGCCGTGAACAATTCCAGTTGCAACTTCAGGTAGCGGGCGTACTGACCGGCAATGTTCGGGTACATCGGATTACGCGGCCCGTTCTTCGGACCATGGCAATGCAGGCAAGACGGGACGCCGCGCTCAGGCACGCCGCGCTCGGCCAGCGACAGGCCCTGGGCGAGAATGTCCGGCGTTGGCTTCGGTGCATTCGTGCGGCTGACCGGCGGCAACTCGGCGTAATGCTGCGCCAGCGCTTCGAGCACTTCCGGCTCCAGGCCCGCGGCGATCGGCTGCATGACGCCGCTATGCCGCGCCCCGCGGGCGTAGGCCTGCAACGCACCGTGCAAATAAGGCTCGCTCTGCCCGGCCAACCGCGGGAAAGCGCCTTCGCCGCGGCCGCCGCCGTCCTTGGCATGACAGCGGTTGCAGTTGGCCAACACCGGACCGAGCGGGTCTTGCAGCGGTTGCAAATGATCGGGCGTGACCGACTTGGCCGTCTCATCGCTGCGCCCGCCCAGCGCGAGTTCTTTGTAGCGCTCGGGCGACATGCCTGGCATCGCCTGCAGGAAGGCCACCACGGCCCAGACCTCATCGTCTCTTTTCGGTGCGGGCCAGGCCGGCATGGCGGTGAATTTCACGCCATTCTTCACGATCCAGAACAGCTCCTGCGGCGCCCAGTGTTCGATCCGCGGCGGCAGGTATGGCGGCTCGGGAGTCATCTGCTGAACGATCAGTGAGCGCTCCTCCCCCGGCGCGCCATGGCAGGCCAGGCAGCCGGTGTGATAATGCCCGGCGCCCTTGAGCAGCAGCGCCGGATCGTCCAGCGGCGGAACCTCTATGCCTATCGACTGCGTGCTCACCGCACGGCGCATGGCGTAGTGCAGCAGCCATCCAGTCGGCTTCCAATGACCCGAGCTGGCACTGATCGAGACCAACCCCAGCGAAACCAGCACGAACGCGCCGGCCCCCGCGAGCGCCGCCATCAACGCGACAGCCGCTACAACCCGTTTCCAGGAGCCTCCGATCAGCCAGCACAGCCAGCGCCGCAAGGGCGCCGACCATCGCCAGACCCTGCGTTTAGCTGACTGAAAAAGCATTGCGCTTGTCCTGTAAGAGTCCGAACAGCAGATACAGCCCGCCGATGAGATAGGCGCTGCCGCCAAAGGCCAGCATGATCACGCCGCCCATTTGCTGATCCTCCAGCGGGCTCATCCCCGATAGTATCGAGCCTGTGTGCTCGAACAGCGGTCGGCTGGACATGGCCAGCAGGACGCCGAGCAGCGTCATGTGCATCGACGTCAGCAGCAGGCCGGCGATACCCGCAAGCGCGCGCCGATGCCGCACGCCGCCAAATGCCGCAAGCCAGACCAGCAGGCCGACAAACAGGTAGCTGCCCTGCTCCAGCAGTTCCGCCGACTGCGAGGTGCGCGCCGCATGGTGCAGCGCCGGCATGTGCCAGGCCCAGACCACGAACAGTTCGATCACCGAGGCCAGGATCGGCGAGAACAGCAACGGAATGCGGTTGGAAAAATCAAACCGGCCACCCGCCAACCCGATTGCCAGTAGCGGCGCCGCCACCGCCACCACCATCACGTGCATCAGCATATGGCCGACGAACAGGCGGTCCGCCATGCCCGGCAGAGGCCCGAGCCAGACCGCGCCCAGCGTGGCCAGGCCGAGCATCAGCGAAAGCGGACGCCAGATCACGTGCAGCTCCTGATGAACACCACGCTCAAGGCGCCGAAAATCGTCGCGACAAAGCTCAGCCCGCTAAGCAGCAGCGTGGCGAAACCAAGAAAGCGATGGCGGTCGCCCGGTGTGTCGAAGTCGTGCGGCGCCGTTGCATGACCAAAGGAGTGGTGGCGCCAGCCTTTCCAGCCGGTCAATCCAATGCCGACCAGGGCGATCAGCGTCAGCACGCCGATGGCGAGTCGAATGTCGCCCAGCTCGCCGCTGCGGCCCGCCACCTTCGCGCACCACACGGACACGGCCAGGTAGGACAGCAGAAAATGCGCCGCCCAGATCGTCGGGCTGACGGTGATCAACCACAGCGTGTCGCGCTCCTGCGGCGGAGCTTCCGGCGGTTGCGGCTCGATTGGCCGTTGTCGTTCGCTCAGATTGTCACTCATAGCACCTCCGGAAAGCCGGCGATGACAGCCACGGTTACGCCAATGGTGATGAGCATGAAATGCCAGAACAGCGCGACGTTGTGGATATCGATGTCATGCACCGCCGTCATCCGGCCGGCAGCGCGGCGCGCCAGGCAGTAGAGCTGCATGATCAGGCCGATGGACAGGTGGATCAGGCACCAGAGCACCAGCACCCAGACCGTGGCGGGGTAGACGTTAGTGGTCGGGTCCAGGCCACTGAAATGCGGCCCGGCCCACATCGAATAGGCCCCCGCGATGGTGCAGATCGCCGCCAGTCCCAGCGAGCCGTAGAAGCCTGCAGCCTGATCACGGACGTTGCAGCGCCGCGCCAGCAGCGTCAGCGCCCAGGACACGGCAATCAGCCCCAGCGCCAACACAGGCCAGAACACGCCGGGGCCAGCCGCATCGGCGGGTGGAAAATCCTCGTGCACGGTCCAGAAGAAGAAGTAGCCGAACACCAGGCTGCCGAAGGCACTCATGTCGCCGATCATGGTGATGAACATGGCCCACCAGCCCACCGACTTGGCGCCCGAGGCATAAAGCGGCACCGTCACGTCCAGGCCGATGTCCTTTTTCGGCTTCTCCGGGATAACCGCCGTGCCGGTCCATAGCCAGATCAAAATGGTGATCAGCGCGAGGCCACCGCTGACCAACGCCGCGACGTACCAGCTGTAGGTGGCAAAGATAAACAGGCCGCCGGTGAAGATCGCTGCCCACATGCTCAGAAAGGTCGGGCCCGGCACCCGCAGGCACTGGATCGGCTCGGCATCGATGATGCTGCTGATCAGGGTCTCGCGTTTGCCTTCCTCGGCGTCGGGCAGGTAGAAGCGCCCGGCATCGACGTCGCGCATCAGGTTGGGCTGATCCCACAGCGGGTAGCGGCTCTTGATGATCGGGATCGAGCGCGCGCCCCAGGCCCTGCCGGGCATTTCCGCGAGCCATTCGAGCGTCCCGGCATTCCACGGGTTGCGCGTGCTGTAGGGCTGTTTGCCCTTGGGTCGCAAGACGTCCCAGACCAGCACCGCGACGCCGGCGGCGAGGATGAAGGCGCCCACCGTGGACACCATATTGAGCATGTCGAAGCCCATGTCCGGCCCGTAGGTATAAACACGTCGCGGCATGCCCAGCAAACCGGTGAAATGCATGGGCAGAAACGCGATGTTGAAGCCAATGAACATCAGCCAGAAGGCGATGCGCCCGAGGCGGTCGGACAGCGTCTTGCTCATCGCCAACGGGAAGAAGTAGTAGAGCCCAGCGATGACCGGGAACAGCATGCCGCCGATCAGCACGTAATGCAGGTGAGCGACGATGAAGTAGGTGTCATGGGCCTGGAAGTCGAACGGCGCCAGCGCCACCATCACCCCGGTCAGCCCGCCAAGGACGAAGATCGCCAGCGCGCCGGCGACAAACAGCATCGGCACCGATTTGACGAAGCGCCCCGCCAGCGCCGTGGCCAGGAAGCAGAAGATCTGCACGCCGGTGGGAATCGCCACGGCCTCGGAGGCCGCCGAGAAGAACGCCAGCGAGACGCCCGGCATCCCGGTGGTGAACATGTGATGGACCCACAAGCCAAAACTGATGAAGCCGGTGCCCACCGCAGCCAGCACGATAAAGCTGTAGCCAACGATGGGCCGCCCGGCGGCGGTGGGCACGATGGTCGCCACCAGCGCCACGGCGGGCAAAAAGATGATGTACACCTCAGGGTGGCCGAAGATCCAGAACAGGTGTTGCCACAAGAGTGGATCACCGCCACGGCTGGCATCGAAGAACGGCCAGTCGAAGGCGCGCTCCAGCTCGAACAACAGATCGCCGGCGATCAGCGGCGGGAAGGCGAACAGGATCATTCCCGCCACCACCAGGATGTACCAGGAATACAGCGGAATCAGGTTGATGCGCATGCCCGGCGGCCGGGTCTTCAGCACGCCGACAATCAACTCCACTGCCGCTGCAATCGAAGAGACTTCGATGAATGAAAGCCCGAGCAGCCAGACGTCCGCGCCGAGCCCGTCCTGATAGGTAGTCGTGAGCGGCGGGTACATGAACCAGCCGCCCTGCGGCGCCACGCCGAAAAAGATCGAACCGCAGACGAACACGCCGCCAATGATGAAACACCAGAAGCCGTAGGCGGACAGTCGCGGGAAGGGCAGGTCCCGCGCACCGAGCATTTGCGGCAGGATCAGAATCGAAAAGGCTTCGAAGATCGGCACGCCGAACAGGAACATCATCACCGAGCCGTGCAGGGTGAACACCTGGTTGTAGGTTTCGGCGGACAGCAGATCGTTGTTCGGCACCGCCAGCTGGGCGCGGATCAGCATCGCCAGCACGCCGGCAAACAGGAAGAACAGGAACGACACGCCGGTGTACCAGAGGCCCACCTCGGTGTTGTTCACCGCCGACCAGTAGCGCCAGCCGGTGGGTGTCTTCCAGGCCGCCGCCAGGCGTTCGGCCTGCGCCTTGGCGCGGGCTTCTTCCTCTGGGTCGCGGTACTCGATCGGCTCGCTCATTCGAGGCCCTTCAGGTAGTGCGCCATGGCGTTCAGCTGCGCCTCGGGCAGCATGCCGAAGGCGGGCATCCTCACGTCGGGTTTGATCGCGCTGCTGTGGCCGATCCAGCGTCGGAAGGCTTCGACATCGGCTGGCAGGGTGCCGGCTGCCAGGGTCAGACGACTGCCGACGTGCGTCAGGTCCGGCCCGACCGTGCCGTCTGCTTCGGTGCCGCGCACCTGGTGACAGCTGCCGCAGCCGTTGGCGAGAAACGCCTGCTGGCCGGCCTGCTGCAATTCGCTAGCAGGTGGCTGGGCAGGCTCGGCCTGTTCGGCAAGCCACAGATCGAACGCCTCACGGGTCATCACCACCACGGCGAAATTCATCAGCGCATGGGAAGTCCCGCAATATTCGGCGCAAGCGCCGCGAAAGGTGCCGGTCTCGGTCGGCTCCAGCACCAGCTCAGTGGTGCGCCCGGGGATCATGTCGACCTTGCCGCCCAGCGACGGAATCCAGAACGAGTGGATCACGTCCGGGCTGGTCAGGCTGAAGGCCACTCGCTCCCCAACTGGCAGTCGTATTTCGTTCGCCAGCTCGACCGCCTCACCCGCCTCGGTCCGGTAGCGCACCCGCCACCACCACTGCTCGCCCGACACATCGACACGCAGGGCGACGTTTTCGCTCGAGCGCAATTGCGGCATCAGCATCAGTCCATAAATCAGCAGGCCGGTCAGGACCACGACCGGAAAAATGATCCCCCCACCGATGATCAACCACCGCGCACCGCGAATACCGTGAGCTTCCGGGTGCGCCTGGGTGGCATACAGGGCGATCCCCATCACCACCAGCCAGATGACCAACGCACCGCCCGCCATCCACCAGAACAGCGTGGCGATGCTCTGCGCACCGACCCCGGCCGGGTTCAGTGCTGACTGCTGGCCGTCGCAGCCCGCCAGGGTTGCCAGCGCCAGCAACAGGCAGACGCCGCGCAGCCTGAGGCGCGTTCCGGTGAGGTCATTTGTCAGGGTGGGCCGCATAGTCCGCCTCGCTGAGGATCACATTTGTGACCATCCGCAGGCGAAAAAGGTTGGATAAGCCGCGGAATTCATCGGCGGCGGACCCTTGAGTCGTTGCGCTTGTCTGAAAGAACAAGGAGAACGACCAGGAGAACCTATGGCTGCAGACAGACGCCACCGACACTACCTGTTGACCCTGACCGGCATGTTCCTGTTGATCTGGGGCGCGCTGGCGATCAACCCCTTCAACCGCCACGACTGGCTACTGGAGAACCTGTTGGTCGTGGGATTGGCCGCGGCCTTGTTGCTGGGCCACAAGCACTACCTGCCCTCCCGCAGCGCCGCGACGCTGATCTTCCTCTATCTGTGCATCCATCAGCTCGGCGCGCATTACACCTACGCCAATGTGCCCTACAACGACTGGTGGCAGGCCCTGACCGGCGAAGGGCTGAATGAACAGCTGGGCTGGGAGCGCAATCAGTTCGACCGCTTGGCACACTTCAGCTATGGGCTGCTGCTGGCCTATCCAATGCGTGATGTGCTGTTCCGCATGGGCCTGCGCCCGGGGATCTGGAGCCTGATCCTGCCGATAGACATTGTGCTGTCGACCTCGGCGATCTATGAGCTGATCGAATGGTTTGGCGCTGAACTGCTTGATGGCGGCTTGGGGCGCACCTTTCTCGCCACCCAGAATGACCGCTGGGACCCGCAGAAGGATATGGCGCTGGCAGCCGGTGGGGCGCTTATCGCCATGGTCATCACCGCAATCGCTGCGCGTGCGCGGCGCCGGCATCACGAACCGCGGGCGTGACCACCGCCACTGCCCTCAGGGCCGGGCAGCGTCTCCGAGCCGCTCGGGCGAGTCGGATGGCTCGGGATCGGTGGTTACGCCGATCCGGCGCAGGTACCACTGATAAGCGAGGTACGAGCAGCCCCAGCCGAGCAGAACGCCAAGGGTATTGGCAAGCATGTCGCCCAGCGATGCCTGCCGATTGGGCAACAGACTCTGGCCGATCTCGATCAGCGTGGCGGCAGCCAGGCTCACCGCCACCGCCCAGAACACGCGCCATTGTGGGAACGCCAGGCGCAGGGAGAACATCAGCGCGGCAAAGCCAAGCATGTGGTGCAGCTTGTCCTGCTGATCGAACACCTGGGGGACCGGCTCGGGCCGCAGTCCGCTGAACAGGATGACCGCCAGAACCGCAAGGAAGGGCAGGATGCGCAGGTAATTCATAGGCAATCGGTAGCTCTCGCTGGGATCGGAAAAGGGTGAAATTGGCAGGGCCCGGATTGTGGGCAGGATGAAGACGTCAGCAAAGGCGGCGTAATATATCAGCCCGTCGGCGGCAGCCCTCGACGTGGCGCATACCGAGCATGGCCATCGGCGTGCACGCTATGGAGGTCCAAAGCCATCGATAGTTCGTGTGGCCATGTAACAAATTGCGCAGTTGTCGATCAGCTGTCCTTTGCGCAACAGCCGCCAGCCTAAACGTAACCTCAGGATTGCGGTCCGAACTGTTACGATCAGGGCCAATGCCGTGGAGAAACGGCGAGTACCGCGCCCTGCTACCAGCAAAACGGGATATCACTTTTGACGCACCCCACTTCGCTGCCCGGCAGTCTGCAGCGCCAACCGACACAGGACGCACGCGCCGCCACGCTCACCGTCGGCGGCGACTGGACGTTGCAGCACTACGCGACGCTGCGCCGGGAGATCGAACGCACCCGTCGCCAGGTGACTGAAGCCGACCAGATCGAGCTTGGCGCTCTCGGCAAGCTGGACACTGCAGGCGCCGGATTGCTGGTGGAATTGATCGGGCCGGCGCGGGTGGCCCGCCTGAGCGATTGGGCGCCGCAGCTGCCGGAGGAGCGACGCGCACTGCTGACGACCGTCGCCGCCGCGCTGGACCAACCCGAAGCCGAACAGACACCCGAAACCAACGGCCTGGCCGATGTGCTGGCACACGTGGGTCGCACCGTTTCCGGGGTCTGGAATCAGCAGCGCACCCTGCTCGGCTTTATCGGCCTGACCCTGCAGACACTCTTTACCGTCATCCTCAATCCGCGGCGCTGGCGCGTGACCGCACTGGTGGCGCATATCGAGCAGACCGGGCTGGACGCGATCCCCATCGTCGCCCTGCTGACTTTTCTGGTCGGCGCCGTGGTGGCGTTTCTCGGCGCCACGGTGCTGGCCGACTTCGGTGCGACCATCTATACGGTCAATCTGGTGGCGTTTTCCTTTCTGCGTGAATTCGGTGTGCTGCTGGCGGCGATCCTGCTGGCCGGGCGCACCGCCAGCGCCTTCGCCGCACAGATCGGCGCGATGAAATCCAACGAAGAGATCGACGCCATTCGCACCCTTGGCTTGAGCCCCGTCGAGCTGCTGGTGCTGCCGCGCGTACTGGCGATGCTGATCACCCTGCCGATCCTGACCTTTATCGGCATCCTCAGCGGCATTGTCGGCGGGCTGGTGGTCTGTTCGCTGGCGCTGGACATCTCGCCGGCGATGTTCTTCACCATCCTGCAGCGCGATATTCCGCTCAATCACTTCCTGGTCGGCATCGGCAAGGCACCCGTGTTCGCCTTCCTGATTGCGGTGATCGGCTGCCTGGAAGGCTTCAAGGCCAGCGGCAGCGCCCAGTCGGTGGGCGAGCACACCACCTCCAGCGTGGTGCAGTCGATTTTCATGGTGATCCTGCTCGATGCGATCGCCGCGCTGTTCTTCATGGAGATGGGCTGGTGAATGACGATCCCGTGATTCAGGTCCAGGGGCTGGTCAACCGCTTCGGCAACCAGGCGGTGCACGTCAATCTCGACCTGGATATCCGTCGCGGCGAGATTCTGGGCGTAGTCGGCGGCTCCGGCACCGGCAAGTCGGTATTGCTGCGCAGCATTGTCGGCTTGCGTCAGCCCAACGCCGGCAGCGTCAAGGTGTTCGGCGAAAACCTGCTGAAGCTTTCAGCCCAGCGCCGCTCGGAAGTCGAGCGACGCTTCGGCGTGCTGTTCCAGCGCGGCGCCCTGTTCACCTCGCTCAACCTCCAGGAAAACGTCGCCCTGCCGCTGATCGAGCACATCGGCCTCAAGCGCGCCGACGCCGAACACCTGGCGCGGCAGAAGCTGGCCCTGGCCGGGCTGCCACCGGAAGCGGCCTGCAAATACCCTGACGAGCTGTCCGGCGGCATGGTCAAGCGCGCCGCGCTGGCCCGCGCGCTGGCATTGGACCCGGAGGTGCTGTTTCTCGACGAGCCCACCGCCGGGCTCGACCCGATCGGCGCCGCTGCCTTCGATCAATTGATCCTCACCCTGCGCGATGCGCTGGGCTTCAGCGTGTTCCTGGTCACCCACGACCTCGATACGCTGTACACCATTTGTGACCGCATTGCCGTCCTGGCGCAGAAACGCGTACTGGTGGTCGACACGCTGGAAAAGGTCGCCGCGACCGACGACCAGTGGATTCGCGAATACTTTCATGGCCCGCGTGGCCGCGCCGCGCACGACGCCGCGCAACGGTTGGAGAGCCTATAAATGGAAACCCGTGCCCATCACGTATTGATCGGTTTGTTCACCGTGGTCGCGGTCGGCTGCGCGCTGCTGTTCGCGCTGTGGCTAGGCAAATCCAGCATCGACCGCGAATACAGCTACTACGACATCGGCTTCAGCCAGGCCGTCAGCGGGCTGTCGAGCGGCAGCTCGGTGGAATACAGCGGCATCAAGGTGGGCGACGTCGTCCAGCTATGGCTGGAGCCGGATGATCCGCGCAAGGTCCGCGCGCGCATTCGTGTCTACGGCGGCACGCCGATCAAGACCAATACCCAGGCGCGCCTGGCGCTGGCCAATATCACCGGTAGCATGGTCATCCAGCTGCACGGCGGCACCCCGGACGCGCCGCGGCTCGAAGGTGAACGCGATGATCCGCCGTTGATCATCGCCGACCCGTCCTCGCTCAGCGCCCTGCTGGAAAACGGCGAAGACCTGATGAGCAACATCAACAGCCTGCTGCTCAGCGCCAACCAGATCTTCTCCGAGGAAAACACCACACGCCTGAGCCGCACGCTGGAGCACCTGGAACAAGCTACCAGCGTGCTGTCGGAGCAACGCGGCGATCTGGCCCAGACGCTCCAGCAATTCAACCAGCTGAGCCAGCAGGCCAATACCGTGATGGGCGAGCTGTCGAGCCTGGCGCATAACGCCAATGAGCTGCTCGATGATCAGGGCCGCAGCGTGCTGGACAGCGCGGCGCAGTCCATGAGCACGCTAGACCGCACCACCGCACGGCTGGACCAGCTGCTGGAAGACAACCAGGGCGCGCTGAACAATGGCATGCAGGGCTTCAACGAGCTCGGTCCGGCGATCAATGAACTACGCAGCACCCTCGGCGCACTGCGCCGGGTCACCCAGCGCCTGGAAGACAACCCCAGCGGCTTCCTGCTTGGCCGCGACAAACTGCAGGAGTTCAAGCCATGAGCCTTCGCTACCGTTCCGTCTGCCGCCTCGCCGTGCTCGGGTTGTTCACAGCACTCGCCGCCTGTTCGATCCTGCCGGAATCCGAAACCCTGCGGGTCTTCCTGCTGCCAACCACCCCAGCGCAGCAGCAGGCCAGTGAGCCAACGACGCAGCAGGCGCTGCGCATCAACACGCCGCAGGCCAGCCGAATCCTTGCCAGCCAGCGCATCGCCGTGGTGCCGCAGGGGAACCAGATCAGTGCCTATCAGGCGGCGCGCTGGAGCGATGCCGCGCCGATGCTCCTGCGCGACCGGCTGATCGAGGGGTTCCAGCGCGATGGGCGGATGCCCTCGGTGAGCAACGAAGACGTCAATCTCTATGCCGATCTCAGCCTGCACAGCAATCTGCGCGCGTTCCAGAGCGTCTATGTCGATGGCAAGCCGGTGGTGGTGATCACCCTCGATGCGCGGCTGGTCAATCGCAACGACCAGCACACCCTGGCCAACCGCCGCTTCGAAGTACGCCGGCCAAGTGCCGACCCCAGCGTGGAAAGCGTGGTCGAGGCGTTCGGTCTGGCCAGCGACCGGCTCAGCGCCGACATCATCGACTGGACACTGCACCACGCCAGCCAGCTGCCCTGAACAAATGCCGTGCGCTAGGCGCTAATCGCGCCGGAATTGATCCAGATACACATACCCGGCGCGCGACGGTCCTAAGATGATTCCGGTCGTTCAACAGCCGGAGCAGTGTCATGAGTCAACCACGCACCCGAGCCGCACTCAAGGTTGTCGCGGCCGCCGCCGTGATTGCCGTCATCGGGGCGCTGCTGTGGAGCGAATTGCGCCCCAGCGGCCTCGGCGAAGGGTTCGCCAGCGGTAATGGTCGCATCGAAGCGACCGAGATTGATGTCGCCACCAAGAGCCCGGGACGGGTGCTTGAAATCCTCGTGGACGAGGGTGACTTCGTCCAGCCGGGCCAGCTGCTGGCACGTATGGATACCGAGGTGCTCCAGGCGCAACTGAACCAGGCGCGTGCGCAGGTCCGCCAGGGCGAGAACGCGATTCTCACGGCGCAGGCCATGGTCACCCAGCGCGAGAGCGAACGGGCCACCGCCGAAGCCGTCGTCACCCAGCGCCGCGCCGAGCTGACGGCCGCGCAGAAACGCCATCAACGCACCGAAACGCTGGTGGCACGCAATGCCATGGCGCGCCAGCAATTGGACGACGATCTCGCTGCAATGCAGAGCGCCCAGGCGGCGCTGGCGGCGGCGCGCTCGCAGGTCATCTCCGCCGACGCCGGAATTGCGGCAGCGAAGTCACAGGTGATCGAGGCGCAGTCAGCCGTCGAGGCGGCACAGGCCGGCGTCGAGCGCCTGCAGGCAGATATCCGCGACAGCGCGTTGCAGAGTGACCGAACCGCTCGGGTGCAATATCGCGTGGCGCAACCCGGCGAGGTGCTCGGCGCGGGCGGCAAGCTGCTCAACCTGGTCGACCTGGCCGACGTCTACATGACCTTCTTTCTTCCCGAGCGCCAGGCCGGCCGCGTGGCAATCGGCGCCGAGGTGCGCCTGGTGATCGACGCCGCGCCGCAGTACGTCATCCCGGCCAAAGTCAGCTATGTGGCCAGCGTGGCGCAATTCACACCGAAGACCGTGGAAACCGAAAGCGAGCGCGAGAAGCTGATGTTCCGGGTCAAGGCGCGTATCGATCCCGAACTGCTCAAGCGCCACATGGAGCAGGTCAAGACCGGCCTGCCGGGCATGGCCTACCTGAAGCTCGACGCTGACAGCGAGTGGCCCGCCGACCTGCAGATCAATGTCACGCCATGAGCGAGCCGCTCGATTCTGTGGTGCAGGTGGCCGGGGTCAGCCTGCTGTATGGCAAGACGCGTGCGCTGGATGAGCTGACGCTGAGTTTGCCCGCGCGATGCATGGTCGGCCTGATCGGCCCCGATGGCGTGGGCAAATCCAGCCTGTTGGCGCTGATTTCCGGGGCGCGCAAGCTCCAGCAAGGCACGCTAGAGGTGCTCGGCGGTGACATCGCTGACGCCGGCCACCGGCGCAGGGTCTGCCCGCGCATCGCTTATATGCCGCAGGGCCTGGGCAAGAATCTTTATCCAACACTGACTGTGCGCGAAAACCTCGAGTTTTTTGGCCGCCTGTTCGGCCAGGCGGCTGAGGAGCGCCACTGGCGCATTGCCGAACTGACGCGCAGCACGGGCCTCGCGCCCTTCCTCGAACGCCCGGCGGGCAAGCTCTCCGGTGGCATGAAGCAGAAGCTCGGCCTCTGCTGCGCGCTGATCCACGACCCCGACCTGCTGATCCTCGATGAGCCCACCACCGGCGTCGACCCGCTGTCGCGCGCGCAGTTCTGGGAACTGATCGAACGCATCCGCAGCGAGCGCCCACAGATGAGCGTATTGGTCGCCACCGCCTACATGGACGAGGCGCAGCGCTTCGACCATCTGGTAGCGATGGACGCCGGCCAGGTGCTGGCCACAGGCACGCCGGCCGAGCTGCTGGCGCGCACTGGCAGCGACTCGCTGGAGCACGCCTTTATCCGCCTGCTGCCTGAAGCCAAGCGCAGCCAGCATCGCGAACTGATCATTCCGCCACAGCCGCACAGTGACAGCATCGCCATCGAGGCCCATGGCCTGACCATGCGTTTCGGTGATTTCGTTGCGGTGGACCGGGTCAACTTCCGCATCGCGCGCGGCGAGATCTTCGGCTTTCTCGGCTCCAACGGCTGCGGCAAGACCACCACCATGAAGATGCTCACCGGCCTGCTGCCGGCCAGCGAGGGCGACGCCCTGCTGTTCGGCAAACCGGTGGACCCACACGACATGCAGACCCGCCAACGGGTCGGCTACATGTCCCAGGCCTTCTCGCTGTACAGCGAGCTGACGGTGCGGCAGAACCTCGAGCTGCATGCACGACTGTTCCACCTGCCGGCCGAACGGCGCGGGCCGCGCGTGCAGGAGATGCTCACCCGCTTCGACCTCAGCGGCGATGCCGAAAGCCTGCCCAGCAGCCTGCCGCTGGGCGTGCGCCAGCGCCTGTCGTTGGCGGTGGCGGTGATCCACAACCCGGAAATCCTCATCCTCGACGAACCCACCTCGGGGGTCGATCCGGTGGCCCGCGACGGCTTCTGGGAGCTCCTGGCGCAGCTGTCACGCGAAGACGGCGTGACCATCTTCATCTCCACCCACTTCATGAACGAGGCACAGCGCTGCGACCGCATTTCGCTGATGCACGCCGGGCGCGTGCTCGACAGCGACACGCCGCAGGCGCTGATGGCCAAGCGCGGCCTGCCGACGCTGGAACAGACCTTTATCGCCTACCTGGAGGAAGCCGCCGCCGCACATGCCACTGAACAGCCAGCAGCGCCTCCTGCCGCGACCCGCAACCCGATCCGACCGGCCGACAACAATGGCCGCCAGGCCCGCTTCAGCCTGCGCCGTCTGCTCAGCTACACCCGCCGCGAAGCCATGGAGCTGCGCCGCGACCCGATCCGTGCAACGTTGGCGATGCTAGGCAGCGTGCTGCTGATGTTCATCATGGGTTATGGCGTCAGCTTCGACGTGGAGAACCTGACCTACGCCGTGCTCGACCGCGACCAGACCACCACCAGCCAGCACTACCTGCTGAACATCGCCGGCTCGCGCTACTTCTTGGAAAAGCCGGCGCTGGCCAGCCATGCGGAACTGGACGCACGTTTGCGCAGCGGCGATATCAGCCTGGCGGTGGAAATCCCGCCCAATTTCGGCCGCGACCTCAAACGCGGGGCCGTGCCTGAAGTTGCATTCTGGATCGACGGGGCCATGCCCATGCGCGCCGACACCATCAAGGGCTATGTGCAGGGCATCCATCTGACCTACCTGCAGCAACTGGCCCGCGAAGCCGGTGTCGAGGCGCAACTGGCCCCGGCCGATGTCGCCATCCGCTACCGCTACAACCCCGACGTGCAGAGCCTGCCGGCCATGGCACCGGCGATGATCCCGCTGCTGCTGATGATGATCCCGGCGATGCTCACCGCGCTTGGTGTGGTGCGCGAGAAGGAGCTGGGCTCGATCACCAACTTCTACGTCACCCCGACCACCCGCCTGGAATTCCTGCTCGGCAAGCAGCTGCCCTACATCGCCCTGGGCATGTTCAACTTCGCCACCCTGGCGTTGCTGGCGGTGTTTGTCTTCGGCATTCCAATCAAAGGCAGCATCCTCACCCTCTGCCTTGGCGCCCTGCTCTACGTGGCCTGCGCCACCGGGCTGGGCCTGTTGATGTCCTCGATCCTCAACAGCCAGATCGCGGCGATCTTCGGCACCACCATCGTCACGCTGCTGCCGGCGATTCAGTTCTCCGGGCTGATCCATCCGACCTCGGCCATGGAAGGCGCCGGCGCCTTTATCGGCAAGCTCTATCCCACCACGCATTTTCTGATCATCAGCCGCGGGGTGTTTTCCAAGGCGCTGGGCCTGGCCGAGCTATACCCCTATTTCATTCCGATGCTACTGGCGATTCCGCTGCTGACCCTGCTCAGCGTCGCCGGTCTGCGCAAGCAGGAGAAATGACATGGGCGGCCTGCGACGCAAGCTCGGCAACATCATCCAGCTCGGCCTCAAGGAGCTGCGCAGCCTCTACCGCGACCCGGCGATGTTGGTGCTGATCATCTATTCGTTCACCCTGGCCATCTACGAAGGCGCCACCGCCGTGCCCGAGGCGCCACACCGCGCCAGCATCGCCGTGGTCGACGAGGACCGCTCTCAGGCCTCGCTGCGCATCGTCAACGCCTTCCAGTTGCCCTACTTCATCGAGCCCAAGGCCATCACCCTGCAGCAGATGGACAGCGGCATGGACAACGGCCTTTACACCTTCACCCTGAACATCCCGCCGCGCTTCCAGCAGGACCTGCTCGCCGGCCGCCAGCCGACCATCCAGCTCAACGTCGATGCGACCCAGGTCAGCCAGGCCTTCACCGGCGCCGGGCACATCCAGCAGATCATCGCCAGCGAGACCGCCGAGTTCGTTCGCCGCTACCGCAGCGGTGACGCCTTACCGGTCGAGGCGGTGGTGCGCACGGCCTTCAATCCCAACCTGAATCGGGCCTGGTTCGGCGCCGTGAACGAGGTGATCAACCAGATCACTATGCTGGCGATCATCCTCACCGGCGCCGCGCTGATCCGCGAGCGCGAGCACGGCACCATCGAACACCTGCTGGTGATGCCGGTGACGCCATTCGAAATCATGGTCGGCAAGGTCTGGGCGATGGGGCTGGTGGTGCTGGCGGCAGCGGCCTTCGCCCTGCGCTTCGTCGTCGAGGGCTGGCTCGATATCCCGATTCAGGGCTCGCTGCTGCTGTTCGCTGGCGGCGCGGCGCTGCACCTGTTCGCCGCCACCTCGATGGGCATCTTCTTCGGCACGGTGGCGCGCTCCATGCCGCAATTGGGGCTGCTGGTAATTCTCACGCTGATTCCGTTGCAGATCCTCTCCGGCGGCGTGACCCCGCGCGAGAGCATGCCGGCGCTGATCCAGCACATCATGCTGGTGGCGCCGACTACGCATTTCGTCGAGCTGGCGCAGGCCATCCTGTTCCGTGGCGCCGGCGTCTCGGTGATCTGGCCACAACTGCTGGCGCTGCTGGCGATCGGCGCGGTGTTTTTCCTCGGCGCGTTGTCGCGGCTGCGCCAGTCGTTGCGTTAGTGATCGCCACCGGTGGGAGGGTCGCCGTCCGGCGACGACCGCAATTCGACCTCGAACACTGAGCCACCCGCGGCGTGTTCTACCCCGGTCAGGGCACTGACCAGCTGCAGCTGGCGGTCGAAGCTTGATTGGATTTGCGCCACCCGCGACACCATGCGACGACTGGCGATGCGTACGCCGGGGTCCTCGCAGGCCATCATTTCGAACGAATGGGTTGTCAGGGCGTCGCTCAGCTGCGACAGGCTACGTACGGTCAAGCTCAGCAGCTCGGCCAGTTGATCATTACAAGTGTGCATTCCATTGCCACCCAGGGGTTGATATCGCCGTGATGTTACTGCATTTTTGCCGCCATTTTGCATCGCCGTTTTTGGTCGAATAATCGCGACCTCTGGCTGATCGCTGACGAGCGTGTGGCACGCACGGCAACCCGGCAAGAAAACGAACGATCTGCCCCGGCCTGGGCAACAGGGCTCTGGCTAGCGGTTTGCCGGGACAACGCCGGTCGGCACATTCACAGCCACTCGTGACTCACCGTCGTGAGCGGGAATTTTTGTATTTCCGGCAGGTCTATCCTGCCGACATGCCAAGAGCCTGTAGCTCTGTAGCGCGCCAAGGAAGCCTCTCAATCATGCGCATTCTCGTTACCGGCGGAGCCGGATTCATCGGCTCTGCTCTGATCCGCCATCTGATCCAAGACACCGAGCACAGCGTGCTCAACCTGGACAAGCTGACCTACGCTGGCAATCTCGAGTCGCTGGCCGAAGTCCACGGCAGTGACCGCTATCAGTTTCTCCAAGCCGACATCGCCGACCGCGACCGGGTAAGCGAGGCGCTGCTGGAGTTCCAGCCGGACGCCATCATGCACCTGGCCGCCGAGTCGCACGTCGATCGCTCTATCGATGGCCCGGCCGAGTTCATCCAGACCAATATCGTCGGCACTTATCAACTGCTCGAAGCGACTCGTGCCTACTGGCAGACCCTGCCCGTCGAGCGCCGCGAGGCGTTCCGCTTCCACCACATCTCAACCGACGAGGTGTATGGCGATCTGCACGGCGTCGACGATCTGTTCACCGAAACCACACCCTACGCGCCGAGCTCACCGTATTCGGCCAGCAAGGCCTCGTCCGATCATCTGGTTCGCGCCTGGCAGCGCACCTACGGCTTGCCGGTGCTGATCACCAACTGCTCGAACAACTACGGCCCGTATCACTTCCCCGAGAAGCTGATCCCGCTGGTCATCCTCAATGCGCTGGATGGCAAGCCGCTGCCGGTCTACGGCAACGGCACCCAGGTGCGTGACTGGCTGTTCGTCGAGGACCATGCGCGCGCGCTGTTCCAGGTGGTCAGTAAGGGAGAGGTCGGCGAGACCTACAACATCGGCGGCCACAACGAGCAGAAGAACATCGACGTGGTACGCGGTATCTGCGCCCTGCTCGAAGAGCTGGCGCCGCACAAGCCCGAGGGCCTCGAGCGTTTCGAGGATCTGATCACGTTCGTCAAGGACCGCCCGGGCCACGACCTGCGCTACGCCATCGACGCCAGCAAGATCGAGCGTGAACTCGGCTGGGTCCCGCAGGAAACCTTCGAGACCGGCCTGCGCAAGACCGTGCAGTGGTACCTCAACAACCTCGAATGGTGCCGTCGCGTCCAGGACGGCAGCTATCAACGCGAGCGCCTTGGCGCGCTGGAGAACGCATGAAAGGAATCATCCTCGCCGGAGGCTCCGGCACCCGCCTGCACCCCATCACCCTGGGCGTATCCAAGCAGCTGCTGCCAATCTATGACAAGCCGATGGCCTACTACCCCATCTCGGTGCTGATGCTCGCCGGGATTCGCGACATCCTGCTGATTTCCACACCGCAGGACCTGCCGCAGTACCGCAACCTGCTGGGCGATGGCAGCCAGTTCGGCATCAGCATCAGCTACGCCGAGCAGCCCTCGCCGGACGGTCTGGCGCAGGCCTTTCTGATCGGTGAAGAGTTCATCGGCACCGACTCGGTGTGCCTGATCCTGGGCGACAACATCTTCCACGGCCAGCACTTCACCGAGAAGCTGCAGCGCGCCTCTCATCAGGAGAAGGGCGCAACGGTCTTCGGTTACTGGGTCAAGGACCCGGAGCGCTTCGGCGTGATCGACTTCGACGAAAACGGCAAGGCGCTGTCCATCGAGGAGAAGCCAGCCAAGCCGAAATCCAGCTACGCCGTGACCGGTCTGTACTTCTACGACAACGATGTGGTCGAGATCGCCAAGTCGATCAAGCCGTCGCCGCGCGGCGAGCTGGAAATCACTGACGTGAACAACGCCTACCTCAAGCGCGGCGATCTGAATGTCGAGCGCTTCGGCCGCGGCTTCGCCTGGCTCGACACCGGAACCCACGACAGCCTGCTGGAAGCCTCGCAGTACGTGCAGACCATCGAGCATCGCCAAGGACTCAAGGTCGCTTGCCTGGAAGAGATCGCCTACCAACACAAATGGATCGATCGCGAGCAGCTGCTACGCCGCGCCGACGCCCTGGGCAAGACCGGCTACGGACAGTACCTGTTCAAGCTGGCGGGTGAAGACGCATGAAAGTCATCGAAACCGACATTCCCGATGTGTTGATCATCGAGCCGAAGGTGTTCGGTGACGAGCGCGGCTTTTTCTACGAAAGCTTCAACGCGGCGGCTTTCGAGGCGGCGACAGGCGTCACGCGCAGCTTCGTTCAGGACAACCACTCCAAGTCCCAGCGCGGCGTGCTGCGCGGGCTGCACTATCAGATCCAGCAGCCGCAGGGGAAGCTGGTGCGGGTCGTCGCCGGCGAGGTGTTCGACGTAGCGGTGGATCTGCGCCGCAGCTCGCCCAGCTTCGGTCGCTGGGTCGGGGTGAACCTGAGCGCACAAAACCAGCGCCAACTGTGGATTCCGGAAGGGTTCGCGCATGGCTTCGTGGTACTCAGCGAAAGCGCTGAATTTCTCTACAAAACTACCGACTACTACGCCCCCGCCCACGAACGCTCTTTGCTCTGGAACGACCCGCAGATCGGCATCGACTGGCCATTTACCGAGCCGCCTCAGCTGTCGCAGAAAGACATCGACGGCAAGGTGCTCAGCGAGGCAGAACTGTTTCCATGAAGATCCTTATCACCGGCAGCACGGGACAGTTGTCCCGTGAGCTGCAATTGGCGCTTGCCGGTGAAGGCAAGGTGCTTGCGCTCGGCCATAAGCTGCTGGACCTGGCCGAACCGACACAGATCCGTCGCCAGGTTCGTCTGCTACGCCCGGATCTGATCGTCAACGCAGCCGCCTATACAGCCGTCGACTCGGCGCAAGGCGACCGCGAGCGAGCCTTCGCGGTGAACGCTATCGGCCCTGGTGTGCTGGCAGAGGAAGCGGCAGCCCTGGGTGTACCGCTGATCCACTACTCCACCGATTACGTGTTCGACGGCAGCAAGACCGAACCCTACACGGAGGAGGACTTGCCGGCTCCGTTGAGCGTATACGGGGCGAGCAAGCTGGCCGGTGAGCAGGCGATTCAGGCTGTAGGCGGCGATCACCTGATCCTGCGCACCAGTTGGGTCTACTCGCTGCATGGGCGCAACTTTCTGCTGACCATGCAGCGCTTGTTACAGGAGCGCGACGCGCTGTCGGTGGTCGATGACGAGATCGGGGCGCCCACCTGGGCTGGCACTATCGCCGGAGTCACTGCCGAGATAGTGCGTAAACGACGCGCGGGTACCGGTGGGCCTGGTGGGCTCTATCACCTGACCGCCAGCGGCGAGACGTCCTGGTACGGCTTCGCCTGCCATATCGCCCGTCACCTGCATAACCAGGGCCTGCTGCGCGCGCGGGTCGAGCCGATCCTGTCTATCGACTACCCCACCGCAGCTCAGCGCCCGCTCAATTCCCGCCTCAGCTGCGCGCGTTTGCAGCATGACTGGCAGATTACGCTGCCCGATTGGGAAACCGCCCTGCACCAGTGCCTTGGCAGTGTGTCCCATGTTCAGGCTGATCTCGCCGCAGCTGCTGCACAAAGCGTCTAATCGCACCGACAGTGCTGAACGCGCCGGCTGTCCCGTTCACCCGGCAGTAAGCACCGACGATGGCCGTGCGTGCATAATGGCGCCCGAACCACAGGCGCATCTGCATGAGCTCACCCGATTCCCCCCGCCGTCCTCGCTGGCGCAACCTTGCGCTGGTTGCGCTGTTGCTGGCGCCGCTGCTGTGGCCGCTGCAACAACTGGCGGAGCGTTATTACAGCAATGAGCTGATCGAGCAGAACCGCCAGACCCTCGACCTCTATGTCGCCAACCTGCTTGGCTCATTGCGCCGTTATGAAGTGCTGCCGCGCATCCTCGGCGATCTGCCGACCCTGCGCACGGCGCTGCGCCAGCCTGACAACCCAGCCGCCAAGGACCAGGCCAACCGCCTGCTGGACCAACTGCGCAAGGAAACCGGCGCCGATGTGATCTATCTGATGGCGCCTGACGGCAATACGCTGGCCGCGTCGAACTGGAGCGAGGAAGACAGCTTCGTCAGCCGCAATTTTGCCTTCAGACCCTATTTCCGAGAGGCGATGGCCGGCGAGCTGGGTCGCTTCTTCGGCCTCGGCACCACGTCTGGCAAGCGCGGCTACTATTTCGGCGCTGCGGTACGCGATGGCGACGAAACCCTTGGGGTACTGGTGGTCAAGGTGGACCTGGACCATACCGAGACACTATGGGGCAGCACGCCCGAGCAACTGATGGTGACCGACGGTTTTGGCGTGGTGATTCTTACCTCCAAGCCGGAATGGCGGTTCCGCGCCAGCCGCGCGCTGGATGCCGAGGAGCGTGAGCAGATTGCCTCCGACCGCCCCTACCCCACGCTCGAACCGCGGGATCTGACACTCGATATCGATACCTGGCTGATCCAGAGCCGTGAACTCAAGGAAACCGGCTGGACGGTGCGCATCCTGGCGCCGATCAGCCTGGTCGAGCGACCCGTGCAGACGGTCGTCGCGATTGGCGCCGCCACCCTCGCCGCGCTCCTGCTGTTGCTTGGCTTGCTGATGCAACGGCGCCGCCATTACCTCGAGCGTATTGCGCTGGATGCCAAGGCGCGCCAACAGCTCGAACGCCGTGTGCAGGAGCGGACACAGGACCTCGAAGCCCTGAACAGCCGGCTCAAGGACGAGGTCCTGGAGCGCGAGCAAGCCCAGCAAGAGCTGGTTCGTGCACAGGATGAGCTGTTGCAGGCCGGCAAGCTGTCGGCGCTCGGCACCATGTCCGCCAGCATCAGCCATGAACTCAATCAGCCGCTCGGGGCGATCCGCAGCTATGCCGACAATGCTGGCGTCCTGCTCGACCAGCAGCGCAACGACGAGGCGCGCGACAACCTCAAGCTGATCAGCGAGCTGACCGCACGCATGGCCTCGATCATTGCTCATCTGCGCGCATTTGCCCGGCGCGACCGCCATGCACCCGAGCGCGTCGCGCTGCAGCCGGCACTGGATGACGCGCTGGCATTGCTGGCCAAGCGACGCCAGGCCATGGGCGTCGAACTGATTCGCGACCTGCCCGACGCCACGCTCTGGGTGCAGGCCGGCGAGACGCGGCTGCGGCAGATCATCTCCAACCTCTTGAGCAACGCGCTGGACGCCCTGGTGGAGCGCCCGCCGGTGCGGCGCATCTGGCTGCGCGCGGAGCGCCAGGACGAGGGTGTGCTGCTGACCTTGCGCGATAACGGCCCGGGTTTTTCCGACGAGGCGATGCAACGTGCCCGCGAGCCCTTCTTCACCACCAAGACCAGCGCTCAGGGGTTGGGCTTGGGATTGGCTATCTGCGATACCCTGGCCCGCGCCCTGGACGGTGAACTGATCTTGGCCAACCATCCCGAAGGCGGCGCACAGATCAGTCTCTATTTGCACTGCGCCGACCCCGGCGTCGCCTTTCCGAGCGAGGACTAGCATGACCCACCCGATCGACCCGCAGACTCAGGTCATCCTGGTCGATGACGATCCGCATCTGCGTAAGGCGCTGAGCCAGACCCTCGACCTCGCCGGGCTCAAGGTGCTCAGCCTGAGTGATGCGCGCGGCTTGCCGGGCATGTTGCCCCCGGACTGGGGCGGCGTGGTGGTCAGCGACATCCGCATGCCTGGCATCGACGGCCTGGAGCTGCAACAACAACTGCAGGCGATCGACCGCGAGCTGCCGGTTCTGCTGATTACCGGCCATGGCGATATCCAGCTGGCGGTTCAAGCCATGCGGGCCGGCGCCTATGACTTTCTCGAAAAGCCCTTTCCCAGCGAGGCGCTGCTCGATAGCGTGCGCCGCGCCCTTGCCCTGCGCCAACTGGTGCTGGACAACCGCAGCCTGCGGCTGGCCCTGGCCGACCGCCAACAGCTGTCGACCCGCCTGCTCGGCCAATCTGCCGCCATGCAGCGCCTTCGTGAGCAGATCGGCGCGCTCGCCGGAACCCAGGCCGATGTGTTGATTCTTGGCGAAACCGGGGCTGGCAAAGAAGTCGTGGCCCGTGCGCTGCACGACCTTTCCAGCCGCCGCAGCGGCCCGTTCGTTGCGATCAATGCCGGAGCGCTGGCCGAATCGGTGGTCGAAAGCGAGCTGTTCGGCCACGAAGCCGGAGCCTTTACCGGCGCGCAGAAGCGTCGCATCGGCAAGTTCGAATTCGCCAACGGCGGCACCCTGTTCCTCGACGAGATCGAGAGCATGAGCCTGGATGTGCAGGTCAAGCTGCTGCGCATGCTGCAGGAGCGGGTCGTCGAGCGCCTGGGTGGTAACCAATCGATCCCCCTGGATATCCGCGTGATCGCTGCGACCAAGGAGGATTTGCGCCAGGCCGCTGACCAGGGCCGCTTCCGTGCCGACCTCTACTACCGCCTGAATGTCGCGCCGCTGCGCATTCCGCCGTTGCGCGAGCGCAGCGAGGACCTGTTGTTCCTGTTCCAGCATTTTGCCGAGACCGCCGCCAACCGCCACGCCCTGCCGATCCGTGAACTGCGTGCCGAGCAGCGCGCACAGCTGCTTCGGCATGCCTGGCCAGGCAATGTGCGGGAATTACAAAACACCGCCGAACGCTTCGCGCTGGGTCTCGAGCTGGGGCTCGATGATCCCGCCCGCGCCGCCGACGACAGCGGTGCCGGCGCAGCCAATGGGCTGGGTGAGCAGGTGGAGGCCTTCGAGCGTGCCTTGATCGCAGCCGAACTGGCGCGGCCTCATAGCTCGCTGCGCAGCGTTGCCGAAGCCCTGGGCCTGCCACGCAAGACGCTGCACGACAAGCTGCGCAAGCACGGCCTGGCGTTCAATGATGCTGGCGGAACCCCGCCTGATGATGGCGAATAGCTGGCGGTTTTCCGCCAATCCTGGGCGACATTCAGGACATCTGCCTTTTCGCTGCCTGCAGACACGCTACCGAAACATCTTTGTGGCTGCATTCAATCCCGTCATCCATATCATGTGGATGGCGGTAGAACTTGCAGGCTAGAGCGGACTAGCTGAGAAACATTCGTCAGTATTTTGCCATCATGCGAGTAAACTGCCGCGTCACGGGAAGCAGGCAGCCATTCTGGCACAGCACTTGCTCCCGCTATTCCATGGACCGACAAGCCGAGTCGTCGTCCGGCCCAGCGATTTATTCAATGACGCCTAGACTTGTCTTGCTGGTTACAGCCGAGCCCTCTGCCACGTAGCGTGGGGCTCAATTCACAACAAGAGGAAACACAACAATGTTCAAGCTGACTGCTACCGCGCTCGCCTGTGCTCTGTCCCTCGGTATGGCAAGCCTGGCTCAGGCCGCCGACCCGATCCTGATCAAGTTCTCCCACGTGGTTGCCGAGAACACCCCGAAAGGTCAGGGTGCCATCATGTTCAAGAAGCTCGTTGAAGAGCGTCTGCCCGGCAAGGTAGAAGTCCAGGTTTACCCGAACTCGTCCCTGTTCGGCGACGGCAAGGAAATGGAAGCACTGCTGCTGGGCGACGTACAGCTGATCGCGCCGTCGCTGGCCAAGTTCGAGCATTACTCCAAGGGCGTACAGGTGTTCGACCTGCCGTTCCTGTTCGACAACATCCAGGCGGTTGACCGTTTCCAACAGAGCGATGCCGGCCAGAAGCTGCTGAGCTCGATGGAAGACAAGAACATCACCGGCCTGGCCTACTGGCACAACGGCATGAAGCAGCTGTCGGCCAACAAGGAACTGCGTGAGCCGAAGGATGCCCGTGGTCTGAAGTTCCGCGTACAGGCTTCCGCTGTACTGGACGAGCAGTTCAAGGCCCTGCGCGCCAACCCGCGCAAGATGAGCTTCGCCGAGGTCTATCAGGGCCTGCAGACTGGCGTTGTAAACGGTGCCGAGAACCCCTACTCGAACATCTACTCGCAGAAAATGCATGAAGTGCAGAAGCACATCACCGAGTCCGACCACGGTCTGCTCGACTACATGCTGATCACCAACACCAAGTTCTGGGAAGGTCTGCCGGAAGACGTGCGCACCGAGCTGGACCAGATCATCGACGAGGTCACCGTTGAGGTGAACAAGCAGGCCGATGACCTGAACCAGAAAGCCAAGCAGGACATCCTGGCTGCCGGTACTACCGAAATCCTCGTTCTGACTCCGGAAGAGCGTGCCAAGTGGCGCGAAGCCATGAAGCCGGTTTGGAGCAAGTTCGAGAACGACATCGGTGCCGACCTGATCAAGGCCGCCGAAGAAGCCAACAAGGCCAAGTAAGCCTTGCCGGAGGGCAGCCACAAGCTGCCCTCCGCGTTCCGACTAGAGCAACACCAGCCACATCGACAGACCAGTGAAAAGACAACCCAGCCAGGCAATACCTACGACGCGGTGATCCCGAGCCAGCTGCCTGTACAACAAGAGTTTTTCATTGCTCTGTCACCCGGTTACCCGACCGGCCCATGGCGCACGTTCTGTACGCCCACCGAAACACAGCAATCCATCAGGAGATGTCATCCATGAACGCCCTCTGGCGCGTCTGGGACCACTTCGAAGAAGCGTTTATCGCCTTCCTTCTGGCCGCCATGACATTGGTGACCTTCGTTTACGTGGTCTTGAACAACCTTTACACCGTGTTCTACAGCCTGGCGGATTCGTATCCGGCAGCAGAGGACTTCTTCTTCAGCATTGGCGACTTCGTAATTGGATTCGCGCAGTCCATGACATGGAGCACGGCGCTGACCAAGGCGCTGTTCGCCTGGCTGATCTTCTCCGGCCTGGCCTACGGCGTACGCACCGCCGGCCATATTGGCATCGACGCCCTGGTGAAACTGGCGCCACGCCACGTCCAGCGCTACATCGGCTTTGTGGCCTGCCTGTTCTGCCTCGGCTATGCGGGCCTGCTGGCATTCGCCAGCTTCAACTGGATCTCGGCCCTGTTCACCGCAAATATCGGTGCCGAAGACCTCGGGCATTTCGGTGTAAAGCAATGGCACATCGGCATGATCGTGCCGATCGGATTCGCTATGGTCTTTATCCGTTTCGCCGAAATCTTCGTGCGCATCCTGCGTAACGAACAAAGTGGCCTGGGCTTGGCAGACGAAGCCGCCGAAGCCGCGAAACTGGGCGCAGAGGAGCCGAAGTAAATGACCATTCTGTTCCTCTTTGTCGCGCTCTTCGCGCTGATGTTCATCGGCGTGCCGGTGGCCGTATCCCTCGGTCTGGCCGGCTCGTTGACGATCCTGCTGTTCAGCCCGGATTCGGTCACCTCGCTGGCGATCAAGCTGTTCGAGACGTCCGAGCACTACACGCTGCTGGCGATACCATTCTTCCTGCTGGCTGGCGCATTCATGACCACCGGCGGCGTCGCCAAGCGACTCATCGATTTCGCCAACGCCAGCGTCGGTCATATCCGCGGCGGCCTGGCCATCGCGGCCGTACTGGCCTGCATGCTGTTTGCTGCGCTGTCCGGTTCCTCTCCGGCAACGGTAGCCGCGGTTGGCTCCATCGCGATTGCCGGCATGGTCCGCTCCGGTTACCCGCAGGCATTCGGCGCCGGCATCGTCTGCAACGCCGGTACGCTGGGCATCCTGATCCCGCCGTCGATCGTCATGGTGGTCTATGCCGCCGCCACCGAGACCTCGGTGGGCAAGCTGTTCATGGCGGGTGTCGTGCCGGGTCTGCTGCTGGGTCTCGCGCTGATGATCGCCATCTACATCATCGCCGTGAAAAAGAACCTGCCGGCGCTGCCGCGCGCGACGTTCCGCGAATGGTTGTCTTCCGCCCGCAAGGCCATCTGGGGCCTGCTGCTGATGGTGATCATCCTCGGCGGGATCTATTCCGGCATGTTCACCCCGACCGAAGCGGCAGCAGTAGCCGCCGTGTACTCGGCCTTCATCGCGCTGTTCGTCTACAAGGACATCACGATTCGTGACTGCCCCAAGGTGCTGCTGGAGTCGGGCAAGCTGACCATCATGCTGATGTTCATCATCGCCAACGCCATGCTCTTTGCGCATGTACTGACCACCGAGCAGATCCCGCAACAGATCACCGCCATGGTGCTCGAAGCCGGACTGCAACCGTGGATGTTCCTGCTGGTGGTAAACATCGTGCTGCTGGTGGCCGGTGCCTTCATGGAGCCGTCGGCGATCATCCTGATCCTGGCGCCGATCCTGTTCCCGATTGCGACACAGCTGGGCATCGACCCGATCCACCTGGGCATCATCATGGTGGTCAACATGGAGATCGGTCTGATCACGCCGCCGGTGGGCCTGAACCTGTTCGTTGCCTCGGCGGTAACGGGCATGCCGGTGACTCAGGTGATTCGCGCTGTAATGCCATGGCTGGCGATGATGCTGGCATTCCTGGTACTGATTACCTACCTGCCGTGGATCTCGTTGGCCCTGCCAGAGATGCTCGGGATGTAACGTCCAGGCGTTTAGTCGACTCGAACTTCAGCCCGGCCTTGCGCCGGGCTTTTCGTGTCGGCAGCCGATTACAGTGCCAGCGCGTCCACCGGACGACGGCGGAACCAGCCGGTCAGCGACAACCGGTCAGCGTGCGTAACCTTCACCTCATGTGGAAAGTCGCCGGACAGGAAAACCAGGAGATCTCCCGCAAGCGGCGGGATGTCACGCTGCGATCCGTCAGCGAAATGCATGCGCAGCTCGCCGCCATCAGCCGGTTGCCAGTCCGGGTTGAGGTAGACCACCGCAGTAACGCAGCGGCTGTCGTCATCACGGAAGCGATCCAGATGCGTCTTGTAGAAGGCACCTGGCGGGTACAGGGCGAAATGGCATTCGAACTCTTCCAGGCCAAGAAACAGCGTCTGGTTCAGACGTTGACGAAGCCCATCCATCAGCTCCAGGTAGCTGTCACACAAATGCGACTGCCCCGGTTCGAGCCACTGGATCTGGTCACCCCGAATGCCTTCGCGAACCATCAACGCATCGCCGCGGCCGATACCTGCCGGGGCCAGGTCACCTTGTGCTTCGCGCTTGCGGCACTCCGCTGCCAAACCAAGGGTCAGATCGTCTGACAGGAATGAATGACGCAGCGACCAGCCATGCTCGGCAAGGTCGTCAATGATGGGATCGAACTGCAAGGAAGAGACTCCGAAAGGACTGTTTCGGAGTCTAGCAGCAGCGCTTTCGCGCCTCGACAGCTGCCGTCAGGGCGCTGAAAATAAACTGCCCGCCAACAGGAGCTTCCATGCGCGCTTTAATCGCTTGTGTATTACTTGCCTTCAGCTGCAGCACCCTCGCAGACGTCTACGACGAACTGTACGAAACCGCCGGTTGGACCGAACAACGCGCCAACTTCAACGATGCCCTGACCGTCGCCCAGCAGCGCTACAAGAACACTCTGCCACCGGCGGTGTACCAGGCGCTGGTGACCAACAGCAATCGCCGTTTCGCGGTCAATGCCATCGATCAGCGGGCCAAGCAGGCGCTGCGCGAGAACCTCGCCAATCCGCAACCGGCGCTGGATTTTTTTCAGTCGCCACTAGGCCACAAGGTGGTCGCGGCCGAGACGCTGGCTGGGCGCCGTGAGCAATTGGCGCGATATGAAAACGGCATCCCGCGCATCGAGGCCGGCAGCAACCGGCAGTTGCTGATCCGCCATCTTGCCCAGGCGATACCGGCCGCCGAAGCGGGTGCGGAGGTCAGCCTGGCGCTGGCCGGCGTCGCGGCCGATAGCCTCAGCCAGATGATTCCTGGCCTGCTCGGCGGTGGTCAGGCGCAGGGTTTGTTGAACAGCCAGCGCGAGCGCCTGCAGCAGCAGGTCGAAAGCGATCTGGACAACACGCTGCTGTACATCTATCGCGACCTCTCTGATGCCGAACTGGAGGAGTTCGTCCAGTTCGCCCAGTCGGAAGCCGGCCAGCATTACTACAGCGCAGCGCTGCAAGCCCTGCGTGCCGGGCTTGCCGTGGGATTGAGCGGCAACGAGATCCAGGCCTGAGCGGCCTCTCAGCCGGCGCGCCGGGCTATTTCAACCGCTCGCTGAGAAACCCGAAATATTCACGACGCAGGGCTTCCTGTTCGTTGACCAGGTGATGCCGCGCCGTGGGTAGCCGAAGGATTTCCGGGGCGGCGAACTTGTCTTGCAGGACCGGCAGGTTGTGTTGCCAGTCGACCGTCATATCGGCCTCACCCTGGACAATCAACGGACTGAGCGGGCTGGTCGGGGCGCCTTCGATGCGCTGAATCCACCGCGACAGTGCGCCCACCCATGCGGTTGGCAAGATATCCGGCTGCAGTGGATCGCTGGATTGGATGAACTGGAGAAACGCCGGATCGCCTGAATTTTCACTGAAGCTTCGGGGAATCTGCTTGACGAAGCGCCGCATCACTTCATAACTGAGGCGTGACCATCCCCAGGCGCGGGGCCGCACCAGCGGCGCCAGCAGAATGCTCTGCCCCAGCGCGGGGTGCACCGGCTGACAGAGCAGATAATCCAGCACGATGGCAGCGCCGGTGCTCTGGCCCAGCAGATGCCACGGCCGCGGCAGATTCATCGCAGCAGCTTCATGCAACAGGCCCTGCAACACCGCCTGGTATTCGTCGAATTCGTTGATGCTGGCGCGTGGCCCACTGGACAACCCATGCCCCGGCAGGTCGCAGGCGAGCACGGCGAAGCCCATGCGCAACCCCCAATCCACCACGTGTCGGTACAGGCCCATATGGTCGTAGTAACCGTGAAACATCAGCAGTGTCGCGACCGGCTGCTCGGGGCACCAACTCTGCGCCACCACTTCATAACCGTGTACCTGAAACCGCCCCAGGCGCCGCTGAATACCCCGGTGGTGAGGCAGATCCAGCCCGTAGTAGGTCTGATAGAAACGTGCATCGGCGGTCAGCTCGGCTGCGTGGCGAAGCGGGCTTAATTGCGCGCGGAGAGCGTCGGGATCGATTCGCGAAGGCATGAACGGTTTTCTTGCTAGGGGTAAGTGCGATATTCAGCTCTGCAGCGCGACGTGGCAAGCTGGCGCATCCATCCAAGAGCGCCATCATGTCCGTACGCAACAAGTATCTGATCGCAGCGCTCGTTGCCCTGCTCTGGGGCATCGCCATGCTGGCCGCCTTCTGGTGGTTCGAGGCGCGCTACCTGCGCACCTTCGAGAACGAGCGCACAGAATTGTTCTACGGCGAGGTGCTGCGCCTGCCAACCGAACTGCAGGGCCCTGGACCGGTGCGCTTCGTCCACTTCTGGGACCCGAGCTGCCCGTGCAACGTCGGCAACCAACAGCATCTGGAGGAGTTGCTCAAGCGCTTCGCCGGACAACCGGTCGAGTTCTACGAAGTGCGTAAGCCCGGCAGCAAAGGCCGCCTGCCGGCGCCTTTGGCTGCGCTGAAGCCGCTGGACGATCTGGCCGGCGCCGAGCAACTTCCGGCCAGCCCGGCTGTAGGCATCTGGGACCAGAGCGGCGAACTGGTCTATATCGGGCCTTACAGCGAGGGTGCGGTGTGCAGTTCGGACAACAGCTTCGTCGAGCCTATCCTCGAGGCGGTGCTCGCCGGGCGCAAGGTCCGCGCTACCCATTCGCTGGCGGTGGCTTGTTTCTGCGACTGGCAGCGGTGATGGCTGCGATGAACAAACTTGATCGGAATCAAACGATAGTCATTATCAACTAAACGAGAATTGCTCCCATTCAAGTCGGCAATCACCACCGACGAATTATCCGGGAGCCGTTCGATGATCCTCCGCCTTTACCCACTCGCCCTGGCCTGCCTGGCCGTCAGCACCACCTCCGCCCTCGCTGCTCCGCTGGAGCTGCAGGAAACCGTCGTCACCGCCAAAGGTTACGAGGCCGCGGCGCAGGACATTCCCCAGGCCATTGAAGTGCTGCAGCCACAACCGGCGCAAGGGGCCGAGCCGGCCGGCAGCCTGTTCCGCGGCAAGCCGGGCCTGGCCGTGCACAGCGACGGCGCCTGGGGCCAGAACCCGGTGCTGCGCGGCATGAAGAAGGAAAGCCTGGTGCTGATGGTCGACGGCGTGCGGGTCAACTCCGGCCAGCCGCAAGGCTCGCTGGCATCCATGCTCGATCTCGGGTTATTGGAGCGCGCCGAAGTGGTCAAGGGGCCGGGCTCGGTGCTCTACGGCAGCGGCGCCATGGGTGGGGTGGTCAATCTGATCACGCCGCAAGCACGCTTCACCGAACAGGACGAACGCAGCGGCCGCTTCTCCACCAGCGCCAGCAGCGTCGATAAAGGCTTCACCGGTGCCCTGCTGCTGCGCGACTCCAGCGCCGATCATGCCCTGGTGCTGGGCGTTGCCGGGCGCAAGGTCAACGACTACAAGAGCCCCAACGGCACCGAAGAGAACACTGGCTACAGCTCCGACACCCTGCTGTTCAAGTACAAGCAGCGCCTGGCCGAGGATGTCAGCGTCAACCTGAACGTCCAGCGCCACACCGACCGCGACGTCTGGTACCCCGGCTCGGCGCGTACCGGTGGCCAGCCGGGTGGCGCTGGCATTCCGGTACCGCTCGGCACCGCGACCATCCATTCGCCGGAACAGCAGCGCGAGCTGTTCCAGATCGGCCTGGAAAACGGCCTGGGCGACGGCACTCTGACCACCGAGCTCTATCGGCAGGAGGTCTACCGCGAGATCCGCGCCTACTCCGAGCGGCTCGACCGCGACTATGTACGCAACGATGTCAGCTTCATCACCCATGGGCTGCGCTCGAACTGGGTGGTGCCAATCGCCGATCACCTGCTGACGGTGGGCGTCGGCGGCTGGAAAATGACCGGCGACCCGGAGCGCTACGTGGATGGCCCGCCGACTTTCAACAACAACCAGCGCAACGACCCCTTCAAGAACGCTGAAATCGAGTCCTACGGGCTGTTCCTGCAGGACGAGTTCGATATCGGCCAGACACGGTTCACCGCTGGCGCCCGCTACGACCGTATCAGCGCCGATGCCCGCGTCAAGGGCAACGGCCCGTCGCTGAAAACCAGCGGGCTGGACAGCACTGACCATAACCTGTCGTGGTCGCTGGGTGTGCTGCACCCGCTGACAGACACCCTCAACCTCTACGCCAACATCGGCCAGGCCTACCGCGCCGCCGACATGCGCGAGCGCTACGACGACGCGCCCCGCGGTGACGGCTATTTCCACCTCGGCAACCCGCAGCTGGATGCCGAACGCTCCACCAGCTTCGAGCTCGGCCTCAAGGGCGACGATGGCGATTTCACCTATCAGCTGGCTGCCTTCCACACCCGCATCGACGATTACATCGCCGGCCGTGTAACCGGCGCCAACGCGCCCAACGGGCTGCCGATCAAGCGCACCGAGAACCTCGACAAGGTGGTGATCTACGGCCTTGAAGGTAGCGCCAGCAAGGGCGTCGGCGCGTTCGTGGTGGACGGCAGCTTCACCTGGCTGCGCGGCGAGAACAAACAGGACGACGAACCACTGCACCAGATGCCAGCCCACGAGTTGACCCTGGGCATCGGCCAGCCAGCCGAGCGCGGCCTCTACTGGCATGCGCAGCTGCGTGCCGTCGCCGAGCAGGATCGTGTAGCGACCGAGTTCACCCGCGGTGGCGAGGACCGTACCGCAGGCTTCGTTACCGCCGATGCCAGCCTCGGCTGGGGCTTCGGCAGGATCGGCGTGCTGCAGACCGCCAACCTCGATACGCGCCTGAGCAACCTGTTCGACAAGGCCTACCACGAGCATCTGGCCGACGGCATCAGCGGCAACGAGCTGCAAGCACCCGGGCGCGGCATCACCGTCGCGCTGAGCGGGAGCTTCTGATGCTCCGCCATCTGCTGATGGTCATCCTGCTGGCGGCCGGTACACCGGCACTGGCGGACAAGCTGCCGCGCCTGGTCCTGGCCGGCCCTTCTTCGTCGGTATCGAATCCGCTGATCCACATGGTCGAATCCGGCGCACTGGACGACCTGGCGGACAAGGTGGAATTCGTCAGCTGGCGCGATCCCGACCAACTGCGCCTGCTGGCGCTGAACCAGCAGGCGGACGTGCTGGCCATGCCGGTCAACGTCACCGCCAACCTGTACAACCGCGGCGCCAAGCTGCGCATGCTCAACGTTTCGACCTGGGGTCTGCTCTGGCTGGTGTCCCGCGAACAGGGCCTGAGCACCCTCGACGACCTGCGCGGCAAGGAAATCGCCATGCCGTTCCGCGGCGACATGCCGGACATCCTCTTCGGCCTGCTGGCCGAGCGTGCCGGCATCGATGTGCGCAAGGACCTGCGTTTGCGCTACGTCGCCACGCCCATCGACGCCATGCAGCTATTGCTGATGCGCCGTACCGACCACGCCCTGCTCGCCGAGCCGGCCATCTCCATGGCCCTGCGCAAGGCCAGCGAAGGGCCGCTGGGACTGGTCGCGCCGGATCTGTATCGCAGCGTCGACCTGCAACAGGAATGGGGCCGTCTGTTGCAACGCGAAGCACGCATCCCGCAGGCTGGCATCGCGCTGATGGCCAGCGTGAAAGACCAGCCGCAAATCGCCGCGCGAATCGCCCAGGCCTACGCCGACTCGCTGCAATGGTGCAGCGCCAACGCCGAGCGCTGCGGCCAGCTGGTCGCCAGGCATCTGCCGATGCTCAGCGCCGAAGCGGTGACCGATTCGTTGGCCGTGGCGCAGATGGAGGCCGTGCCCGCCGCCGAGGCGCGGGCGGAAGTGGAGTATCTGTTCGAGCTGCTGTTGCAAAAGAATCCGGCGCTGATCGGCGGCAAGCTGCCGGCCGATGACTTCTACTCGCCAGTCAGCGATCAGCCATGAGCCTCCTGCGCAGCTGGCTGACCAGCCTGCCCGGCTATCTGTGGAGCGGCTGGGGCGCGCTGGCCAGCCTGTTTCTGTTGCTGGCCGCCTGGGAGGCAGTGGCCAGTCACTATGGCGCGCTGGTGCTGCCGGCGCCGCTGGAGACCTTTTCCCGCCTGCTCCAGCTGATCGATGAAGGTGCCGCCTGGCCGGAGCTGCTGGCCACCAGTCGCCGGGCGCTGCTCGGCTTTGCCCTGTCCGTGGCAGTCGGCAGCGTGCTCGGGCTCGCCGCCGGTGTCTCCATGACCGCCTCGATGATGGCGCGGCCGCTGGTCACCGTGCTCATGGGCATGCCGCCAATCGCCTGGCTGGTACTGGCGATGCTCTGGTTCGGCGCCAGCGACGGCACTCCGGTGTTCACCGTGTTCATCGCCAGCTTCCCGCTGGTGTTCGTCGGCGCACTGCAAGGCACCCGCACGCTGGATAACCAGCTCAAGGACATGGCCCTGGCATTCCGTCTGCCGCGGCGGATGCTGTTGCTCGATGTCTATCTACCGCACGTCGTCTCCTACCTGTTCCCCGCGTGGATCACCGCGCTCGCCATGGCCTGGAAGATCGTGGTGATGGCCGAACTGCTGGCCACCCAGGATGGCGTCGGTGCCGCCCTGGCGGTGTCGCGCTCGCACCTGGATACCAGCGCGACCATGGCTTGGATCACCGCCGTTGTCGGCCTGTTGCTGGCGGTGGAATACCTGCTGCTGGAACCGATCAAGCGCGAAGTCGAGCGCTGGCGCGAGGTGCCTTCATGACGCAATTGCATATCCACGGCCTGGCCCACGCCTTCGGCCGCGACGAGATCTTCAGCGGCATCGACTTCAGCCTGGCGGCAGGCGAAGTGGTCGCTCTGGTCGGCCCCTCCGGCTGCGGCAAGACCACCCTCCTGCACCTCTGTGCCGGACTGCTGGACGTACAGGAAGGACGCATCGACAACGGTTTCGGCAACCCTGCCAGCATGTTTCAGCAACCGCGGCTGCTGCCGTGGAAAACCACCCTCGACAACATCGCCCTGGGCCTCAAGGCGGCAGGCATGGCGCGGCAGCAACGCCTGCAGCAGGCCCGTACCCTGGCCCTGCGCCTGGGCCTGGCCGCCGGCGATCTCGGCAAGTTTCCGCACCAGCTTTCCGGCGGCATGCAGAGCCGCGTGTCGCTGGCGCGGGCGCTGGTGCTGCAGCCGGACCTGCTGCTGCTTGATGAACCCTTCGCCGCGCTGGATATCGGCCTCAAGGAAGACCTCTATGCCCTGCTGCTGGCCGAGCAGGCCGCCCGCGGCATGGGCGTGCTGATGATCACCCACGATCTGATGGAAGCCGTACGCCTGGCCGACCGCATCCTGGTCATGGCGGCGGCGCCGGGGCGGATCGTCAGCCACCTTGAGCTGGATCTGCCAGCCGCGCAGCGCAGCGATGCCTGGATCTACCAACACACCGCCGAGCTGCTGCAGTTGCCGGCCGTAAGAGAGAGTTTCGGCCTGGCCAGCCGCGTGCCGCAGACCTTGCCTGGCGCCGCCAAGGTCGCCATTCGCGAGGCGGCCCCCTTACCCTCCGCCAGCAGAGCGCGCTCACGATGCTGAAAACCTTATCGCCGCGACTTGCCGACTGGCCGCTGCTGTTATGCAGCTTCCGACCGATGTTTCTTTCTACCGTGCTGCTGGCCGTGGCCAGCATCGCACTCTGGCTGGGCTTTCTTGGGTTCGGGTTGCCGCTGCCAAGCGTACCGGGTGGCCAGATGGTCTGGCATGCTCACGAAATGTTGCTCGGCTTCGGGCTTGCGGCAGTCGCGGGCTTCGTCCTCACCGCGGTGCCGGAATTCACTGCGACTGCGGCATTCGGTCGGCACGTCGGCCTGGGTTTTCTCATCCTATGGCTGGTCGCGCGACTGTGCTTCTGGCTCTCCGGGGTTATCGGGCCATGGCCAGCGGCGCTGTTCAACAGCGCCTTCGCCATCGCATTGCCCGTGCTGCTCGCACCGCGCCTGCTGGGCGATCCATTGCGCCGACAGTACGGTTTCTTGGGTGGGCTCAGTGCGCTGGCGCTGGTGACCGTCGGCTTTCACATCGCAAGCGTCAGCGGCCAGTATCCGATGCGCTGGCTGTACGCTGGCATCGGCGTGATGATGGTGCTGATCGTGGTCGCCATGAGCCGAATCTCCATGCGCATCCTCAACGATGCCATTCAGGCCCGCCGGGATGCCGGCCACGAAGTAGACGACGACTACCGGGCACGTCCGCCACGGCGCAACTTGGCGATCTTCTGTATCAGCCTGTTCAGCCTCGCCGAATGGCTGGCGTTACCCGCACCGCTGACCGGCTGGCTGGCCCTCGCGGCTAGCGCCGCCCTGTTCAACCTGCTCAATGACTGGCACATCGGCCGGGCGCTGCTGCAACGCTGGTCGCTGATGCTCTACAGCGTGTACTGGCTGATGGCGCTGGGCTATGGCGCGCTGGGTGTCTCGCTGCTCGCCGACGGTTTTGCCAGCAGCGCCGGGCGCCATTTGCTCACGCTCGGGGCCATGGGCGTATCGATTCTCGCCGTGTTGTGCATCGCCGGCCGTACCCACAGCGGCTATGCACTGGATCAACGGCGCTGGGTGCCGACTGCCACCTGCCTGCTGGTATTCGCCGCGCTGCTGCGCGCAAGTGCCGGCCTGCCTGGCGCGCCGGTGCCGCTCCTGAACATGCTCGCAGGGCTCGGCTGGCTGATAGCGTTTGGCCTGGCGTTGCGCTACCTGGCACCGATCTGGCTGCGCCCGCGCCCGGATGGTGGTGCGGGATGTGACGAGCCACAGGACGAACACAGCATGGGGTCGGGCTGTCGGACCTGAACGAGATCGGCACCTGTACGCGACGACAGCCGTTGTAGAAGAACAGCCAACCGGGCCGTGAGTGCGCACTCGGCGTCGGAAGGGCACGACGGTGGATAAGCTTCGCGTTATCCACCCTGCTCTGGCGCAATTGCGGACGCGCTACCTGAAACGAAAAGGCGCATCGATGCGCCCTTTCGTTTTGCTCAAACCTTCAGCTATGCGCCGACGGCGGCGTCATCACCTTGTGGCTGTCGATCGGCTGACGCCAGGTCGGGTTGGCATTGCTGTCATCCATTGCCTGGCGCATCGCACGCACACGGCGCTTCTCGGCGCGACGGCCGACGTACCAGGCAATGAAAGTCGCCAGCGACACCACCAGCAGGATCAGGCTGGCGACTGCATTGATCTCCGGCTTCACCCCCAGGCGCACCGCCGAGAAAATCTCCATCGGCAGGGTCGTTGCGCCTGGGCCGGAGACGAAGCTGGCCAGGACCAGATCATCCAGCGACAGGGCGAACGAGAGCATGCCACCGGCGGCCAGGGATGGCGCGATCATCGGCATGGTGATCAGGAAGAACACCTTCCAGGGACGGGCCCCCAGGTCCATTGCCGCTTCCTCGATAGACTGATCGAGCTCGCGCAGACGCGCCATCACCACCACCGCGACATAGGCCGAGCAGAAGGTGGTGTGGGCGATCCAGATGGTGACAATGCCCCGCTGTGCAGGCCAGCCAACCAGCTGCGCCATGGCCACGAACAACAGCAGCAAGGACAGACCGGTGATCACCTCGGGCATCACCAGCGGCGCCGTGACCAGACCGCCAAACAGGGTGCGGCCGCGGAAGTTGGGGATCCGCGTCAGCACGAAGGCGGCCATGGTGCCCAGCGCCACTGCAGCAATAGCGGTGTAGAACGCGATCTCCAGCGAACGCATGACTGCGCCCATCAGCTGGCTGTTGTCCAGCAACCCGACATACCACTTCAGCGACCAGCCACCCCACACCGTCACCAGCCGTGAGGCGTTGAAGGAGTAGATGACCAGCAGCACCATCGGCAGGTAGATGAAAAACAGCCCGAGCACCAGGATCAGGTTGGAAAAGCTGTAACGCTTCATAGCTTGCCCTCCAGATCCTTGGTCATGCCTGCCGGTGGAAAGCCGGTTGAACAGGGCAGCCAGCTGCTCAGGTGAGTCATAGCTTGCCCTCCAGTTCCTTGGTCTGGTTACGGTTGAACAGAATGATCGGCACCAGCAGGATCGCCAGCATCACCACCGCCAGTGCAGACGCTACCGGCCAGTCGCGGTTGTTGAAGAACTCCTGCCACAGCACCTTGCCGATCATCAGCGTCTCCGGCCCGCCGAGCAGCTCGGGGATGACGAACTCGCCGACCACCGGAATGAATACCAGCATGCAGCCGGCAATGATGCCGTTCTTGGACAGCGGCACGGTGATCTTCCAGAAACTGGTGAGGTTGCGCGCACCGAGGTCCGAGGCGGCCTCCAGCAGGCTGAGGTCATGCTTCACCAGGTTGGCGTAGAGCGGCAGGATCATGAACGGCAGGTAGGAATACACCACGCCGATGTAGACGGCGAGATCGGTGTTGAGGATACGCAGCGGCTCGTCGATCAGGCCCAGGCCCTGCAAAAGGCCGTTCAGAATACCGTTGCTGCTGAGGATGCCCATCCAGGCGTAGACGCGGATCAGGATCGCCGTCCAGGTCGGCATCATGATCAGCAGCAGCAGCACGGTTTGCAGATCCTTGCGCGCCCGGGCGATGGCATAGGCCATCGGATAGCCGACCAAGAGGCAGATCAGCGTACTGAAGAAGGCGATGCGCAGCGAGCCGGCGTAGGCCGCCCAGTACAGATCGTCTTCGCTGAGGAACACATAGTTGCCCAGGTTGATGATGATCTGCAGCTGCTGCTCGGCGTAGGCAAACACCTCCGTGTAAGGCGGAATCGCCACATCGGCTTCGGCGAAGCTGATCTTCAGCACGATCACGAACGGCAGCAGGAAAAACAGCGCCAACCAGAGGAAGGGAACGCCGATGACCAGTCGACGCCCCGGGTTCAGCCGTGAGCGGCTCATGCCTGCAACACCACGCCGCTGTCGTCCCACCAGTAGACGAACACTTCCTGCTCCCAGGTAGGCAGCTTCACATGGCGTTCGGCGTTGGCCATGAATGCCTGGAGGATGCCGCCGGACGGCATCTGGATGTAATAAACCGAATGTCCGCCCAGATAGGCGATGTCGTATACCACGCCCTTGGCCCAGTTGTAGCCGGGCCGCTGCAGGTCAGGCAGCTCAGTGCCGATCAGCAGCTTTTCGGGGCGTATCGCATAGGTGATCTGCTTGTCCTGGGCGCGCGTGCTGATGCCGTGGCCGACGTAGATCGGGTTTTCCAGGCCTGGGCAGGCGATCACCGCATGATCTTCCAGGTCTTCGATGAGTTCACCGTCGAAGAGGTTGACGTTGCCGATGAACTCGCAGACCAACCGACTGGCTGGGGTCTCGTAGATATCCATCGGGCTACCGACCTGGGCGATCCAGCCCAGGTGCATGATGGCGATGCGCTCGGCCATGGTCATGGCCTCTTCCTGGTCGTGGGTGACCATCACGCAGGTCACGCCGACCCGCTCGATGATCTGCACCAGTTCCAGCTGCATCTGCGAGCGCAGTTTCTTGTCCAGCGCACCCATGGGCTCGTCTAGCAAAAGCAGCTTGGGTCGCTTGGCCAGCGAGCGCGCCAGGGCCACACGCTGGCGCTGCCCACCAGACAGCTGGTGCGGTTTGCGCTTGGCGTACTGGCTCATCTGCACCAGCGCGAGCATCTCGTCGACGCGGGTCTGTACCTCGTCCTTCGACAGCCCGTCCTGCTTCAAACCGAAGGCAATGTTCTGCGCTACGGTCATGTGCGGGAACAGCGCGTAGGACTGGAACATCATGTTGATCGGCCGCTCGTACGGCGGCATATCGGTGATGTCCTGGCCGTCGAGGAAGATCCGCCCTTCGGTGGGTCGTTCGAAGCCTGCCAGCATGCGCAGTAACGTGGACTTGCCCGAGCCGGAACCGCCCAGCAGGGCGAAGATCTCGCCCTGGTGAATGCTCAACGAGACATCATCGACCGCCACCGTTTCATCGAACTTCTTGGTGACGCGGTCAATCTTCAGCAGCACCTGCTTGTTCTGGCTCTCACCGGTGAGGGCCTTTTTGTAGGCGCTGGAGGCAACGGCCATGCGCGAACTCCCGATTGAAAATAATGGACCCGGACAACCCGGAAACGTCATGGAGCGCGGGCAACACGGACGCCGAAGCAATCCGTGTCGCCCGGTGTGGCTATTGACCGGACTTGACCTTGGTCCAGGTACGGGTCATCAGGCGGATGATCTTCTGTGGCAGCTCAGCCGAGACGTACAGGCGATCCAGCACCGCTTGCGGCGGATAGACCGACGGATCGTTGCGAACCTCCTGATCCATCAGCTCGCCCGCCTTGAGATTGGGGTTGGCGTAGCCCACGTAATCGCTCACCGACGCGATCACCTCGGGTTCGAGCAGATAGTTGATGAAGGCATGAGCTTCCTCGACATTCTGCGCGTCGACCGGGATGGCCAGCATGTCGAACCAGAGATTGCCGCCCTCTTTGGGAATCGTATAGGCGATCTCGATGCCCTTGCCGGCTTCGTCGGCGCGCGCCGCCGCCTGGAAGACGTCCCCGGAGAAGCCCGCGGCTATGCAGATGTTGCCGTTCGCCAGGTCCGAAATGTACTTGGATGAATGGAAATAGCGAACATAGGGGCGTATTTCGAGCAGTTTCGCTTCAGCCTTGGCGTAATCGTCCGGGTCGGTGCTGTTGGGGTCCAGGCCGAGGTAGTTGAGCATCGCCGGGATCATTTCATCAGGCGAGTCGAGCAAGGCAATGCCGCAGCCGGCCAGCTTCTTGGCGTTCTCCGGCTCGAACAGTACCGCCCAGGAATCGACCTTCTCGATGCCCAACGCAGCGGTGACCTTTTCGACGTTGTAACCGATGCCATTGGTGCCCCAAAGATAGGGCGCGGCATAGGCATTGCCCGGATCGTTTTTCTCGAGCTGCTTGAGCAGCGCCGGATCCAGGTGTTCCCAGTTGGGCAGCTTGCTCTTGTCCAGTTTCTGGAATGCGCCAGCGCGAATCTGTTTGCCGAGGAAATGGTTGGAAGGCACCACCACGTCATAGCCAGTCCGGCCAGCGAGCAGTTTGCCTTCAAGGGTTTCGTTTGAATCAAAAACGTCATAAACCGGCTTGATGCCGGTCTCTTTCTCGAACTCTTCCAGCGTTGTTTCGCCGATGTAATCGGACCAGTTGTAGATATGCACCGTGGCAGCCTGGGCGGATGCAGCACCGCTGACCGCAGCGGCGATAAGAAGCGACTTCAATGTCGAACGCATGAGAGTGTCCTCTTGGTGCAGACCGCGCGATCAGCGGGCGAAAGGCGGGCTATTTATTGGAAAAACCTCTAAAAATCAACTGGCACGGCGCAACAAACGAGACGGTCACGCCCAAAAGGTGGCACCACAGCGGACCGCAAGCCAGCGTTGCGGGTCCGTACTTCGCCGCTTACAGGGGATTGTGAAGCCTCACCAGACCCGCAAGCACGCCTGGCGAGGCGCCTGGATCAACGACCGGATTTGATCTTGGTCCAGCTGCGGGTCATGGTGCGCTGGGTCTTCGGATCGAGGTCCGGGAAGGTATAGAGCTTCTGCAGCACAGCCTGGCTCGGGTAAACGCCGGGGTCGGTACGAATCGCTTCGTCTACCAGCGGTGTGGCCGCAGCGTTGCCGTTAGGGAACTGCACATAGTTGGTGATGTTGGCCATCACCTCAGGCTTCATCAGATAGTTGAGGAAGACATGGGCCTCGTCGACATTGCTCGCATCAGCCGGAATCGCCAGCATGTCAAAGAAGGTGCCTGCGCCTTCCTTTGGAATGTTGTACTTGACCGTGACCTCGTTGCCAGCTTCTTCGGCACGCGCCTTGGCCTGGTAGATATCGCCGGAGTAGCCGATGGCGACGCAGACGTTGCCGTTGGCCAGATCGGAGATGTACTTCGAAGAATGGAAATACGCCACGTTCGGACGGATCTGCATGAACAGTTCTTCGGCCTTCTTCAGCTCGTCCTTGTTGGTGGTGTCCGGCTTGTAGCCCAGGTAATGCAGTGCAGCCGGGAGGATTTCCGTCGGCGAATCAAGGAATGAGACACCGCAGGATTTCAGCTTTTCCATGTTCTCCGGCTTGAACACCAGATCCCAGGAATCGACCGGTGCGTCTTCGCCCAATGCGGCCTTCACCTTCTCCGGGTTGTAGCCGATGCCGATGGTGCCCCACATGTACGGCACTGCGTACAGGTTGTCCGGGTCGCTCGGCTGCAGCGCCTTGAGCAGGTCCTTGTCGAGATTCTCCCAGTTTGGCAGCTTGCTCTTGTCGAGTTTCTGGAACACCCCGGCCTTGATCTGCTTCGCCAGGAAGGGGTTGGACGGTACGACCACGTCATACCCTGAGCTGCCGGCGAGCAGTTTGGCTTCCAGCACTTCATTGCTGTCGAATACGTCGTAGACGACTTTAATGCCGGTTTCCTTGGTGAAATTTTCCAAGGTGTCTTCGGCGATGTAGTCGGACCAGTTGTAAACGTGCAGCACCTTGTCTTCGGCCTGCGCAGCGCCGGCGACCGCGCCAGCCAGCGTCATCGCAAGTAGGGTCTTGGCAAAGGTTTTCATCCGTGCAGCTCCTGTTGTAGTCATCTGTTGGGCTGTGGGCAGCTCACACTGGCCGGCGTCGATGCCGTCCTGTTGCGTCTGGTGCAGCTAATGGCTATGCCGGCATCGACACACCCTCGGTAGGTCAGGCCAAAGCACGCGCGCAGTCTGGCAAGGTCGATGGCAGTTTTTCAACAGCTTGCATGCGCTTCGTTTGCCACGCGTTCAACTCGCTATAGGGCGCCGGTAGCATCCTGCCGGCACCCGCGCCATTCAACCTCGCGCATCCTTCAAGGTCGCGTCCAGGCACAGCTTGACCTTGCCGATCAGCTCGTCGATCTGTTCCTCGTTGATCACCAGCGGAGGCGAGATGATCATGGTGTCACCCACGGCGCGCATCACCAGACCGTTACGGAAGCAGTGCTCACGACAGAGCATGCCCACGCCTGGGTCAGCGAAACGCTCCCGGGTCTTCTTGTTCTTCACCAGCTCCAGCGCGCCAAGCATGCCGACGCCTCGGGCCTCACCCACCAGCGGGTGCTCGACCAGCTCGCGCCAACGAGTTTGCAAATAGGGTGCCGTCTTGCTTTTCACCCGCTCGACGATCTTTTCCTCGCGCAGGATGCGGATATTTTCCAGCGCCACAGCGGCCGCCACCGGATGCCCCGAGTAGGTGAAGCCGTGATAGAACTCGCCGCCTTCGTTAAGGGTGTGCACCACTTCATCGCGTACCACCACGCCGCCCATGGGCAGATAACCGGACGTCAGGCCCTTGGCGATCGGCATCAGGTCCGGCGCATTGCCGTAGTAATCACTGCCGAACCATTCGCCGGTACGGCCGAAGCCGCAAATGACTTCGTCGGCTACGAGCAGGATGTCGTAGCGGGCCAGAATCTCGCGAATCTTCGGCCAATAGCTGTCCGGCGGAATGATCACCCCGCCTGCGCCCTGGATGGGCTCAGCGATGAAAGCAGCGACCTTGTCTTCGCCGACTTCAAGAATCTTCTGCTCCAGTTGCTCCGCCACGCGAACGCCGAACTCTTCCGGCTCAAGGTCACCGCCCTCACCGAACCAGTAGGGCTGGTCGATGTGCTCAATGCCCGGGATCGGGCCGTCGCCCTGCTCATGCATGGCCTTCATGCCGCCCAGGCTGGCACCGGCGATGGTCGAGCCGTGATAGCCGTTCCAGCGGCCGATCACCACTTTCTTCTGCGGCTGCCCCTTGATCGCCCAGTAGTGACGAACCATGCGCAGCACGGTGTCGTTGGCTTCCGAGCCGGAGCCGGTGAAAAACACATGGTTCATGCCCTCGGGCGCGATTTCGGCGATGGCTTTGGCCAATGCCAGCGCCGGCGGGTGGGCGGTCTGGAAAAACAGGTTGTAGTAAGGGAGTTCGCGCATCTGCCGCGTCGCTGCCTCGACCAGTTCCTCGCGACCATAGCCGAGGTTGACGCACCAGAGCCCGGCCATTGCATCAAGGATCTTGTGGCCTTCGCTGTCCCAGAGGTAGACGCCCTCGCCCCGCGTGATGATGCGCGTGCCCTTGGCGTTGAGCGCCTTGAAGTCGGTGAACGGCGGCAGGTGATGGTCGCGGCTCAGGGCTTGCCACTGCAGGGTTTGCGAATCGCTCATCAATCACCTCTTAGCTATTTGGTGTGCTTTATCGGCGGATGAGAAAAGCGTCATCCGCCCTACGGCTGTTCGTTACACCGAGAGCATCAGGAATTCCCGCTCCCACGAGCTGATGACCCGGTGGTAGTTCTCCTGCTCGGCGCGCTTGACCGCGATGTAGCCGGTGATGAACTTGGGGCTCAGGTACTTCTCCAGCGGTCGGCAGTTCTCCATACGTTCCAGTGCCGCTTCGAGCGTGAGCGGCAGGCGCAGGTTGCGACGTTCATAGCCGCGGCCCTTGACGGGCTGACTCGGCCGCAGCTCCTCGACCATGCCGATATAGCCGCACAGCAGGCTGGCCGCGATGGCCAGGTACGGGTTGGCATCGGCCCCCGGCAGGCGGTTCTCGACGCGGCGGTTCTGCGGATCGGAGTCTGGAACCCGCAGGCCGACGGTGCGGTTCTCCTCACCCCATTCGACGTTGACTGGCGCCGAGGTGTCCGGAAGGAAGCGGCGGAACGAGTTGACGTTTGGCGCAAACAGCGGCAACAGCTCGGGGATGTATTTCTGCAGGCCACCGACGTGGTGCAGGAACAGCTGGCTCATGGTGCCGTCGCTGTTGGAAAAGATGTTGCGCCCGGTTTCGATGTCCACAACGCTCTGGTGCAGATGCATCGCGCTGCCCGGCTCGCCGGTCATGGGCTTGGCCATGAAGGTGGCCGCCACGTTGTGCTTGAGCGCCGCCTCGCGCATGGTGCGCTTGAATACCAGGATCTGATCGGCCAGGTGCAGCGCCTCGCCGTGACGGAAGTTGATTTCCATCTGCGCCGTGCCTTCCTCGTGGATCAGCGTATCCAGATCCAGCCCCTGGGCTTCGCACCAGTCGTACATGTCTTCGAACAGCGGGTCGAACTCGTTGGCCGCGTCGATGGAGAACGACTGCCGGCCCGTCTCCTGCCGGCCTGAACGCCCGATCGGCGGCTGGAACGGCAGGTCCGGGTCTTCGCAGCGCTTGGTCAGGTAGAACTCCATCTCCGGCGCGACGATGGGCTGCCAACCCTTGTCTGCGTACATCTTCAACACGCGCTTGAGGATGTTGCGCGGCGAGATCTCGATGGGATTGCCCATCTTGTCGTAGGTGTCGTGGATGACCTGCGCAGTCGGCTCGATGGCCCAGGGCACCAGAAACACCGCGTCCGGATCAGGCCGGCAGAACATGTCGATGTCGGCGGGATCGAGCAGCTCGTAATAGATATCATCCTCGACGTAGTCACCGGTCACGGTCTGCAGCAGCACGCTCTCCGGCAGGCGCATGCCCTTTTCATCAAGGAACTTGTTGGTGGGCGAGATCTTGCCGCGGGCAATGCCGGTCAGGTCGCTGATCAGGCACTCCACCTCGGTAATCTTGCGTTCTTTCAGCCAGCCGGTGAGCTGGTCGAGCTTGCTGGACATATCGACCTCAGAAATTAATGAAAACGAGCGCCGTGCCGGCCCGCGCTCAGCGCCGTCCTGCGCGTTCCTGGCAAGCCCGGGCAAAGCCCTGGAACAACGCCAGGTAATAAGGATGCTCATGCACCTTCCATTCCGGATGCCACTGCACGCCGAGTGCGAAGCTGCGCGCGCCTTCGACGGAAAACGCTTCGATCAGCCCATCGGGTGCCAACGCCTCGATACGCAAACCCTCGCCGAGCCGCTCGACACCCTGGCCATGCACCGAGTTGACCTCTATCCGCGCTGGCAATCCGAGACGCTGCAGCAAACCACCCGGTTGCACGTGCAAGGGATGGCTTAGACCATACTGCACCTCGACGGGATCCTCGGCGCGCTCGCGGTGATCGGCATAGGGCCCGACCTCGTGGACTTTCTGGTGCAAGCTGCCGCCGAAGGCGACGTTCATTTCCTGAAACCCGCGGCAAACGCCGAACACCGGAATGCCCGCGTCGA
>NZ_AGSX01000084.1 GCF_000235745.1 Stutzerimonas stutzeri SDM-LAC | reverse complement strand
GGGGGGCCCCCCCCTGCCGATCGGCCCAGGTCATCGGCCCGCCGACTTCGGCCGGGAAGCCATAGCCATTGAGATAGACGGTGTCGATGTCGGTGCTCGACTCGGCCATGCCTTCCTGCAGAATCTTCGCGCCTTCGTTGACCAGCGCCAGCAGGCAGCGCTCGAAGATTTCTTCCGTGCCGATGTCACGACGCTGGAAGCCCAGGCGCTCGGACTCGCGTTGCACCAGCGCGTCCACTTCCGGGTCGTGTTCGGCTTGGCGGCTGCCCTCGGCGTAGCGGTAGTAGCCCATGCGCGACTTCTGACCGAAGCGGCCCAGCTCGCAGAGGCGATTATCGATCTGCACCTCGGGCTCGTCCTGACCTTTGCCGGCCAGCTCGCGGGCGCGCCATTCCAGGTCGATGCCGACCACGTCGTACATGCGGAACGGCCCCATGGCGAAACCGAAGCCCTGCAGCGCAGCGTCAACCTGATGCGGATAGGCGCCTTCGAGCAGCATCATCCGCGCCTCGCGCACATAGGTGGCGAGCATGCGATTGCCAATGAATCCCGGGCAGTTGCCAGCGACCACACTGACCTTGCCCATGCGTTTGCCCAGCTCGGTGGAGGCGTCGAGCACGGCTTTGGAGGTCTTCGCACTGCGGACGATTTCCAGCAGCTTCATGATGTGCGCCGGGCTGAAGAAGTGCAGCCCCACCACCTGGTCCGGGCGCTTGGTGACGGCAGCGATGGCGTCGATGTCCAGTGCCGAGGTGTTGCTGGCCAGGATGCCGGCAGGCTTCACGATGCCGTCCAGCTCGCGGAAGATCTTCTGCTTCAGCTCAAGGTTTTCGTAGACCGCCTCGATCACCAGATCCACACCCGCCAGCGCCTGATAGTCGGCCGCCTTGTTGATGCAGGCGCGACGCGCCTGAGCCTGGGCCTCGTCGATGCGGCCCTGACGGACGTTATGGGCGTAGGTGTCGGCGACCACGCCCAACGCTTGCTCGAGCATCTCGGGATTGTTGTCCAGCCACAGCACCTGCACACCGGCATTGGCCAGGCTCATGACAATACCGCGGCCCATGGTGCCCGCGCCGATGACGGCGGCGGTCTGGATATCGAAGCGGGTTTGGCTCATTGCAGCTGTCCTCGTCGCAAGGCGGAAAAAACTGGAGACCAACCATAGACGAAGACGCTACTATTTTTGAAATTTAGTCTTGTGATGTTTCAGATTCATCAGATGAATATCTACAACTTCGACCTCAACCTGCTCCGCGTACTGGACGCCCTACTGCGCGAACGCAACGTCTCGCGCGCCGCCGAGCGGCTTTCGCTCAGCCAACCGGCGGTGAGCAATGCGCTGAGCCGCCTGCGCGAACTGCTCGATGATCCCCTGCTGGTACGGGTCGGGCGCGCCATGCAGCCGACGCCGCGCGCGCTGAGCCTGGAAGTGCCGATTCGCGATGCGCTGCAGCAGATCGAACACACGCTGAACGCCGGCGATTACTTCGACCCCGCCACCAGCCGCCAGCGCTTCGTCATTGCCGTGACCGATTACGTCGAGCTGATCTGCATGCCGGCATTGATGGCACATCTGGCGCGCGTGGCGCCGGGGATTCAGCTGGCGATCGAGCACCTGACCCCGAGCCTGCCGGCAGCGGCCCTGGATGATGGCAAGCTGGACCTGGTGCTGGGGCGTTTCGTCGAGGTGCCGACGCGTTTTCATACGCGCCGCTGGGCCAGCGAGACGCTGCAGGTCGCGGTGCGCAACGGACACCCACTCGTTGGCGGCACGCTGGATCTCGATGGCTTCCTGCGGTTGCGGCACCTCTGGGTCCATGGCGGCCAGACGCGTGGCATGGTCGATCAGTGGTTGGAGGAGCAAGGGCTCAGCCGCGACGTTGTCTACACCACGCCGAACTATTTGCAGGCTGCTCATATCGTGGCACGGAGCGATTTGGCCGCCGTGCTGCCGACACAGCTGGCGCGCTACTTTGCCGAACTGCTGCCACTGCAACTGTTCGACCTTCCTTTCGATCTCGGGAGCTTCCGATTGGATATCGTCAGCGTCGCTCAACGCGAGCGCGATGCGGCCCTGCAATGGTTGATCGAGCAGATTGTCGCGGTAGGTGGGAATAGCAGCTTGCCGCGGTAAGGCGAACGGGTGTGACGTGACACCATCCGCGGAGCTTGCCGGAACGGCATGGCAGTCCCGCCGGTCTTCGCCGGGCAACAAAAAACCCGCCGAAGCGGGTTTTTCCTGACCATCCGAATCCTTCCGGGTGCCGTCCTGGCGATGGTCGATCCTCCTTGATCCTGAGCGCGTCCTGCGCTTCAGAGATGGGTATAGATTAAGCTGCGATTGGCGTTGGCTAAATAGCTGATCGCTGCGATCCATGTAAGCCTTTCGCCATGAGCGCAACCTGCGCGCCGTTTCGCTGTCTCATCGCGCCGGTTAATTCAGACACGCCGGGTCGGAAAAGCAAAAACCCGCCGAAGCGGGTTTTTCTGACCTGTCCGAATCCTTCCGGGTGCCGTCCTGGCGATGGTCGATCTTCCTGATCCTGAGCACTTCCTGTGCTTCAGAGTGGGCATAGATTAATTACTCCCGGCTCGGAGCTGTAGCGCTGATCCGCTCAGATGTGTGTAAGCCTTTGGCTATTCATCCATGCGCGGCGCTGATATCTTCCACGGCAATCTACCTCCATCGCCGGTGCGGACCTGTCCGAGCATGGGCAAATCAGTCGTCGCGAGCGTCCTGCTTTTCCAGGAACTCTTCTTCGAGCATGGCGTCCTTCACCGCCTGGGGCGATTCCTCGCGCAGCGGGTCGTTCAGCTCGCTGCCCGACAGCACTCGGGTGTCGAGCTTGCCCATCAGATGCTCCAGGGCATGGCGCATCTTTTCCGAAGCTCCATCCACAGCGAGCTGAAGGGACTCGGCCTTGTGCGTCACCGATACGGCCTGATGGCCCTTCGGGCGCGCTTCGATCTGGCAGCGCTTGTCGTCAGCGCCGGCCTTCTGCGCATTCTCGTCGCTGACGTGCACTTCGATACGGGTGAGGAAATCGTCGAAGCGCTCCAGCCGCTCCTCTACGGTCGAACCGACCCATTCATGCAGCTCGACACTGCCGGGGATGTGGTGGCTGTTGACTTGAACATGCATACGACTACTCCTGATTGATGACGTACCTACTAAGGTTCGAGGCGTCTTTACCGCCGAGGTTCAGCGGGGCTTGGGTCTGCCCCGATTGTGGCCAGAGCTATCGCCAAGCCGGGTGACCCAGGTCAGCGAAGCGGAGCGACCGGCGGTGAGAACTGGAACGACGAGGCAAAGCCGTTATAGTGCTCGGGTGTGTTTTCAGGCTTGACCATGTGCCGCACCGGGGCGCGCGTCGCTGCGGAGTCGGCTTCTTACCGCCGGGAGAAACAGATGCTTGATGTCCAGGTGTACCGCTATAACGAAGAGCAGGATTCAAAACCCTACATGCAAGCCATGCAGGTCCCAGACAATTTCCGTGAACGAATGGTGCTGGACGTACTGGAATTTCTGCGCGAAGTGGATCCCTCGCTCGCTTATCGGCGCTCCTGTCGCGAAGGCGTTTGTGGCTCGGATGGCATGAACATCAACGGCAAGAATCGGCTGGCCTGCATTACCCCGGTTACGGAGGCGCTGGGCGGTTCCGGCAAGCTGGTTATCCGCCCGCTGCCCGGCATGCCAGTGATACGCGATCTGGTCGTGGACCAGAGCCTGTTTTTCAAACAGTACGAGCGGGTCAAACCCTGGCTGATCAACGACGAGCCGGCGCCCAGTATCGAACGATTGCAATCGCCGGAAGAGCGCGCGCAACTCGACGGGTTGTACGAGTGCATCCTTTGCGGCTGCTGCTCGTCGCAATGCCCGTCCTGGTGGTGGAACCCTGAAAAATACATCGGCCCGGCGGGTCTACTGCAGGCGTGGCGCTTCATCGTCGATAGCCGCGACACTGCTACAACCGAGCGGCTGTCCGATCTCGACGACCCCTTTAGCGTCTTCCGCTGCCGCAGCATCGGTAATTGCAGCTGGGTCTGCCCGAAAGGCCTCAATCCGATGGGCGCGATTGGCCACATTCGGCGTGAGCTCATGCAGCAGGGAACCTGAACGGTGTAATTCTATTCCTTGCCTCGTTCCTCCTGCCGGGCAAGGAATGCTCCAAAGCGAGAGAGGGCCTGCATCTCACTCGTCCATCAACTGCCGATAACGCCGTTGATATTCTTCATAGGACAGCCCTTCATCCATCAGGCGTTGCAGTTGCTGCTGCCGGTAGGCTTCCCGACTCAGTGGCGGCGCTCCGTCAGCTAGGGTCGGGGCGGAAGCACGCCCCAGGTCAGCGGCCCCGTTGGGAAACAGCTGCCCGGTCAGCTCGGCAATCTTCTTCTCGGCGCTGATGAACTTATCCAATCGCCCAGCACCCCAGCGCGCGTCGTATTCCGCCTGGCCGACCTGACGGCCTTTCTCGTAGACGCGGATATCAGCGTATTTCATGTACAGCGCCAGATCCCAACCCCAACGGCCGATGAAGGTCGTGGCGAGCGTACAACGATCGGGACTGCTACCCGGTGTCATCAGTCTGGTGCGGAAACCTTTCTCCACCAGCGAGGCGTGGTAGGCGCGGGTAAAGCCTGCACGCAGATTCGGCGCCGGAATCATGCAGATCTCCGGTGCCAGCTCAGCGGACAAAGCTGCGGGGGTAACGTTCTGCTTGATGCTGCAGCCGCTGATGGCAATGGCGGCAATGAGCGTTAAGGACGATGCGGCGCGCATGGCGACCTCCGTGTCAGAAAGGACCGGCAGTTTGCCACTACCCGCTTGGGCAGAGGTAGAAAACAGCTCTACCGCCAACCGCGCCTGTTCGGAATGCAGGAAGGTGCTGATGGTGGCCAGCATCAGCCCAACCTGCCCGAACAGGACCAGCCCAAAGCGTCGGCGGATGCCGAGACCAAAAGCTTTGCCGATTGTCGCAGCGCTGCGATGACGGGCGCAGTGGACCGGCCGTCACTGCGCAAAGGCAGTCGACGGGGCAGGCGCTACAATAGTGGCATTATGATTCCATTTCGGGTCTACTTCGCCGCGCCGAAATGGCACGCGCCGGCTCCGCTCCGCCAAATCAGCCGCAGCTTGCCACCTTGACGAGATAACGATGCACCCGACCTCTTCACGCCCCAGCGGGCAGCCGGTCAGCGCAAAACCATCGAAACGGCAACGCCGACGGCAGCGCCTGATCAGCCTGGCCTATGCGCTCGGGTTGTTGCTGATATTTCTGCTCAGCCTGTTGCTGTTACCGGACGACACCGGGCTGGGCAAGCTGTTGTGGGGTGCCCACAGAGCCGGCTAGCCGAGCGCCACGTAGCGCGGAGCCATGTCAGACCTGAAAACGCCCGACCAGCGTCGCCAGGCTTTGCGACAACCCAGACAATTGCTGACTGGCCTGCATGCTCTTCGAGGAATTGGCTGCCGCGTCATTGGACAGGTCACGTATATCGCTGATGTTACGGGCGATCTCCTCAGTCACGCTGCTCTGCTCCTCGCAGGCCGTGGCAATCTGCGCCGCCATGTCATTGATGCGCTGAACCGCTTCTGTCGTGTCGGACAACACCTGATCGACTCCGGTCGCGCGCTCCACACTGTCGCGCGCCTTGCCACTGCCGGCGTGCATGGCTTGCACAGCCTTGGCAACGCCGCTCTGCAGCCGCTCGATGCGTAGCTGAATGTCCTTGGTCGAGTCCTGGGTACGGCCCGCAAGCGCCCGCACCTCGTCCGCCACCACGGCGAAACCGCGACCCTGTTCGCCGGCGCGGGCAGCCTCAATGGCGGCGTTGAGCGCGAGCAAGTTGGTCTGCTCGGCAATGCCGCGAATCACTTCGAGCACCGCACCGATGCTGGCGGTCTCTTCAGCCAGTGCCTCGATGCTCTGCGAGGTGCTTTCCACCTCCTGAGCCAGCTGGCGGATCGACTGGACGGTACTGCTGACCACGACAGCGCCCTGGCTTGACTGTTGTTGCGCATCCCGCGCCGCATCGGAAGCGTTCTGCGCGTTCAGCGCAACTTCATGCACCGCAGCGCTCATTTCCGTCGCCGCCGTGCTGACCTGGTCCACGGCGGCATGTTCGCTGCTGATCAGTTGATCGTTCGTCGCCGCCATCCTGGCCATATCACGCGCCGCCGCGTCGACTTCCGCTGTGACCCGGCCGACTTCGGCGATCAGTGGCTGCAGCTTGTCGAGAAAACGGTTGAAGGCGTTGCCGAGCTGGCCCAGTTCGTCAGCCGAGCGGACATCCAGCCGGGCGCGCAGGTCGCCGTCGCCCTCTGCAATCTGCTGCACACGCTCGAGCAAACGACGCATCGGCCGCAGCACCACCAGTGGCAAGCCGAGTATCAGCAGGGCACAGCCGAGTAGGCCGATCACCAGTACCGTGATTTGCTGTCTGGCCGTGGCAGCACCTTCGACGATGGCCGCCTCGCCTTGCGCATTCGCCGCCTGGTCCTCCAGCTCCCCAAGCTTGTCGATTGCATCGCGCATGGCATCGAAGCGCGCCTCGCTGTCGCCGAAGCTGAGGGTACTGGCGCCCTGCGGGTCGATGTCGATCTGCTCGATCACTCGCTGCGAAACCTCTGCCCACTGTTGAAAGCCACGGTTGAATTGCTCGACCAGCGCCAGCGCTTCCGAACTTGGCTGCATCGCGGCGTACTGCTGCACCCGGTCGTAGGCCTGCTTGAGGTTTTCCGCATGGCTGGCCCTTAGCGCCTGGACGTGGTCGCCCGCATCGCTGTCGAGCAGGCTGCGCTCCGCGACGAAGGCCTGATACAGGTCACGGTCGGCATTGAGCAGCAGACCGATGGCGGGCAGGTGTCGTGTCGCCAGTTGCTGGCTGGAGTCGGCCACGTGGTCGACGCCGCGCATGCCGACGACGCCCATCAGCACCAGCAGCAGGGCCAGCACCGTAATGGGCAGGGCAATTTTCCAGCGAAATCCGAGATCGGTGAAAAAGCGAGACATGGCGTCGCTCCTCGAGAGGCTTTCCTTGCTATCGGCCGCAACAACTGCGGCAACAGGTCGCTGGTCGGCAAACGCCCAACTGCAATCGGCGCCCTTGAACCGCATCAACTGGATGTCGCCACCTCACCCCGTACTTCCGGATGAAGACCATGGTGGCATGGCGATCTGTGCTCCGGCGGCCGATAACGTGGTTGGCGGTAACGGCGCCGAACGGGCATGCAGCTCGCAGCCCAGGCGATGACAAAACGTAGCCTCTGATCAACGGCTGATCAGTGCGGGAGTGGCCGAGTTGCCCGCTTCCTTTCCTCTAGCGCGAGTAACGCCCATGATTTCGCTCTCCCGATTCAAGCCTGACCACAGGCAATCCACCGGCACGGCAAGTCTGCTCTGCTCGGCTCAGCAGCTGGCTCAGCAGCTGGCCGCCCTGCGCTTCAACCCGACCTACATCGCCGGCTTCGTCTCGCCGCATGTGAATCTGGATGACGTGGCAAGACAGGTGTCGCAGCGTTTCCCACAGGCAACGATCAGCCTGTGCACCACGGCGGGCGAGCTCTCCAGCGAAGCCCAGCGGCTCTACTGTGCCACCGGGGCTCAATGGGATCGGGTGGTGCTGCAGCTGTTCGATGCCAGCGTCATCGCCGCCGCCGAGATCGTCCGTGTGCCGCTGGAATGCGAGGACATCCGCGGCCAGGGCCAGCGGTTGCCGATGGGTGAACGCATCGCGCGCCTCACGGCGTCGATCAAGCGGGTGCAGGTGTCGATGAAGATCGATTACCGCGACACCCTGGCGAACATCTTCTTCGACGGCCTCTCCGCCTCGGAGTCGTTTTTCATGGAAGCGCTCTATGAGTCCGGGCGTTTTCCCTGCCTGTTCGTCGGAGGTTCGGCCGGTGGCAAGCTGGATTTCCAGAAGACCCAGCTGCACGACGGCAAACGCAGCTACCAGAACCATGCGCTGATCGTCTTCCTCAAGTGCGCGCGGGATGTGCGCTTCGGCGTGTTCAAGAGCCAGAATTTCGAACCGACGCCACTCAGCCTGAGCGTACTCAGCGCCTCTCTCGAAGACCGCTACATCAGCCAGGTGGTGGACTCGCGCGGCAACATCCGCACCATGGTCCAGGCCCTGTGCGAGGCGCTCAAGAGCGCGCCGCAAGAACTGGAGCAGCGGCTCGCCGACTATTCCTTCGCCATCCGCGTCGGCGAGGAAGTCTTTGTCCGCTCGATCTCGCAGATCGACTTCACCAACGAGCGCGTGCACCTGTTCTGCGACGTCGCGCCCGGCGAGGAGCTGATCATGGTCAAGCGCACGCCGCTGGCCGAAACCACCCGCCGCGACTATCAACAGTTCATGCGCAACAAACCTGGCAAGCCGCTGGTGGGCATCCTTAACGACTGCATCCTGCGCCGGCTGAACAACGAGCAAGCACTGGCCGGCATGGACCCGGTGTTCGATGACGTACCGGTGGCCGGCTACTCGACCTTCGGCGAGATCCTCGGCCTCAACCTGAACCAGACCCTGACCGCGGTGTTCTTCTTCCGCACCAACGGCAAGGACGAGTTCCACGACGAATACACCGATAACTTCATCGCCTATCACGGCGAGTTCAAGGCGTTCTTCCTGCGCCGGCAGATCAAAAAGCTCACCGGCCTGAGCCAGGTGGTGGTCAAGCAGATCGAGCAGTTCAAGCGCCAGGACTACAGCAGCGCGGTGGACGTCAGCGGCCTCGACGAACACATCCGCCCGGTGTTCCGTGGCCTGGCCGATCTTGGCCAGGTGCTGTCCCAGGCCGACCATGAGCGGCAGTCCATGTCCGAGCAGCTGAGCCAGTGCGCCAACGAGCTGCACGGGTCGATGGACGACCTGACGCTGAACATCAACCAGCAGGGCTCCGTCATCGAACAGGCCGGCAGCTCGGTCAAGCAGATGGTCCACCAGGCCGACGAAGTGGTCAGCAGCGCCCGCGATCTAGCGCAGTCCAGCCAGCGCATCCAGTCGGTGGTGCAGACCATTCAGCAGATCGCCGGGCAGACCAACCTGCTGGCGCTCAATGCGGCGATCGAGGCGGCGCGCGCCGGCGACATGGGCCGCGGCTTCGCGGTGGTGGCCGACGAGGTGCGCAAGCTGGCCGAAATCACCGGCAAGAACGCCGAGGAAATCGGCACCGACATCGACCGCCTGGCCAGCGAGATTCGCGCGGTGGCGCAACACATCGAGACCCAGTCGGCCGGCGTCGGCTCGCTCACCGTCTTGCTGGATGCGCTGGAAAACTCGAGCAACCTCACCGCCGGTACTTCGAGGCAAACCAAAGGCGTCGCTGACCGGCTGATCGGCCTGACCGCGCGCTGAGGCGCTTCGCCGATGGCTAACGCGTCAGCCGCGCGCGAACCTCGGCGTAGGGATAGGCCTCCAGCGAGGCGAAACCAGGGAGCTGCCGCGCCTTGAGCCTGGTGAACACCGGTACGCTGATGCCGCAGAGAATGCGCGTCAGGCATTCGGCGCTGGGCACGCCGCCCTTGAGCTGCGTGTAGCGCTGACTGAAGTCGGCGCAGCGGGCATCGATATCCATCTCGCCCAGCGGCGCCAACGGCGGCGGTTCCGGTAGTTGCGCGACCTGCCCGTGACAAACCGAGCAATGCCCGCAGCGCTGCGGTGCCTGATGATCACCGAAATAGGCAGCCAGTCGCTGGCTCAAGCACTCGGCGGATTCGAACAGCGCCAGCATGTTGTCGATGCGGGTGATTTCGCTCGCTTCGTGCTGCTTGAAATAGGCATGCAGTTCGCCGCTCAGGACTTCGGCGTCGAAGCGCTGATCGAGCAGCGCATAGACCTCGGTCATCTGCTTGCTCTCCAGCTCGATCCAGCCCTTTTCCTGAAAGTACTCCAGCGCCTTGACCACGCGAGCGCGGTCGGCGCCGTGCTGCTGATAGAGCGCGTCGAAATCCAGCGTGCACCAGGTTCGCGCCCGCGCCGAGGTCTGCACGATGGCCTCAACGAACTGGCGCCGCTCGCCGTCGAATTTCGCCACCAGCGCCTCGGGTTCGAGCAGGTACTTGAAGCGGTACTCGGCGAAATAGGCGAAGCGTGGCGCGATGATGCCGCGCAGCTCCAGCTGCACCAGCAGGGTTTTCAGCGGCAACTGTCGGATGTTGCTCTGGTCCGACAGCTGGTTGAGCATCAGTTCCCACTGCCCGCCGGCGCCGGCCTGCAGCAGCTCGTCGAGCACGCAGCGGATGCCCTCGCGCTCCGGCGTATCGCCATAGACGAAGTTCTGCAATACGTTGAGGCTGTCACGGTTGGCCAGCACCAGGCAGTCGGACGGCCGACCGTCGCGCCCGGCGCGGCCGATCTCCTGGCTGTAGTTCTCGATCGACTTCGGCAGGTCGTAGTGCACCACGTTGCGGATGTCCGCCTTGTCGATGCCCATGCCGAAGGCGATGGTGGCGACGATGCAGTTCAGCTCGCCGGCCATGAAGCGGCGCTGGATCGATTCGCGCAGCTCGTGGTTCATCCCGGCGTGGTAGGCACTGGCCGGGAAGCCGCGCTGCGCCAGGTGCTCGGCGATCTGTTCAGCGGTCTTCTGCTGGGTGACGTAGACGATGGTCGGTTGGCCGCTCTTGTCCGCCAGCCATTCCACCAGTCGCCGTTGTTTGTTGAAGCCGCTGACCGGCTCCACCAGCAGATTCAGGTTGGGCCGGTAGAAACCGGTGGTCACCACGTCATTCGGCGCGATCGAGAACTTGGCCTGCATGTCGGCAATCACCGGCGGTGTCGCCGTGGCGGTCAGCAGCAGCACCTGCGGGATATTGAATTGGCGCTGGTAATCGGGAAGATTGAGGTAGTCCGGGCGGAAGTTGTGCCCCCACTCGGAAATGCAATGCGCCTCATCGACGACCAACAGCGAGATCGACACCTGGCTGATGAAGTTTCGAAAGCGCTCGTTCTTCAGCCGCTCCACGGAAATCATCAGGATCTTCAGCTCGCCGGACTTGGCGCGGGCCATGGTCGCGCTGGCCTGCTCGCGGCTTTGCGCCGAATCGATACTGCCGGCAGCGATGCCGTGCCGGTGCAGAAAAGCCAGCTGATCCTGCATCAGTGCCAGCAACGGTGAAACGACCACGGTCAGGTGCGGCAGCAGCAACGCCGGCAGTTGGTAGCACAGCGACTTGCCGGAACCCGTGGGAAAGATCGCCGCCGCCGAGCGCCCTGCGACTACGGCGCGAATGGCCTGTTCCTGGCCGGGACGGAAGCCGTCATAGCCGAATGTCTGTTTAAGCGTCTGCTCGATCATGCTGAGTCACTCCTTTGACTGGAGGCCGGAGGGTAGCAAAAGGAGGGAGACGGTACTGCAAAGCGGCCGACACCTGGGCCAGCCGTCGGGAAAACACAATCAGCGGTATGCGTACCGGCGTGAGCGCGGTGCCTGACGGGTCGCGAACCTAGGCGAGCCAGGCGGTATCGCGCGTGGAGCGGGGCGTGGAAAACGCCCCAGCGCCACGACCCGCACAGCTATCGTCGCGTAAGGCAGCGGGCCGAGCGCAACGACGCAGCTCGCGCTCTTCACCCGGCAAATCAGAAGCGGTCGCGGATGATCACTTCGTCGAACGGCAGCTTGCCAATGCGCGGCTTCGGCTCGACGGCCCGCTTGCCCACCGCGACCATCAGCGCGATGACGTGGTTGTCCGGCAGGTTGATCAACTTGGCCACTGCGTCAAAATCGAAGCCATCCATCGGGCAGGAATCCAGGCCCTTGCCACGCGCAGCAAGCATCAGCGTCTGTGCCATCAAGCCGCAGCTGCGCATGGCTTCGTCACGCTGAACCTGTGGCTTGTCGCGGTAGTAGTTGTCGATGGCGCCTGCCATGTAGTCCTGCACCTCGCTCGGTGCGCCTTCCCAGACGCGGCGGACGTTCTTTTCCCAGCTGTCGACCTGCGCGCAGACCACCACCAGCATCGAGGCATCGGTCATCTGCGCCTGGTTCCAGCCCACCTCGCGGATCTGCGCGCGCAGCGCAGGATCACTGACCTCGACGAAGCGTACGTGCTGCAGGTTGAACGCCGAAGGTGCCAGCAGCGCCAGCTGAAACAACTCGTCCTTCTCTTCGCGGCTGAGCTGAAAGCTCGCGTCGTAGGCCTTGACGGCGCGGCGGGTCTGGATGGCTTCTTCGATCTGCATGGTGTGGCTCCAATAGGCTTTAAAGGTGGCCGTCATCCTATGCGCCAACAGGCACCGAATCCATCCATCATGATTGATGGAAGTTATCGACCGAACCGATGAAGGATTCAGGTTCAACCCCTCGCAGTTAAGGGCCGCCGCGCTCGCAGCCAACCCCTCGAGAACGACCGTAGCCCATCGGGTGCGTTGAAATGGCAGGAAGACGCCCACAAAAAAGCCGCCCGAAGGCGGCTTTTTTGTGGCTTGGCGCTACGGCTTAGAGCTGCGGGCCAGCGGCCTGGATGGCGTCGGAGACGTCGAACTTCTTGAAGTTCTCGATGAACTTGTTCGCCAGCTCCTTCGCAGCCTCATCGTAAGCATTGGCATCAGCCCAGGTGTTGCGCGGGTTGAGCAACTGGGTATCGACGCCCTCGACGGCCTTCGGCACGTCGAGGTTGATGATCGGTAGATGCTCGGTTTCAGCACCAGCCAATGCACCGCTCTGGATTGCAGCGATCACCGCACGGGTGGTCGGGATGTTGAAGCGCTTGCCGACGCCGTAGCCACCGCCGGTCCAGCCGGTGTTGACCAGGTACACCTTGGAGCCAAACGCCTGAATGCGCTTGATCAGCAGCTCGGCGTAGACACCGGCCGGACGCGGGAAGAATGGCGCGCCGAAGCAGGTGGAGAAGGTGGACTTGATGCCGCTGCCCGAACCCATTTCGGTGGAACCGACCAGCGCGGTGTAGCCGGACAGGAAATGATAAGCCGCCTGCTCTTCATTGAGGATCGACACTGGAGGCAGAACGCCAGTCAGGTCGCAGGTCAGGAAGATCACCGCGTTCGGCTCACCACCCAGATTCTTCTCTGAGCGCTTCTCGACGTACTCCAGCGGGTAGGCGGCGCGGCTGTTCTGGGTCAGGCTGTCGTCGGTGTAATCAGCAACACGCTCGTCGTTGAGTACGACGTTTTCCAGCACGGTACCGAACTGGATGGCTTTCCAGATCACCGGCTCGTTCTTCTCGGACAGGTCGATGCACTTGGCGTAGCAGCCGCCTTCGATGTTGAACACCACGCCCGTGCCCCAACCGTGCTCGTCGTCGCCGATCAGATGACGCGATTCGTCTGCCGACAAGGTGGTCTTGCCAGTGCCGGAGAGGCCGAAAAACAACGTCACGTCGCCATCGTCGCCAATATTGGCGGCGCAGTGCATCGGCAGTACGTCTTTCTCCGGCAGCAGGTAGTTCTGCACCGAGAACATCGCTTTCTTCATTTCGCCGGCGTAACGCATGCCCGCGATCAGGACTTTCTTCTGCGCGAAGTTGATGATCACGCAACCGTCGGAATTGGTGCCGTCGCGCTCGGGCACGCACTCGAAGTTGGCCACGTTGAGTACCTTCCACTCTTCTTTGCCGGCCGGGTTGTAGGTTTCCGGGTTGATGAACAGTTGGCGACCGAACAGGTTCTGCCAAGCGGTGGCGGTGGTCATCTTGACCGGCAGGTAATGATCCTCGGCGGAGCCAACATGCACGTGAGAAACGAAGAAGTCCTGGTCGCGGTTGAATGCCTCGACGCGATCCCACAGCGCTTCGAACTTGTCGGCCGGGAACGGACGGTTGATCGGCCCCCAGGCAATGGAGGCCTGAGTGCTGGGCTCCTCGACTATATAGCGGTCAGCTGGCGAACGACCGGTCCGGTGGCCGGTTTTCACGACGAGCGCGCCAGTGGCGGCCAATTCACCTTCACCGCGCTTGATGGCTTCTTCGACCAGTTGAGCGGTGCTGATATCGATGTACACGGCGTTAGTGGCTTGCGTCATGAGTTTCCCGTCGGCCCTGGGCCGATTCCTCCATGCTGTTGTAGCCCACGGAGCAGTGGACTACACCGAAAAAAAGTGCGCGCAATTATGACAGAAATGACGCTGCGCTGGGTATGAGGGCGTAATGGCGAAAAGGTTCTACGCCCCCTTCCTTTTAGTGGCGCGTACCGGAGGGGCCAGTCGTCCCAGCACCCGCGAACAGTTGCGCGATGTCCGCTGCATCAAAGCGGTAGCTGTGATTGCAGAATTGGCAGTCGATGGTAATCGCCCCGCCCTGCTCCTCCAGCAGTCGTTCGGCATCCTGCTGACCCAGGCTGACCACCGCGTTGGCCGAGCGCTCGCGGGAGCAACTGCAGCGGAAGACAATCGAGCGCGGTTCGAACAGACGCACCTGCTCTTCATGATAGAGGCGATGCAATACCGTCTGGGTGTCGAGGCCAAGCAGCTCTTCGGCGGACAGCGTATCGGCCAGGGTCCGCAGATGCTGCCAGCTGGCTTCACGCTCTTCGCCGTCGCGGATCCGATCGGCCGGCAACTGTTGCAGCAACATGCCACAGGCGCGACGCCCGTCGGCGGCTAACCAGAAGCGCGTCGGCAGCTGCTCCGAGGAAGCGAAATAGTTGGACAGGCTATCGGCCAGAGTCACACCGTCGAGCGCAACAATGCCCTGGTACCGCTGCCCGTTGGCCGGGTCGATGGTCATCGCCATAACGCCATCGGGCATCAGTTCCGAAAAGGTCGCACCGGGTGTCAGTAGCGCCTCGTCATAACGGGCAATGCCGCGCACTTCCCGATCGCTGGAACATTCGACCATCAGCAGCGGCACCGCCCCGGAAGAACGCGCCTGCAACACCATCAGACCATCGAACTTTAATGTGCCGACCAGCAACGCCGCTGCGGCGAGGAGTTCGCCGAGTAACTGAGCGACCGGTTCCGGGTAGCTGTGCTTGGCCAGGACCTCGGCATAGCTGCGCTCAAGCCCGACCCATTCGCCGCGCACGTCGGTGTCATCGAAGAGAAAGCGTTGGGTGTAATCGGTATCGAGCATGGGCATGACCAGAGCAGGTGGGCGATCAGGCCGGTAAGACGACGCGGGGCTCGGCGAGCCTTACGTTTTGCCGGTGCCTGAGAGAAGGGACCGCATTCTAGGGTGAAAGTGGCGACCGTCCAACCAGGCGCATTCAACCGGCGTCGGAACGAAAGCGCTGCAAGGCGCGGCGTTGCTTCTTACTGGGTTTACCGTCGGTTTCCACACCCAGGCTTCCGGCTTTACGCATGGCGGCGGCGCTTTCGCGGCGGGACAGGCTTTCGGCCGTTTCTTCATAGAGCAGTTGCGCCTCAGGCGCGCCCTTGCGCACCGCCGACAGCGCACGGATCACCACCGTGCGCTCATCGAAGCCCGCACGAATCACCAGCTCTTCGCCAAGCTTCGGCTCCTTGCTTGGCTTGCACCGCTCACCGCGGCAGTGCACCTTGCCACCCTCGATGGCCGCCTTTGCCAGCGCCCGTGTCTTGAAGAAACGTGCCGCCCACAGCCACTTGTCCAGACGGACCTTGCCGTCATCTTTCTCACTCATCATTCAACTCTGTCTGGCGTCTCGTTGTCATAGGTTGGAACAGGGAGATGCGGTTGTCATGCAGCCTGTCTAGAATGCGCGGAAATTTACTGGATACACTTTTTGAACAGTCCCGACCTCCAGACAATCATCGGTTTGCGCGAATGGATCGCCCTGCCCGAGCTCGGTGTGGTCGGCCTGCGCGCAAAGATCGATACCGGGGCCAGCACGTCCGCATTGCATGCCACCGATATCAGCGAATTCGAACGCGGCGGCAAGCGCTGGGTTCGCTTTACCGCACACCTCGGCACGCTCGTACAGCGACGCCATCGCTGCGAGGCGCCGGTCATCGCACGCAAGACGATAAAAAGCTCCAACGGCCATGTGCAGACCCGCTATGTAGTTCGCACACTGCTGGCGCTGGGCACGCATCTGTGGCCCGTGGAATTTACCCTAACCTGTCGCAAGACCATGCGCTATCGCCTGCTGTTGGGATCAAAAGCCCTGATGGATGGCAAATGGCTGGTCGACCCCGCACGCACCTACGTGCAGGAAAAACCCCAGACTCTTACCTCTCCCGGTGCCCAATGAAAATCGCCGTGCTGTCGCGCAATCCACGTTTGTATTCGACCCGCCGTCTGGTGGAGGCCGGCCAGCAACGTGGCCATGAGGTGGTCGTCATCGACACGCTGCGCGCCTACATGAACATCGCCAGCCACAAGCCGCAGATCCACTACCGCGGCCGCCCTCTGGAAGGCTTCGACGCGGTGATTCCGCGGATCGGCGCCTCGGTCACGTTCTATGGCTGCGCCGTGCTGCGCCAGTTCGAAATGCAGGGCGTGTTTCCGCTGAATGAATCGGTGGCCATCGCCCGCTCGCGGGACAAGCTGCGCTCGCTGCAATTGTTGTCGCGCCGGGGCATCGGCCTGCCGGTGACCGGCTTCGCTCACTCACCGGATGACATCGCCGACCTGATCCAGATGGTCAACGGCGCGCCGCTGGTGATCAAGGTGCTCGAAGGCACCCAGGGCATTGGCGTGGTCATGTGCGAAACCGCCACCGCCGCCGAATCGGTGATCGAAGCCTTCATGGGCCTCAAGCAGGACATCATGGTGCAGGAATACATCAAGGAAGCCGGCGGTGCGGACATCCGCTGCTTCGTCGTCGGCGACAAGGTAATCGCCGCCATGAAGCGTCAGGCCAAGCCCGGCGAATTCCGCTCCAACCTGCACCGCGGCGGCACCGCCAGCCTGATCAAGATCACTCCGGAAGAACGGATGACCGCCATCCGCGCGGCCAAGGTGATGGGGCTCAGCGTCGCCGGTGTCGATATCCTGCGCTCCAACCATGGCCCGCTGGTGATGGAAGTGAACTCCTCGCCGGGTCTGGCCGGCATCGAAGAAACCACTGGCAAGGATGTGGCCGGGCTGATCATCCAGTACCTGGAAAAGAACGCCGGCCCGCACCTGACACGGACGAAGGGGAAAGGCTGAAGGCTGAAGGCTGAAGGCTGAAGGCTGAAGGCTGAAGGCTGAAGGCTGAAGGCTGAAGGCTGAGCAGCGTGTGAGCTAGCGCTAAACCTTCGTCAAGCTTTCCAGCCTCAAGCGCTCTTATCGGCGCTTATGGCTTTATCGCGTCCCTCGGCAACAACAACCCCAATGGCAGGCTGACCCGCGCTTCCAGCCCGCCACCTTCGCGGTTGCGTAACTCGATCACCCCGCCATGTTGCGAAGCGATCCGCTTGACGATCGCCAACCCCAAGCCGGCGCCCTGCCCGCCACGAGCCTTGTCGCCGCGGATGAAGGGATTGAATATCTCGCCGAGCTCCCGCGGATCGATACCGGCACCTCGGTCGAGCACGCTGAGGACCACATAGGGCGCGTTACTGTCGCCCGAGACATGGGCGGCAACCTCGACCGCATGTCCGCCGTAGCGCAACGCATTTTCGATCAGATTGACCAGCAGCCGCTTGATCGAAACCCGCCGCAACGCCAGCTGCGGCATCGGCTCGACACACAGGCGAACGCTTTCTCCGTACTGGTTGTAGGGCGCCACGACTTCACGCACCAGCTCACCCAGATCGACACTTTCCACCGGCTCGTCACTGCCGTCGCGGACAAAGGCGAGAAATTGGTCGAGGATCGCGTTCATGTCCTCGATATCGCGAACCATGTCTTCGGTCAGCTCGGCATCGCTGGTCATCAGTTCGAGGGACAGCCGCAAACGTGTCAGCGGCGTGCGCAGGTCATGGGAAACGCCGGCCAGCATCAGCTCGCGCTCGCGGCCGGCTTGCTCGACGTCCTCGGCCATCTGGTTGAACGCGCGATAGACCTCGGTCATCTCGCTCGGCGTGTCGCTGATGGGCAAGCGCACGCTGCGCCCCTTGCCGATCTGCCGCGCCGCGTAGACCAGGCGCTTGAGCGGCAGGTTGAGCTGGCTGACGAAGATCCACGCCGCCGCGGTGGACAACAACCCAATCCCGAGAAACCAGCCGAGCACACTCCAGATCCGTTGCCCGCGCAGCGGATAGGCGTACAGCGGCACCTGCAGCCAGTCAGGGCCGAGCTCCGGCGCACGTACCCAGATCGCCGTCTGCGGCTGGATACGCACGCGCACTTCGGTGTTCTCACCCAGTTCGGTTTGCATCTGTCGCTGGAAGATTTCGGTGTAGGGCCAGTGGTACTCGCTGGGCGGCACTTCCTCGGCACTGACCCGCTGCAGCCCGGCCGCATCAGCAATACGCTTGCGGTTCTCCTCGTCGGCCGCCCAGTAGGCGCGCAGAGTCAACGCCGCGCCGTGGCTGTACTGACGATCGACCATCACGTCCTCGTTCATCATCAGGTACACGAGCATCAGCACCTTGGAGAACAGCACGACGATCAGCACCATCCACAGGGTGCGAGCGAAGAAGCTTTGCGGGAACCAGAGCGGAGTTTTCATCTAGCCCCAAGCCTCAAGTTAAAAGCTGCAAGAAAGGCACCTGGCCGCAGTGCCTTTGCGCTTCTGCTTGCAGCTTGAAACCTGGAGCTTGCGGCTTCACTTGTTGCCATCTGGCACGAATACGTAACCCACACCCCAGACGGTCTGGATGTAGCGCGGTTTGGACGGATCCGGTTCGATCAGCCGGCGCAGTCGGGAAATTTGCACGTCGATGGAGCGCTCCAGCGCATCCCACTCACGACCGCGGGCCAAATTCATCAGCTTGTCACGGGTCAGCGGCTCGCGGGCGTGCTGGACCAGGGCCTTGAGCACCGCGAACTCGCCGGTGGTGAGCATGTGCACCTCGTTACCCTTCTTCAGCTCGCGGGTGCCGAGGAACAGCTCGTAGTCGCCAAAGGTGACGGTCTCGTCGTCGCTGCCCGGCGCACCCGGCACCTGTGGTGCCTGGCGACGCAGGACGGCCCGAATCCGCGCCAGCAACTCGCGTGGATTGAACGGCTTGGCCAGGTAGTCGTCGGCGCCCTGCTCCAGCCCATGAATGCGGCTGGCCTCATCACCTTTGGCAGTGAGCATGATGATGGGAATCTGATTGCCGCCCGTGCGCAGCCGGCTGCACGCGGAGAGGCCATCTTCGCCGGGCATCATCAGGTCCAGTACCACCAGATGAAACAGCTCGCGGCTAAGCAGACGATCCATCTGTTCGGCACTTTCCACGGTTCGCACACGATAGCCCTGCTCATCAAGAAACCGCTCGAGCAGACGCCGCAAACGGGCGTCATCGTCAACAATCAGGATCTTTTCGCCTTCGTTGGCGGGCGCAGTGCTGCTCATGGAAACTCCCCGAATGATCGACGGCGCATTATGCGCGCAGTGGATAAATGCAACTGGAAGCCATTGTTAGCAGATTTTGCGGCGGGAAGCCGAGCGCCGAAGGAATGAGTCGGCAGCCTAGCAACCAGCTTTTTCGTCAGACTGCCCGCCTCAAGCCTGCCGCTGCCCTTATAATCGCGCCCTTTCGCGCAGGCCCGGCCTGCATGGTTTGACTGACCCAGGTAGGTTCATGGACAGCATCAACTCCCGCCTCGCCGCTGAACTGGGCGTGCGCCCGCAACAGGTTGCCGCCACCGTGGCGTTGCTCGACGAGGGCTCGACCGTGCCCTTCATTGCCCGTTACCGCAAGGAAGTCACCGGCAGCCTCGACGATACGCAGCTGCGCCTACTCGAAGAGCGCCTGCGTTATCTGCGCGAGCTGGATGACCGCCGCGCGTCGATCCTCGCCAGCATCGAAGAGCAGGGCAAGCTGACGCCAGAGCTCAAGCGCGAGATCGACCTTGCCGATACCAAGACTCGCCTTGAAGACCTCTACCTGCCCTATAAGCAGAAGCGCCGCACCAAGGGCCAGATTGCCCTGGAAGCCGGCCTTGGCGAGTTGGCCGATGCGATTTTCGCTGACCCACAGCTCAATCCCGAAACCGAAGCCACTCGCTTCGTCGATGCCGACAAGGGCTTCGCCGACGTCAAAGCGGTGCTCGAAGGCGCCAAGTACATCCTCATGGAGCGCTTCGCCGAAGATGCCGACCTGCTGGCCAAGCTGCGCGACTTTCTCACCCACAACGCCACGCTCAGCGCGCGGCTGGTGCCGGGCAAGGAGAACGAAGGCGCCAAGTTCAGCGACTATTTCGAACATGACGAGCCGCTCAAGAGCGTGCCGTCGCACCGTGCGCTGGCGATCTTCCGTGGCCGCAACGAAGGCGTGCTGAGCGTGAGCCTGAAGGTGGGCGACGAGACGCCCGGGACCATGCATCCGGGCGAAGTGATGATCGGCGAGCGTTTCGGCATCGCCAATCGCGGTCGCGCGGCAGACAAGTGGCTGGGCGAAGTGGTGCGCTGGACCTGGAAGGTCAAGCTCTACACCCATCTGGAAACCGATCTGCTCGGCGAGCTGCGCGACAAGGCCGAGGACGATGCCATCGGCGTGTTTGCCCGCAACATGCACGATCTGCTGCTGGCCGCGCCGGCTGGTCCTCGCGCCACCCTTGGCCTTGACCCGGGTCTGCGCACCGGCTGCAAGGTGGCAGTGGTCGATGCCACTGGCAAGCTGCTGGACACTGCCACCGTCTACCCGCACGCGCCGCGCAACGACTGGGACGGCACGCTGGCCGTGCTGGCCAAACTCTGCGCCAAGCACAACGTCGACCTGATCGCCATTGGCAACGGCACGGCCAGCCGCGAAAGTGACCGACTGGCTGCCGACCTGATCAAAGCGGTGCCGGGCCTGAAGCTGACCAAGGTAATGGTGTCCGAAGCGGGCGCCTCGGTGTATTCGGCCTCGGAACTGGCGGCCAAGGAATTTCCGGATCTGGACGTCTCGATCCGCGGAGCCGTTTCCATCGCCCGCCGTCTGCAGGACCCGCTCGCCGAACTGGTGAAGATCGAGCCCAAGGCTATCGGCGTTGGCCAGTATCAGCACGACGTCTCCCAGCTCAAGCTGGCGCGCTCGCTCGATGCCGTGGTCGAAGACTGCGTGAACGCCGTCGGCGTCGACGTCAACACTGCCTCGGTGGCGCTGCTGGCGCGCATCTCCGGCCTGAACACCACGCTGGCACAGAACATCGTCGCCTACCGTGATGCAAACGGCGCGTTCAACGCGCGCAGTGAACTGAAGAAGGTGCCGCGCCTCGGCGACAAGACCTTCGAACAGGCCGCTGGATTCCTCCGCGTGATGAACGGTAGCAACCCGCTGGACGCCTCGGCCGTTCACCCGGAAACCTATCCGTTGGTCAAACGCATCGCCACCGACACAGGCCGCGACATCCGCTCGCTGATTGGCGACTCGGCCTTCCTCAAGCGCCTGGACCCGAAGCAGTTCACCGACGAAAGCTTCGGCCTGGTCACCGTCAGCGACATTCTTCAGGAACTGGAAAAACCCGGTCGTGACCCGCGCCCCGAGTTCAAGACCGCCGAGTTCCAGGAAGGCGTGGAAAAGCTCAGCGACCTGACGCCCGGCATGGTGCTCGAAGGGGTGGTAACGAACGTGACCAACTTCGGTGCCTTCGTCGACATCGGCGTGCATCAGGATGGTCTGGTACACATCTCGGCGCTGTCGGAGAAGTTCGTCAAAGACCCGTATGAAGTGGTCAAAGCCGGCGATATCGTCAAGGTCAAGGTCATGGAAGTGGATATCCCGCGCAAGCGCGTCGGTCTGTCCATGCGCATGAGCGACACGCCTGGCGAGAAGGCCGACAACATGCGCGGCGGTGGCAACAACCGAGGCAGCCAGGCGCGCGGCGAGCGCAAGCCGGCCAAGCCGGAAGCCAAGCCGGCACCGGCCAACAACGCCATGGCCACGCTGTTCGCCAACGCCAAGAACCTGAGGAAATAAGGTGCGCGAAGTCGAAGCAGTGGGCAGCAGCAGCGCCTTCGGGCGACTGCTGGGCCTGGAAATCATCAAGGCCGCAGACGGCGAGGCGCTGCTGCGCCTCGTGATGCACGATGGTTTGCGCAACCTGCATGGCAAGCTGCACGGCGGCGCGCTGTTCTCGCTGATCGATACCGCCATGGGCCAGGCCAGCCACAGCCTCAACGGCGGCGAGCCCAACAGCGTCACTCTGGAATGCAAGGTCAACTATATTCGCCCGGTGACCGAAGGCGAGCTGACCTGCCGCGCCTGGGTGGTGCATGGCGGGCGGCGCACGCAGGTGATCGAGGCTGACGTCCACCAGGGTAAAAAGCTGATAGCCAAGGCGCAGGCGACCTTTTCGGTCATGTGAGTCATCGGGTCGCAGCCCAGGAGCGATTGGCGATCAGATCCTCGCGGTGGTGCAGAGCCCGATGTGGTGAAGTCGCACCTAGGCAATGGCTGGGCCTTGCTGACGTCGGTGCGCGGCCCAGGGCAATCCGAAAGGCCGGGCCCGCCGAAACGCTCCGCAGCGGTGCGCGGTCCAAGGCTAACGGCCTCTTGTAGAGCGTTCGATCCACCCCCATATTGTGCCGACTGATGCGTGAAGGAATTCCCAATTGAGCGATCTTCTCTCCCACCGCCTGGCGCTGCTGGCCGAGCACCACAACCTGTCGCTGCTCTCGCAATGCCTGCATGGGATCGAGCGTGAATGCCTGCGCGTCGACAACGATGGACAACTGGCGCTGACGCCGCATCCTCGCGCACTGGGGTCAGCGCTGACGCATCCGAAGATCACCACCGACTATTCCGAAGCGCTGCTCGAGTTCATCACCGGCACCGAAACCGATCCGCAAAAGACGCTGACCGAGCTGGACGCCATTCATCGCTACACCTACAGCAAGCTGGGCGACGAATTCCTCTGGAGCCCGTCAATGCCGGGCCAGCTGCCGGAAGAGCCACGGATTCCGATTGCCGAATACGGCAGCTCCAATATCGGCCGGCTCAAGTATGTGTACCGCCAGGGCCTGGCCCTTCGGTATGGCAAGACCATGCAGTGCATCGCCGGCATTCACTACAACTTCTCGCTGCCGGAGGCGTTGTGGGCGACGTTGCAGGCCGACGACGGCGACCAGCGATCCGCGCAGGAGTACCAGTCTTCTCGCTACATTGCGCTGATCCGCAACTTCCGCCGCTACAGCTGGCTGCTGATGTACCTGTTCGGCGCCTCGCCAGCGCTGGACGCGAGCTTCATGCGTGGCCGCTCGCACCAGCTTGAGGTGCTCGATGACGACACGCTGTATCTGCCCTGGGCCACCAGTCTGCGCATGAGCGATCTGGGCTACCAGAGCAACGCCCAGGCCGGCCTGACGCCCTGTTATGACGACCTGCCGAGCTACACCAGCAGCCTGCACAAGGCGGTCTCGACGCCCTACCCCGAGTACGCCGCGCTGGGCATCAAGGACGCCGAGGGCAACTGGCAGCAGCTCAATACCAACGTGCTGCAGATCGAAAACGAGTACTACTCGAACATCCGCCCCAAGCGCGTGACGGACACCGGCGAGCGCCCGCTGCATGCGCTGCGCTCGCGCGGCATTCAGTACATCGAGGTGCGCTGCCTGGACATCAACCCCTTCCTGCCGCTGGGCATCGACGTCAGCGAAGCGCGCTTCCTCGATGCCTTTTTGCTGTTCTGCACATTGCAGCAGAGCCCTTGCCTGATTGAGGGCGAATGCCGGACCAGCAGTGACAACTTCCTCAAAGTCGTCAAGGAAGGGCGCAAACCCGGGCTTGAGCTGCGGCGCTGCGGTGAAGCCGTCAGCCTGCAGCAATGGGCGAGCGAACTGGTGGAGCAAATCGGCCAGGTCGCCGAACTACTGGACCGCAGCCGTGGCGGTGACGAGCATGCTCGCGCCATCGCCGCGCAACAGGCCAAGGTGGCCGACAGCAGCCTGACACCTTCGGCCCGCGTACTCGAGGCGCTGCAGCGCAACAGCGAAAGCTTCAGCCAGTTCGCGCTGCGTCAGACCCGCCAGCACGCCGAAGACTTCCGTAGCCGAGCGCTGTCGGACGCCGACATGGGCTGGTTCGATGAAGCGGCGCGCAGCTCGCTGGCGCAGCAGGCGGAGATGGAAGCGGCAGATACCCAGGACTTCGACAGCTTCGTCGAGGACTACCAGCGCAGCCTGACCCAGCTGTAGCTGGTTGCTGGTTGCTGGTTGCTGGTTGCTGGTTGCTGGTTGCTGGTTGCTGGTTGCTGGTTGCGACTCAGCATGGACAGTGGGGTGTGCTTTAGCCATCCCCTTGCGGGAAACATCGCCCCAATCTTCGCCGCACGTGGCGCGGCGCCGACCGGTGGTGGAGTGAATTGCCTCAGTGGGTTTCACCCGCCCTGCGCCGGCGCTGCGTGAAGCGGCTCGTGGGAGCGGTCTTGTGGGAGCGGTCTTGTGGGAGCGGTCTTGTGGGAGCGGTCTTGTGGGAGCGGTCTTGACCGCGAACAACCCGGGCTCTGACGCACCGCCATTCACGGTCAAGACCGCTCCCACTCGCACTTCTGTCCTTGGCTGACAGGTATGCCTCAGAGCGCTTTTTCGAAAATCTTCGAGTTGCGCTGGAAGTTATAAAGCGAGGCCCGTGCGGCCGGCAGCCGCTCGACACCGCTGGGCTCGAAGCCACGCTCGCGGAACCAGTGCGCCGTGCGGGTGGTGAGCACGAACAGAGTTTTCAGACCTAACGCCCTGGCCCGTGCCTCGATGCGTTCGAGCAGCTCGTCACCACGGCCACCGTGTCGGTACTCCGGATTGACCGCCAGGCAGGCCAGCTCACCGGAGTCTGAATCGGCGATCGGATAGAGTGCCGCGCAGGCAATGATCAGGCCGTCGCGCTCGACAATGCTGAACTGTTCGACCTCGCGCTCCAGCACTTCACGCGATCGGCGCACCAGAATGCCCTGCTCTTCCAGCGGCGTAATCAGGTCGATCAACCCGCCGACGTCCTCGATGGTTGCCTCGCGCAGCTGCTCGAACTGCTCCTGCGTCACCAGGGTGCCGTCACCGCCGTCGCGGGTGAACAGCTCGTTGAGCAGCGAGCCGTCCTCGGCATAGCTGATCACGTGGCTGCGGCGCACGCCGCCTTTGCAGGCTTGCGCGGCGGCATCCAATAGTTCGGCCTGATAGGTTCCGACGAGACGCTCGAGGTAGGCCGGAATCTGCGGTGGGCGCAGCTCGCGCACCAGTTTGCCGCTTTCATCGCGCAAGCCGCGCTCGGAGCCATAGAGCACCAGTTTGTCGGCTTCCAGATCAATGGCGGCGCGGGTGGCGATGTCTTCACAGGCAATGTTGAAGATTTCACCGGTCGGGGAATATCCCAGCGGCGAAAGCAGCACGATGGTGCGTTCGTCCAGCAGCCGGCCGATGCCCTTGCGGTCGACACGACGCACCTCGCCGGTGTGCTGATAGTCGACCCCGTCGTGAACACCGATGGGTCGCGCGGTGATGAAGTTGCCACTGGCCACACGCAGCCGAGCGCCTTGCATCGGCGAGGCTGCCATGTCCATCGACAGCCGGGCTTCAAGGGCGATGCGCATATGCCCGACGGCATCGATCACGCATTCCAGGGTGGCCGCGTCGGTGATCCGCAGGTCACGGTGAAAGCGCGGTTCGATACCCCGTGCGGCCAGTCGCGCCTCGATCTGCGGACGCGAGCCAAACGCCAGCACCAGCCGCACGCCGAGGCTGTGCAGCAGCACCAGGTCGTGGACGATGTTGGCGAAATTGGGATCTTCCAGACCATCGCCGGGCAGCATGACCACGAAAGTGCGGTCACGGTGCGCGTTGATATAGGGCGATGAGTCGCGAAGCCAGGTGACGTAGTTGTGCATTGCGCAAGCCTTAGATAACAGCTTTATTCAGTCCGGTAGCCGGGTCGAGTATGGAAAGTACAGGGAGCAGGTTGGCGCTGCGATCAGGTCGCCAGGCCCGCTCCTATCCTCGGCCCGGTTGCAGGCAATAGTGTTCGATCATTGTGCGCAACACCCTCACGGTGGGTTCGATTCGGTCCAGGTCAAGGTACTCGTCCGGCTGGTGGGCGCAGGCGATATCACCCGGGCCGAGCACCAGCGTCTGGCAGCCAAGCTGCTGAAGATAAGGCGCTTCGGTGGCAAAGGCCACCGCCTCGGCGACATGGCCGGTGAGGCGTTCGGCCAGTTTGATCAGCTCGGTATCGGCCGGCTGATCGAAGGCCGGCACGCTGGGGAACAGCGGCGCCAGATCGATCTTCACCTGATGCTTGTCCGCAACCGGCCGCAGGCGCTCAGCAATTGCATCGCGTAGCTGATCAGGCTCCATCCCCGGCAGGGGCCGCAGATCATATTCCAGCGCGCATTCGCCGCAGATACGGTTGGGGTTGTCGCCGCCGTGGATGCAGCCGAGGTTCAGCGTCGGTTGTGGCACGTCGAACAACGGGTTGTTGTACTGGTGCTGCCATTCCCGGCGCAGCGCGATCAGCTCACTCATCACCTCATGCATGGCCTCCAGGGCGCTGTGTCCATAAGCCGGATTGGACGAGTGCCCGCTCTGCCCGTGGATTTCGATGCCTTCCATCATGATGCCTTTGTGCAAACGCACCGGGCGTAGGCCCGTCGGCTCGCCGATCACCGCCGCCCGTCCCAGCGGCCGCCCGGCATCGGCCAGCGCACGGGCACCGGACATGGAGCTTTCCTCATCGCAGGTGGCAAGAATCAGCAGCGGTTGGCGGAACGGCTTGTCGAGCAACGGCAGCACCGCCTCGATGACCAGCGCGAAGAAGCCTTTCATGTCGCAGACGCCGAGGCCGTACCAGCGGTCATCGGCTTCGCGCAGACGCAGCGGCTCGGCGGTCCACAGCTCGGCGTCGAAGGGCACGGTATCGCTATGCCCGGCGAGCACCAGGCCGCCGGGCCCGCTGCCAAGACTGGCCAGCAGATTGAACTTGCCGGGAGTGATCTCCTGTACTTCGCAGGCAAAGCCGAGATCGCTCAGCCAACCTGCAAGCAGGTCGATGACCGGGCGATTGCTCTGATCCCAATGAGCCTGGGTGCAACTCACCGAAGGCGCGGCAACAAGCGCGGCGAACTGGTCTTTAAGCGAGGGGATGGGCACCGGCAGCCTCCTGAAAGACGGGGAAGAGAAGGCACCCAGTGAAACATGAAACGCGCCGCCGCAGCTTTACCGTCGGGGTAAAAACTGCGGCGACGGGCAGATCAGGCGAAGATCGCCCTGAGGATGGTGAAGAAGATGATCGAAAGGATTGCACCGGCCGGCAGGGTGATCAGCCAGGACATGAAGATCGAGCCGACCACGCCGAGGTTGAGCGCACCGATACCACGCGCAATGCCGATACCGAGGACCGCGCCGACCAGCGTATGGGTGGTGGAGACGGGCAGGCCGATAGCGGACGCACCGACAACGGTGGTGGCGGTCGCAAGCTCGGCTGCAAAACCACGACTGGGGGTCAGCTCGGTGATTTCCTTGCCAATGGTGGCGATCACCTTGTAGCCGTAGGTGGCCAGGCCGATGACGATACCGACAGCGCCCAACAGCAACACCCAGCCCGGCACCGCCGACTTGGCGGCGATCTCGGCCGCGCCGCCCGACTGAATGACCCCAACCACGGCGGCCAGCGGGCCCACCGCATTGGCGACGTCGTTGGCGCCGTGGGCGAACGCCATGGCGCAGGCGGTGAAGATCATCAGGACAGCGAAGACCTTTTCCACGCTGGCATAGTGAAAGCCCCGGTCGGCAACTTCGTCGACCTTGATCCGCGACAGCAACGCAACACCGATCAGCGCCACCAATACACCGATGGCGAACGCCAGGAGGATGCCCTGACCGCCGCTCAGCGTCAGGCCAACGTGCTTGAGGCCCTTGGTGACCGTCATCAGCGCGACCATGAAGCCGGTCATAAACATGTACAGCGGCACGAAACGCTTGGCGTTGAGGAAGGGTTCATCGGTATTGATGATCAGCTTCTGTACGCTCATGAACAGGCCAAAGGCAACGATGCCGGAGAGCATCGGCGTCACCACCCAGCTGGCGACGATGGGGCCGATGGCGTCCCAGTGCACCGCATCGGTGGACACACCCACCGCAGCAAAGCCGATCACCGCGCCGATGATCGAATGGGTGGTGGAAACCGGCCAGCCTTTCATGGTGGCGATCATCAGCCAGGTGCCGGCTGCCAGCAGCGCCGACATCATGCCCAGCACCATCAGGTCCGGGGATATGACTTCCGCGTCGACGATGCCGTTCTTGATGGTCTCGGTGACTTCACCACCGGCTAGATAAGCGCCGCAGAACTCGAAGACCATGGCCACGATGATGGCCTGCTTGATGGTCAGCGCCCGGGAGCCCACCGAGGTACCCATGGCATTGGCTACGTCATTGGCGCCTACGCCCCAGGCCATGAAGAAACCGAAAGCGCAGGCGAGCACCAGCAGTACGAAGCCGTATTCCGCGATAAAGGACATAAGGAATTACCTGTTGAACCAGAAAAGACGCTGGCGCCTCAGCGCGCCAACAATTGTTCCAGACGGTTGCCGACTCGCTCGGCACGGTCAGCTACGTCACCGATCCATTCGATGATCTTGTAGAGGAACATTACGTCGACTGGAGGCAATTCCTTTTCCAGCTTGAACAGGGCACGGCGCACCGTGATCTGCATGCGGTCGGTTTCGCGCTCGATTTCTTCGAGCTCTTCGACCATCTTTTCCACCAAGGTGGCTTCACGTCCGGCGAAACCGGTTTCCAGCAATGAATCCAGCTCCTTGAGCGCCTTGAGCGCCTGACAGCTGGCGTCGACACTGCGCTGCACGAAGGCCATCATTTCCGGCTGCAGCGCCGGCGGAATGGCCATGCAACGGCCCAGCATCAGCCCGGCGATGTCCTTGGCACGGTTGGCAATTTTGTCCTGTACACTCAGCAGCTCCAGCAGATCCGAGCGCGGAACCGGCAGAAACAGGCTTTTAGGCAGGTGCTGACGGACGCTCTTCTTGAGCTTGTCGGCCTCGTTTTCCAGTCGGGCCATCTCTTTCTGGATCTGTTCGACGCGTTCCCAGTCTTCGGCCGTGATCGCTTGAAACAGCGGCACCAGATTGGCGGCACATTCATGAGACTTGGCCATGTGCTGTTGCATCGGCCCGATAGGCGAACGTCCGAACAGGCTGACGAAAGGATTGATTGGCATAGGGAACACCCCGGCTTTAGAAGGCGGCAAGTATACGGATGACCTCAAAGGGCCGCTACCAAGTGACATAGGTCACACACCAAACATAGGCATCATCTCGGCACCATGCAGAAAGAAACCGAAATCAAACTGCGCGCCAGTCGCGAAACCCTGGCAGCGCTACGCGACCATCCGCTGTTGAAAAAGCGCAACAAGGGCGGCTGGCAACGGCATGAACTGTTCAATCAATATTTCGACACGCCCGAGCGCGACCTGGCTCAGGCGAAAGTCGCGCTGCGCCTGCGCCGCGATGGTGATCAGTTTATCCAGACCCTGAAAAGCCGTGGCCAGAGCGTGGCTGGGTTGTCCGAACGCAACGAGTGGGACTGGTACCTGGACAAGGCCAAGCTGGACCTGAAGAAACTGGCCGACGATTGCTGGCCCGCCAGCCTGGCCGATCTGGACAAGAAGACCCTGAAGCCGATCTTCACCACCGACTTCGTCCGCGAGAAGGCGGAAATCGCTTGGGGCCGCGGCAAGGCCAAGGTGGTTATCGAAGCGGCGCTGGACCTGGGCAAGGTCGTAGTCGGCAAGCAGAGCGAGGAAATCTGCGAGCTGGAGCTGGAACTGCGCCAGGGCGAACCCGAGGCCCTGCTGGAACTGGCCGCCGAGTTGGCCGCCGATCTGCCGTTGATGCCCTGCGACATCAGCAAAGCCGAGCGCGGCTACCGCCTGTATGACGCCGACAGCTATTCGCTGAGCGTGCCAGCACCGTTGCTTGAAGCGAGCATGCCGCTGGACGACGCCTTTGCCGCGCTGGCCTGGCAACTGTTGGGCAATAGCCAACGGTTGGCCGAGCAGTACCGCTTCAATGGCCATTGGAAACTGCTGGGCGAATGGCTGCAGCAACTGGTCGAGCTGCGCGCCCTGCTCGGCAGCCTCGGTCAGGCCGCACCGCGCGCCACCAGCCGTGAGCTGCGCGAGCAACTCGACGCACTGATCCAGGACTGGCGCCCGCAGGTCGAAGTCGGACGCGACGACGAAAGCGTACGCCAGGCAGCGCCTGAGCAGTTTGCCGCTGAATTGGCCGAGCCACGCTGGGGCCTGTTCTCGCTGAATGCATCACTCTGGCTGCTGCGGCGCGGCTGGACGGCCAATCGCAACAACCGGGGCAACCGCCAGGGCGCTGCCGAGCTGGGCAACTGGCTGCCACGCCTGCTGGGCGAGGAAGCCGAGGCATTGCAATTGCTGCGCTACCAGCAACAGCCCGAAGACCTCGCCGAACAGCGGCCGCGCATGGAACGGCTGCTGGTCTGGCTGCACCTGGCCCGCACCACGCTTGAGCTGCCGGAGGTCGACCGCCTCTACGGCGAGCTGGCCAAGCTGTACGAACTGGCAGGACAGCCACTGGATGACGAGCTGCTCGACGCACGCGTGGAACAGGCGCGCGTGGTCTGGACGCTCAAGCCTTGGAAGTTGCTGATCAAATAGCGAGGCCGGCGCCTAGCGTACGCTGGTTCTAGCCCACCGGTTACCGCAAACCGCCCAGTTACGCTGGGCGATGCCCGTCCCCGAGCGCTGGTGGGCTGAAGCCGACCCACAGAAACCTGGCTATCAAGCGGCGGTGCCTCCACCGACCTTCAGGCGGCCGCTCCCTCAAAGTTGAACCGGCCAGGCAGACAACGCGCGGTTTTAACGGCAAGCTTGGTCTTCGTCTCCGCCATGACCGAAGGGCCCCATGTCCGTGCTGAACTCGCCCACCCAGGACCGCTTTCTCGACCTCAACGATTTGCTGCGCGATCTGGTCGCCCAGGCGAGACTGTCGCAGGAAACCGCCGAGCAGTGCATGACCCTGCGGCGCAGTTCAGCAAACAGCCAGCAGCATCCGCTGGAGTTCCTGGGTGCCCAGCAGCTGGACGACTTGGCGCGGCCCGGCAAGAAACTCGATCTGGAAACGCTCACCGTCTGGCTCGCTGAACAGGCCGGACAACCCTATCTGCGCATCGACCCGCTGAAGATCAACGTCGCCGCGGTCACGCCGCTGATGTCCTACGCGTTCGCCCAGCGGCACAAGATCCTTGCCGTGGCGGTGGACAGCTCGGCGGTGACCATCGCCAGCAGCCAGCCGTTCGTGAAGAGCTGGGAAGCCAACCTCACCCACGTGCTCAAGCGCCCGATCAAACGGGTCGTCGCCAATCCGGTCGACCTGCAGCGCTTCACCGTGGAGTTCTACCGCCTGGCCAAGTCGGTCAGCGGCGCCACCGCTAACGACCAGAAGGTCAGCGGCGCCGGCAATTTCGAACAGCTGCTCAACCTCGGCGCCAGCGACCAGGAGCCGGATGCCAACGACTCGCACATCGTCAATATCGTCGACTGGTTGTTCCAGTACGCCTTCGATCAGCGCGCCAGCGATATCCACATCGAGCCACGCCGCGAGCAGGGCAGCGTGCGCTTTCGCATCGACGGCGTGCTGCACAACGTCTATCAGTTCCCGCCTCAGGTGGCGATGGCGGTGGTCAGCCGGCTGAAGACGCTCGGGCGAATGAACGTCGCGGAAAAGCGCAAGCCGCAGGACGGCCGGGTCAAGACCAAGACACCGGACGGCGGCGAGGTGGAACTGCGTCTGTCGACCCTGCCGACCGCGTTCGGCGAGAAGATGGTGATGCGAATCTTCGACCCGGAGGTGCTGCTCAAGGGCTTCGATCAGCTGGGCTTTTCCGCCGAGGACCTGCGCCGCTGGCAGAGCATGACCGGCCAGCCCAACGGCATCATCCTGGTCACCGGCCCCACCGGCTCGGGCAAGACCACGACGCTCTACACCACCCTCAAGCAGCTGGCGACGCCCGAGGTGAACGTCTGCACCATCGAGGACCCGATCGAGATGATCGAGGGCGCCTTCAACCAGATGCAGGTGCAGCACAACATCGACCTGACCTTCGCCAGTGGCGTGCGCGCGCTGATGCGCCAGGACCCGGACATCATCATGGTTGGCGAAATTCGCGACCTGGAGACAGCCGAGATGGCGATCCAGGCGGCGCTGACCGGGCATCTGGTGCTCTCCACGCTGCACACCAACGACGCGCCATCGGCCATCACCCGTCTGCTGGAGCTGGGCGTGCCGCACTACCTGTTGCGCGCGACGCTCCTGGGCGTCATGGCCCAGCGCCTGGTGCGCACGCTGTGCCCGCATTGCAAGGCACCGGTGCAGTTGGATGCGGATGACTGGCAGGCGTTGACCAAGCCCTGGAATGCGCCGCTGCCGAGCAACGCGCACCAGGCCGTTGGTTGTATCGAATGCCGCGACACCGGCTACCGTGGACGCGCGGGTGTTTACGAGATCATGCTGCTCAACGATGCGATAAAACCGCTGATCACTGCCGATACCGACCTCATCGCCCTGCGCCGCCAGGCCTTCAAGGACGGCATGCACAGCTTGCGGCTCTCGGGCGCGCAGAAAATTGCGGCGGGGCTGACCACGCTGGAAGAAGTGCTGCGGGTCACGCCGCAGAGTGAGCAGAAATAGGAAGCAGGCTGGAGGCGATCCTGGGGTGGACGCCGCTTTTTACACCAGGACAACTCCGTTCGGTGGATCGGTGGAGCGTGATCCACCCTACGCCAGCTTGCAGATTGGAACGTCGTACCCGACTACTCGGAGCGCGTTTTTCGTTCAGCTTTGAACCTCCAGCGCGCTTGTCGGCCGTCTATCCCTCTCTCGCCGCCAATATCCCCGCGACCCGCGACGGTTCGCAGTTCAGATAGGCCGACGATTGCAGCCATTGCTGGTCCGGATACCAGGAGAACATGAACTGCCCGCCCTTCAGGCTATCGACCACCATGCGCGCCACTTCCGGGCGCACCGCCGGGCAGCCCTGGCTGCGGCCGATGCGGCCCTGAGTCGCGATCCAGGCGGGATTCACGTAGTCGGCCGGATGGATGACGATCGCCCGCTCGCGCGCCAAGTCGTTCACGCCGGGCTCGAGGCCATCCATGCGCAGCGAGTAGCCGTGCTTGCCGCTGTAACTCTCGGCGGTGCGGAACAGACCGAGACTCGACTGGTGGCTACCCTCCACATTTGAGAAACGGGTGGCCTGGTTTTCACCCGATCCGTTGCCGTGCGCGACGAAATCCTTGAGCAACAAACGCCCGCGCTGCAGGTCGAAAATCCACAGTCGGCGCTCGGATGAAGGCAGGGAGAAATCGATGACCGCCAAACGTTTAGCCGGCGTCGCGCCATGATTCACAGCGCACTGCATGGCTGCGACGGCATGGGTCAACACCACGGGATCGAGTGTCGGCGCCACGCGGGATAGATTGTCCACCAGCGGCTGATGAGCAGGCGGAGCGGCCAGCAGCGGCATAGACACAAGCAAGCCGGCGGCCAGACAGAGGCGGCGAAGCGAAACCATCATTTGCAGATTAACCTCGGCGGGCGCCAATGCCGATCGTCCTGCCGACCGACGCCCCCTGCTCGCTACAGGTCCAAGCAATAATTAAAGTAGCGAAGTTAAATCAGACGGGACCTGAATCGCTCCCACGTCGTCTGATACATCATGTTCTAGTAGCCTGAACGGGCATGTTTTCCCAGGCACCGTGGCTTGTTCAGCGGCGGAGTCTAGCAGTCGGCAGGACCGCCAGGAGTGAAGTGTTGTACAAAAAACATACATCGGGCCTGTTCTTCACGCTGTTGCTGGCGCCATGGCTGGCGATGGCAGAACCTGTAGCGGAGTCCGCCAGGCCCGTTCAGGACGTCTTGCAGAACCTCCCAAATGCCTGCGGCCAGCCTCTGTCGGATCTGGACGCAACCGCTCTGGCACGGCTATCCGAGCTTTACCAGCGCAAGCACTACGAGGTGTTGTGGACCTCTTATGCGCAGATTGACGCGCTGTTGGAACAGCTCGAAGCGCTGGCGAACGATGGGCTCGAACCTGCCACTTACCACCCCGAAACCATTCGTCGGGCGATGCACACCGCCACGGACGAGCCGCTGCACCGCGCCTGCAGCGATGTACTGGCCAGCCATGCCTACCTGTCCGCCCTGGGTCACCTGGCGCAAGGCCGCTTGTCGCAGGACCGCATCGAGCCCGTCTGGCACAGCGCTGATGCAGACGAGACGGCACTGGCCGAAGCTCAGCTGATGGCGATAGCCCGCGATGGGCTGAAGCAGCTGGAACACGCCTTCAATAAAGCGCGTCCGTCGCTTGAGCAGTACAACAACTTGCGCAAGGCCTATGCGCGACTGCGTGATCAGCCCGTGCCCGTGTGGCAGCCGATCCCCGCCGGTCCGGCTTTGCGCCCAGGCATGTCGGACCCGCGTGTGCCCCTGCTGCGCCAGCGTTTGAGCGCAGACGGCTACCTGCCCGCTGCGGCTGTCGTGCCGGGCGACAGCGACGTTCGCTACAGCGCCCCGCTGGTGGACGCGCTCAAGGCTTTTCAGCGTCGCCACGCCCTCCAGGACGATGGCGTTCTCGGCGCCGGTACCCTGACCGAACTGAACGCCACGCCAACCGACCGGCTGAATCAGCTGCGGGTCAATCTGGAGCGGTTCCGCTGGCTGTCCGCTGACATCGAGCCGCGTTCGCTGCTGGTCGATATCGCGGGCGGACGGGTGATCTACATCCGCGACAACAGCCCTCGATGGGAAGCACGTACCCAGGTAGGCCGTGATACGCGGCAAACCCCATCCATAAAGTCGACGGTCACGCGAATCACCCTCAACCCGACCTGGACGGTACCGCCGACCATCCTGCGCGAGGACAAGCTGCCGCAGATCCGCGAAAACCTGGATTACCTTGCGCAACACAACATGCAGGTACTCGACTATCAGGGCCAGGTACTCGATCCGGCTACGATCGACTGGAGCAATCCGGGGCGGATCCTGCTGCGCCAGGCCGCCGGGCCAGACAATCCACTCGGGCGGCTGGTTATCCGTTTCGCCAACCCTTATTCCATCTACCTGCACGACACGCCTAGCCAAGGCCTGTTCGCACGCTCGCAGCGGACGTTCAGTTCGGGCTGCGTTAGGGTCGAATCGGTAATGCAACTGGTCGACTTGTTGTTGAGTGGAGACGAGCGCGAGCGCGTCGCCCAATTGCTTGAAACCGGACAGACTTACGAGTACCGGCTGGCAGAGCCCACGCCTATACTCCTGGCGTACTGGACAGCCGAGGCCGACAGCCGCGGCCTGCCGCGCTATCGCCCCGACGTCTATCATCGTGACCGACGGCTGCTGGCAGCGTTGCAAGCCGCCGACCCAGCCGCCAATTCGCACTGACGCCAAGCTACCGCGACGAGTTGGGAGCCACCGCCCAAGACCAGACCGACGGCTCTGGCAGATTGCCCGTAGACCGAGGTCTACTTGCCATAGAGGCCTACACAGGTATCTTGCACAGCATCAACCGCCTGCATTCGCGCCGCTGTCTCGCTATTGCAAGCGCTCGGTCGCCGCAGCCTGGAACACCAAGATCGTTGCCGCCACGGATAGCCGAGCAGACGTTTTGAAGAAGAAAAACACTAGCAATACTTGGAAGGAAGCTGACCGACTGGCAGCCCTGGCCCGATACCGCATCCTCGACACCCCCGCCGAGGCAGCCTTCGACGATCTGGTGCTGCTTGCTGCCGAGCTGTGTGCGACGCCCAGCGCCGCCATTGTGTTCGTCGACAAGGACCGCCAGTGGATTAAGGCCTCGGTCAACGTCGAGAACGGCAACCGCCCTCGAGGCGAAACGCTCTGTTCCCGCGCTATTGAATGCACCGAACCACTGATCATCGAGGACCTGAGCAGCCAGCCGCTGGCCAACGGCATGACCGGCTTCTATGCCGCAGCAGTCCTGCGCACCGCCGATGGCCTGCCGCTCGGCACCCTCTGTGTTCTGGACAGCCAGCCGCGGCAGCTGTCGGAGCGCCAATGCGCCCATCTGCAGGCGCTGGCTCGTCAGGTCATGGCGCTGCTGGAGCTGCGGCGCAACCGTGAAGCCAACGAGTGCAACCGGCAGATCATCGACAGCGCCGTCGACTATGCGATTCTCACCACTGACGCCAAGGGTCAGATCACCAGCTGGAATCAGGGCGCCGAACGCATCCTCGGTTGGCAACCGCACGAGGCCATCGGCCGCCCGGCATCGCGATTTTATGTCGAGGAAGACCTTGCGAGCGGTGTGCCTGAGAAGGAAATGGCCATTGCCGCGCGCGACGGATCGGCGATGAACGAACGCTGGCATGTGCGCAAGGACGGCAGTCGATTCTGGGCCAGCGGCGTGCAGATGCCACTCAAGGACAACCGCGGCCAGCATCTCGGATTCGTTCAAATCCTGCGTGATCTGACTGAACGCCTTCATGAGCAGGCAACTATTCGCGAAGCCGAAGAGCGCTACCGGGCGCTTGTCGACTTGAGTCCTCAGGTCATCTGGCAGTGCGACGCCGACGGGCAGCTGATCTTCTGCAACGGCTACTGGTGTGACTTTACCGGCCTGAGTGCCGAAGCCTCGGCCGGCATGGGCTGGCTGCCGGCGGTGGCGCCGGAACACCGCGACGCCGTGCTGAAGCAATGGCAAGGCGCCTTGAAATCCGGGCACGCTGGCAGCTTCGAAGTACCGCTGCTTGCAGCCGACGGCAGCCCGCGCTGGTTCCAGGGTAGCGGGGCGCCCGTCTATGACCGCGATGGCCGGCTGCTGCACTGGGTACTGGTGGCGCAGGATATCCACGAGCGGCGCCTGGCGGAGATCAAGCGACTGGAAAGCGAGGCGTTCACCCGCAGCCTGCTGGACGCGGCCAGCGAAGGCTTCTATTCCATTGACACCCAGGGGTTGGTGACCCTCTGCAACGAGGCATTCGTCAAACTGCTCGGATTCGCCAGCAAGGAAGAAGTGCTTGGTCGGCAGTTGCACCCGGTCATTCACCATAGCCATCCGGACGGCTCGCCTTATCCGCTCGAGGAATGCCCGATTCTGCGCACCGCCAGAAACGGCGAGCCGGCGCACATCGAGTACGAGCTGTTCTATCGAGCGGATGGCAGCAGCCTGCCAGTCGAGTACCGGGTCGCCCCGCTGTACCGGGACAATGTGCTGCAAGGCGCTATCTGCACCTTCACGGACATCAGCGAGCGAACCCGCGGCGAAGCCCAGCAATCCTACCTGCTCGAACTCAGCGATCATCTGCAGGACAGCGGTAGCCGTATCGAGCTGGCCGACATCATGGCCGACCAGCTTGGGCCGCTGATGGGCGCAGAGTGCATCTATCAGGGGCACCTGGACGAGCTGGATAACCTGATCGTCGATGGACATTGGACGCAAGGCCCCGACAAGCCGCTCGCCACCTACACGCTGGGCGCTTGCGCGCAGCCGTTGCGTCTACGTTTGTCGCAGGGCCTTATCGTGCCGTTCGACGACCTCCTCGACGAGGTTGATTGTCATGGCGGTTACGGCGCGCTGCATGAGCATTTCGGCTATCGCAGCCTGCTGCTGGCACCGCTGCTGCAGCAAACAGCCAACTGCGGCTTTCTGTTGTTTGGCAGCCAGCAGCCACGCCCTTGGAGCCAGGCCGATATTTCCCTGGTGCGCGAAGTGGCCGAACGCATCCGCGCCGCTGCCGACCGGGCCCGTGCGCGCGAGGCCTTGCTCGAAGCCGAACAGCGCGTGAGCCTGGCCAACGAAATCGCTGCGATCGGTATCTGGGAATACGATCTCGAAACCAACTCGCTGCATTGGGATGCACAGCTGAAGGCGCTCGCAGGGATCGCTCCGAGCGAGCCGGCGCTGTCGGTTGAGGAGTTTCTCGCGCGGGTTCACGCCGACGACCGCCAAGCCCTGCTGCGAGCTTTCCGAAACGCGTTCGACGGCGTCGGTGGCGGCGAGCTGAACCTCGAATACCGGGTTTATGACGAGCGCAACGACCAGTTCCGCTGGCAGACCAACCGCGGTCGACGGCTGCTCGACACTGAGGGAAAGGTCCGCCTGCTCGGCACCGCCCGAGACATTACTGCCGAGCGCAACGCTGCCTTGAAACTGCTGCGTATGAATGCGCTGCTCGAAGAGCAGATACAGGAACGCCAGATCACCGAACAGCGCCAGTCGGTGTTGATGGAGCTGGGCGATCTGCTGCGCGGACAACCGGATAGCGTCACCATCGTCACGGCTGCCGTGCGAGCGCTGGGCACCACATTGCAGGTGACCCGCGCGGCCTTTCTGTCGATCGACCCGGGCGGGCAGCACGCCACCGTCGAGCGTTACTGGAGCGATGGCGCCCTGGGCGACTACAGCGAGCGCATGTGCTTTGCCGACTACGGTGACTTTATCTACGACCTGCAGCACGACGAGTTGGTGGTGGTCGAAGACGTATTGCACGACCCACGGACCGCCGCGCAGGCAGCGAGCCTGCGGCTACGGCGCATTCAAAGCCTGGTCTGCGTACCGCTACAGGAACAGGGCGTCCTCAGCGCTGCCCTGATTCTGCTGCAGGACCGGCCGCGGCAGTGGGCCGAAGAAGACATCTCCTTTATTCGTGAAGTCGCTGACCGTGCCTGGACCGCCGACGAGCGGATGCGCGCCGAAAGTGCACTGCGCGCCAGCGAGGAGCAGTTCCGCACCCTCGCCGACAACATGAGCCAATTCGCCTGGATGGCCGATCCCGCGGGCCGCATCTATTGGTACAACAAGCGCTGGTACGACTACACCGGCACCACGCTGGAAGCCATGCGCGCCTTGGGCTGGCGCTCGGTGCACCATCCCGATCACCACGAGCGTGTCAGCGCCTCGATGAAGCGCGCAGTGGCAATCGGCTCGATCTGGGAAGAGACTTTCCCGCTACGCGGCAAGAGCGGCCAGTACCGCTGGTTCCTCGCGCGTGCGGTGCCTATTCGCGACGACTTCGGTCAGGTAACCCGCTGGTTCGGCACCAACACCGACATCACCGCCCAGGTCGCCGCCGAGGAAGCGCTGCGCGAACTGAACGACAACCTCGAACGGCGGGTTGCCGAGCGTACCCGCGAGCTGGCCGAAATCAACCACCTGCTGCATCTGGAAATGGGCGAGCGTGAACGCGCCGAAGAGACGTTGCGCCACGCGCAGAAAATGGAAGCCATCGGCCAGTTGACTGGCGGCCTTGCGCACGACTTCAACAACATGCTGACCGGTGTGCTGGGCGCCCTCGACTTGATTCAGCGTCGGGTCGCCAGCGGCCAGGTAAACGACCTCGGTCTTTATGTCGACGCGGCGGCGAGCTCCGCCACCCGTGCCGCAGCGTTGACCCACCGGCTGCTGGCATTCGCCCGACGACAATCGCTGGACCCGCAACCGGTGAACGTCAACCTGTTGGTCGAGTCGATGGAGGACATGCTGCGCCGCACCATGGCTGCGCACATCGAGTTTGACACCCGCCTGCAGGAAGGCCCCTGGTTGGCGTACACCGATGCGCACCAGCTCGAGAACGCCCTGCTTAACCTTGTCATCAACGCCCGCGATGCCATGAGCGAGGGCGGCAAGCTGATCATTCAAACCGGTTCGGTACAGATCAACACGTCCCAGCCAGACGGCCCCGGACCGGGCGAATACGTCACGCTCAGCGTGGCCGATAACGGTTCAGGCATGCCGGCTGACGTAGTAGCAAAAGCGTTCGACCCGTTCTTCACCACCAAGCCTATCGGCCAGGGGACGGGCCTTGGGCTTTCGATGGTCTATGGCTTCGTCAAGCAGACCGGCGGCCATGTGCGCATCGACAGTACACCGGGGCAAGGCACTCTGATCACCTTGTTCCTTCCGCGCAACCGGACACAGATGGCGCACATCGAAGAGCCAGTCAGCAAGCCGGTGGCCGTCAGCGGCGCCCAGACCGACGAAACTGTGCTTGTGGTCGAGGATGAAGCCGCGGTGCGCATGCTGGTGGTCGAGGTGCTGCAAGAGCTCGGTTACCAGGTTCTCGAAGCGGTGGAC